>CAYVTG010000029.1:0-20263 GCA_964454575.1 uncultured Thermoplasmata archaeon
ACTCGCGAACATGGCCACTGAAGACTGGGTACCACCTTATCTAAAGGCTGAAAATGGTTGTCCTATACCGTTGGACTCAGCAGATGTAGACGCTGATATAGGCGACATCCGTGATTTCTACGCCGATTATGAGCACTTCTGGATAACCCACGGACCTTTCAAGCTGACCCTACACGATCCAGCAAATCTGGTCATCGAGTTCGAAAGATGGGGCGAAGATGACGGGTACCCATGGCCAGAAAATTACTGGAGAGACAAGCTTGCCATCGCAAGATTGAGACTTGGTACACTGTCTGCACCGAGAAGGGTCAATGTCGGGGACGACATAGACCTGAGTGTAAGGGCAAGAGTAGCCGAAGAATATCCTGTAAAGGCAACTAGGGATCTTACAGATTCCTATGACTACGAAGTTACTGCAACGCTAACACAGGATGGAGAATCGGTGTACACAACAGAAGATGTATCACTGGTAAACTCCTACTTTGAGGTAACTATACCCGGAGAAGACCTTGACCCCGGACTCTATGAGGCTCGGATCACAGCTCTTCTAGATGGGCAGATAGCACTCTCTATAGCTACAGCAGGTATCCAAGTAGTCGAAGAAACCGAACCGATACCAGAAGGACTCGAAAACTTCGACTTGTCTGTTAGCCCGACAAGCGGGGATGCTCCTCTCGAGGTAACAATCACCGTAAGTGCAGAGAATGTAGGTGAGACGGCACAAACAGTAAGCATTTTTGTCGACGGTAGTTCAAGATATACATTGACCGTACCGGCAGGCGAAACCGCAGACTCGACCGAGACGCACACATTCAACAACGCTGGTGAATACCTTGTAGAATTCGGTGATCAGTCAGTGGTAGTTACTGTAGAAGGCGAAGACGTGGATGATACTCCTGGTTTTGCCTTTGCACTGATGGCTGTCACTCTTATTGTGGCTGTAGCGATATACCACAAAAAGAAGGAGTACTAAAAAACACCCAAACCCCTTTCTTTTTATTATTTTTTTGTTTTTCTAAAATAATAAAATATCGAAAATCTTTGATTTTGGTAAGTTTTTTAATTTTTTGTTCTCTTAAATAATAAAATAAGCAGAATCTTTGTCTTACATATCATCTAAATCGTTGGTTATTGAGGGGTAGTGTACCAGTTCATTGATATGTTTACCCCAAACCTTTTATATTTTTATTTGCAATAGCTCTTCTGATTAAAATGCCAGCATCGTTCAAATACTTTATATTAAGGTCGGTCAACGCGGTGGTCGTATTGTTCATAGTAGTATTGATCATCGCACTTTTGTACAGTAATATGGCCGATAGAATGGCGGAAGGAAAGATAGCTGATGAAGTGAGAGCGTATGCAGGAGGTCTTCCTGCCGAACTTTCCACTGAGGAAAGAAATCAGCTTATTAGGGAGGAAAAGGCAAGGTTAGAGGATATCCATGGCTTAAACGATCCTTTTATAGAGAAAGTTTTAACTAGAACTTGGGATACGTTTACCTTTAGGCTGGGGGACTCTACATCTCGAACGTATTACGGGGCTTCGGATGCACGAGTCACAACTATAATAATGCACTATCTGCCCCGAACAATATTACTATTTACAACGGCAGCAGTCATATCGATCCTTTTGGGGATCGGAGTGGGCTTGAAGGCAGCTCAAGTAGCCGGAACCAAAGTAGATAAGGCTCTGTCCATATTCGGTATCCTAACGGCGAGTTTGCCTATGTGGTGGGTAGGGATGCTTGTAATATTGGTTTTCGCATTTTCATTAGGCTGGTTCCCAGCAGCATCATATCCATTCCCTACGGAAACGGGATACGAGTATTACAAAGGTATTTTGATACGTATGGCTATGCCCTTGGGAACTATCATATTCGTTAGCATAGGCGGTCGCGCATGGGCTACAAGAAACATGGTAACATCAGTACTCCAAGACGATTATATCATGGCTGCTAGAGCAAAGGGAGTGCCGGAGAGAAAAGTCATCTACGGGCACACGTTAAAGACAGCAGCTCCTCCTATAGTAACCAGTGCGATCTTATCGTTCTTGATGTCTATAGGTGGTGCGATGATCACTGAAGTAATATTCAACTGGCCCGGGATGGGATACCTTCTAAGAACAGCTATATTCGCAGAATCAGATATGCCAGTTATAATGGGTATTGTTTTCATAACCACGTTGTTATGGGTTGTCGGTTATCTTATAGCAGATATGTTGTACGGATTCCTTGATCCGAGAGTTGAAGTGGGAGCGGAGAAGAAGGTGTGAGGTGATCAAGATATGAGCATTAGAATAGAGGATATCAAAGAACGGGCTATGGGCATAATGAGTGAGTTCCGAGGACAGCGGATGGGTATGATAGGATTAGGGATAATAATCTTCTTACTTGTCGTATCTTTGATGTCTCCATGGCTCGCACCGGACACGGATGGAGAATGGGCCAATCCAGGGCGATGGGAGGACAATCCCCGGAGCGCGGCACCGACATGGGCAGATTATATTTTGCCTGGAACAAGAGCACCCCACGATATACGTGAAGATTACGATGAGATAGACCGAACCTACATGACTCTCAGGTATAATTATAAAAATGATTATGATTATCCGCCATCAGACATCACAGTCTTTGTAGCTGGTACTAGTAGGGAAAACAGGGTAAGGTTGTTTATCGACCTACATCGTCCGGACGGCGAAACGATACAATTTGTAGATGATAATGTTATCGTAACCAATGGGACCTTTTCTTTCAGGTTCTCACTGAGATCCGTCACAGGTAGAGATAGTTCTTATAATTTCGGTTTGAATACACATCGCGAATTTTTCCCGGAAGATGAAACTCCTCCCGGTCAGGAATCGGTGAATGTTCAAATGATCCCATTCGCAAAATTGAATGAAAACATCCTCAAGGACCCGGAATCACTCAAAGGTGAGTATGTTTTGGAGATAGAAGCCATCGGTGTTGATGAATACAATGAAGACGAGACACGAGTGCTTTTCAGAGGCATGAAGTACGGTTTGATGGGCACAGACTCCAACAGAAAGGACTTGGCCATGGGTTGGGTACACGGTGCCAAATACGCCCTTCTTATAGGGACGATAGTTTCTTTATCTTCCATCGGGATCGCATTGTTGTACGGTATGACCAGCGCATATTACGGTGGTTGGGTTGACGAGATAATGCAGAGAGCAAACGAGATATTGTTGGGTATACCCATATTCCCAATTCTTGTTATCACCATGTATGCCATAGGGCGATCTATATGGATATTAGTGCTGATCTACGTGATACTCGGATGGCGCGGTCTGGCGAAAATCATACGTGCCAGAGGCATACAGATACGCCAGGATACATACGTTGAAGCAGCCCAATCTTTGGGATCCAGCGGTGGTCGAGTCATCACTCGACACATGATACCACAACTACTTCCTTATGCAATAGCAGAAGGAGCTTTGATGATACCTATGGTAGTTATCGCAGAAGCTGGCCTCAGTGTTCTCGGTTTAGCAGATCCTACGGTTGTCACTTGGGGCAGAATGTTGTCAGAAGCTAACAGATTTAATGCAACTATCTCTGGTCAGTGGTGGTGGGTCTTATTACCAGGTTTAGGCTTAACCCTTCTTGGATTTGGCTTCATCACTACAGGTATGGCACTTGAGCGTGTGGTAAATCCGAAGATGAGGCAGAGGTGATAAAGATGACGGAAAAACTCATATTGGACGTTAAAGACTTGAGCACACATTACTTTACAAGCAAGGGAGTAGTCAAGGCATTGGATGATGTTTCATTCCAACTTAGGGGAGGTAAATCTCTAGGTGTAGCCGGAGAAAGCGGCTGTGGTAAGAGCACCATGGCCTATTCTCTACTTCGGATGGTACAGCCCCCGGGCAGGATCGTGAGCGGCAGCATAAATCTCGGCGGGATGGAAGTGACTAAGTTAGACGAAAACACCGCCCGCAAAAAGCTACGATGGCAAAAGATCTCCATGGTTTTCCAAGGTGCTATGGATATAATGACCCCTGTTTACACCGTCGGACATCAGATGAAGGAACCTCTTCAGTATCTGATGGATATTACCGGCGACGAAGCAGATGAGATATGTAAAAAGTATCTAGATATGGTGGATCTCGATTTTGAATTATTCTACCGGTATCCCCACGAGCTGAGCGGCGGTCAAAAACAACGTATAATCATCGCCACCGCTCTATTGCTGGAACCCGATGTCGTCATACTAGACGAGCCTACGACTGCACTCGATGTTGTAGTAGAAGCGAATATAATGAACGATCTCAAGGTTCTAAAGAAACAGTTGGACAACGGTATGATATTCATAACCCACGATCTCAGTATTCTTGCAGAGATATCGGATGATCTAGCCGTGATGTATGCTGGTTGGATAGTCGAAATCGGAGATGCAAAACAGATATACAAAGATCCTAAACATCCGTACACCAAAAAACTCATCGCAGCTATACCTCGACTCCACGTGGACATCGATAGGTTGGAGTATATACCAGGATCACCACCAGAACTGACAAATCCGCCTAAAGGATGCAGGTTCCATCCCCGGTGCGAGCATGCCTTTGATAGATGTAATAAGGAAGAGCCGGATGAATACGATGTCGACGGGGTACTTGTAAAATGCCACCTGTACGATAAAGGGGGTAATTGAACATGCCCAAGACTATCGTAAGTGCAAGGGATCTAAAGAAAGAGTTCATTATAGTTCAAAGCTTTATGCAGAAGTTACAGAGGAAACCACCTCTGAAAGTTCGTGCCGTAGATGGAATAGATTTTGACATATATGACAAAAAGTCTATGGCATTGGTGGGAGAATCCGGTTGCGGTAAAACTACCGTAGGTAAGCTCATAATGAAGCTTATCGATGTAACTTCAGGTGAACTAAAAGTCAAGGGACACGATATAACCAAACTTGACGACACTCGAGAATTAAAAGCATATCGCAGAACAGCACAGATGATATATCAGGACCCGTTCTCTTCCCTCGACCCCCGATTCAAAGTCTTCGACATACTCGAAGAGCCTTTACTAATACATGGGATCGGCTCCACGATGAAAGAGAGGAGAGGGATGATAGAGAATGCTCTTGAAGAGGTCAGACTAACACCACCGGAGGAGTTCATCGATCGATACCCACATATGCTGTCCGGTGGTCAGAGACAGCGAGTTGCTATAGCGAGGTGTCTTATACTCAACCCTGATTTCATAGTGGCCGATGAACCGGTTTCCATGCTAGATGTTTCCGTTCGTGCAGAAGTACTTAACTTGATGAAGGATCTTATCGATGAGATAGACCTCACATATCTGTATATCACACACGATATTTCTACTACCAGATTCTTTACAGATCATATCGGAGTGATGTATCTTGGAGATCTCGTCGAGCAGGGCCCCACAGGGCAGGTACTCGACAATCCCTTACATCCTTATACCCAGGCCTTACTTACAGCGGTTCCCGAACCAGAACCCGATAGATTGGACCGCATAAAAGAGATACCGATAAAAGGCGAGATTCCATCGGGAACTAATGTTCCGAGTGGATGCAGATTCCACACGCGCTGTCCTTATGCAAAAGTGATCTGCAAGAAGAAAGTGCCGAAGAACAAACAACCTGGAAAGAAAGGGCATCTTGCTAAATGCCACTTCGCAGGCGAGATAGAGTTCAAGGTCAAGGTAAAGAAACTCACTGACGACGGTAAAGTAGCTGGAGAAGAGATCATAAAGGGTAAGGATTTCGTAGAATCAAAATTCGAATAACCAAGTATAGAAGCATTAATAGTCTAGTTCCTTAAATCATAGTGCAAGAATGAAGCCTGAAAGAGCGAAAAACATCTGGACTTATATGGTGTCGGCCCGCAGATTTAAGTTAGGAGTTATATTGATGATTCTTGCAGTACTCTTGTCCTTCATATCCATCTATATCTCCATCGAAACTGTTACTCAAACATATGAATGGGATGCAGCAGAAGATGAATATCTAGAACCTGTAAATTTATATTCTCCATACAGAGCTCTTTCTAACAATCTATCCGTTTCTTATTATAACGGAGAAAACGCTACTGCCACAGTTGTTGTATTGGGTGAGGATATAGACTATGATAATCCCCTGCATAATTTCACAGTTATGGGTGGCGAAAGCAGAGAATTGACGCTGCAGGAGAATGCCACATTTATAAAACCCTATTTCGAGCACGGCAAAATGGAGATGGAATATACCGTTGAATATCTATCTTACCCCTATGCACTCCTGTTTATTCCCGCTATCGTTCTAAGCTTCTCGGGCATAATCTTTATCTACGGCTCGTACAGTAATGCACTCGATCACATGGCAGAAGATATAGATAGGATGGACTTACCATTTCATGATTATAGATCACCTGTTGAAGAAAAGGAAGGTAAAGAACGATGACTTATAAGAAAAAAGACGCCTTCGCAGAAAAAATAGTATACTTCAGTCATCCTGTGTTTTCACACCGTACTAAGACTGAAAGAAGATGCATGAAGATGTTGAAGGAGCTGAACCCTAAAGAAGTGATCAATCCTGCGAATTTAGGGTTAAGACACGATATACGGGAACAGATACATCGTGCCGATGCAGTGGTGGGTATGGCCGTATCGGGCAAGTTTACCTACGTGGTTTGGAAGGAGCTTGAATTGGGTAAAGAGAGGGGCGCGGAAGTATTCACATTGATGGTGGAGAACAAAAATGACCTTGGCCCTTTGGTCGAAGGGATACCCAAAGATATCGTTAAATTATCACAAGAAGATTCCAAGGAATTCGTGGAGTGTATGATCGCCAGTGACTTGCGCGAATCGGTACTAAGTCTTTTCATAGGTAATTTAGGCAGAAGATTCTGAATATTTCAAAAACCAAAACAATATAAAATAGCTTCTAAATCAAAGATTCTGCTTACTTTTTAATTTGAAAAAACAAAAAAATTAAAAATTGTGTCATATGTCGGGTAGGTTTATATCCAGAAAAATATGTAACCGATATGTGATATCGATGTTAGAAGAATATGATCATCTTCGGGATGCCGAGATAAGAGAGGAGTTCCTATCCACGTTCAATCGTAGGATAGAACAGCAGATGTACAGTGAGCTAAGAAGGGAATACGAATTTCCACGGGCGGTCTGTCGCTCCTTGACGAGCATGTTCAAACATTATGTTGATCTATATATGGGAGGTATCAGAGGCGAGGGAGAGATCGTATTCCAAGCTGTAAGTACAGAGGTCCCGCCTGGAGTACCAGTGGAAGAGATGTTCTTGAAACCTGTAAAGCTGACCGTATATTCACCCAACGATGCGATCGTTTGTTCACGTGATGGGCAGAGGGGACTGCTCCAACATAGGATCGTAAGGATCACCAATCAGGCCCTTGATCAAGGCACTCTTCTCACACAAGGAGATCTTTCTCTTATCCTTGCAGAGAGTAGAAGGACTATATCTAGACACATCAAGCAGATAGAAGGATCTGAAGAAAGCGTACCAACCAGAGGAAAATGGAAGGATATCGGTCCAGGTGAGTCACACAAAAAGAAGATCGTCGAGTTATATCTGCTGGACTATGAATATACAGACATAGCACGTAGGACCAGGCATAGTCCTGAGGCGATAATGAGATATGTGAAAGCCTTCGCACGTGTACTCACATTATCTGAAGAAGGTTATTCAGATAACGAGATCAGGATGATCTCAGGCACTTCGATAAAGACTGTTCAAGAATACAAAGAACTGATAGATAGGTTTGGCGGAGAAGAGTATCAGGAACGCCTTGACAGTATAAAGGACATCTTTCGAAAAAAAACTCTGGACGAGAGTATCCAGGAAGTAAAAGAGTTAGACAAAGAAAGGAGGTCGAAAGGATGAATGTATCAAGTATGGTGGATAGGAAAGTGAATCATTCTCTACACCAGCGGGTAAAAAATCTAGTCGAAAGAGACTACCAGTTCATTGCTGGTGAAAGGGTACAGAATATGTTTGCCGATGATCTAGTGAAGCTGGTGGACGATTGTTACAAAGAGCCTTGGAAACTAGATGTTGGCCAGGTCGTCTGGTATGGGGTCGATGCAGAGGAGAAACCGAGCTACGGTAAGAACAGCAAGAACACACCCCTTACTCCGGTGATACTCAGTCTCATTACAGCGGAAGACCTGAAGAAAGCTGAAAATGGCTTCTCACATCGGGAGATAAGGAAGGAAAAGGCTGTCCGGTTGTTTAAAGAAGCAAAGGAGCAGGATGCACTGCTTACCCACAGTGATGTGGCTTTCCTTCTACATGTATCTACCGGGACCGTAAGCAAGGATATAAGGGAATATATGGAGGAAACAAACGAGATCGTTCCAACCAGGGGTATCGTGCATGACATCGGAAGAGCGATGACTCATAAAAAAATCATAGTCCGGCTGTTCAAACAGGGATACCAAACTCCTGAGATAGCTCGGATGACAAATCATACCCTGGAAGCATGTGATAGGTACATCAAGGCATATAAAAGAGTCAAGAAACTATCAGAACATATGAATATTGATCAGATCGCCCCGACCCTTGGGATGGGTAGATCCCTTGTACAGGAATATGTCGATCTCATAAAGGAGGTGACAAACTGATGATACACCTATCCCAAACCACCCTCCCAACTCCTGCGCTGGGTCGTACCACTCCCCTACGACCCTGCTCGGAGAAAGAATATTTATATGGGGCGCAAACATACAGTCATCAAACTGAAAATGAAACGGAATATAACCTATCCGTCAAATGGCACATTAGAAAAATATCGCACAATCAAAGATTCTGCTCACTTTTTAATTTAGAACAATAAAAAATTAAAAAAAGAAAGGGGTTTTTGGTTGTTGGAATTCAGAGTTCCTCTTCGTCGAAAAGATTTTCCTCTTCTTCTTCAAAGAGTTCTTCCTCCTCTTCGAATAGAGGTTCTTCCTCTTCTTCTTCAAAGAGATCTTCTTCCTCTTCGAACAGAGGTTCTTCCTCTTCTTCTTCAAAGAGATCTTCTTCCTCTTCGAACATGGGTTCTTCCTCTTCCAGGAATTCCTCTTCACCGACTTCTTCAGCGGGCTTCTTCTTCATCATCATTACAACCACTACGATTATAATGAGGACTAGTACAGCCAGTCCGCCTATTAGAGCCATAGACATTCCAGTTGCCGGTTCGCTAGGTTCTTCGCCTACTTCCAGATCCATCGAACCGGAGTTTGCACCGGTGAACGTACCGGTTATGTCTTCATCCAGATCAGGATGGGATATGGTGTATTCGAAATCTGTTTCCGAGGGGTCGAAGTCAACTACGAAGGTGTACATACCGTTGACACCGGATGTTTCTGTCAGTTCCGGATTCCACGATATAGTTACTGTAGCGTCGTTGATGAACTTACCTGCTCGGTCCTTCAAAGGTCCTACACTAACAGTGTATTCTATAACAGGTGTTTCCAGAGTTATGATGTCTCCGAGTTCGTAGTTTTCGACAGTCTTGGTGACGTAATCTGCGTGTGAAACCTCTACATGGTATGTGGCAACGTCGTCAGGATCGAATGCCAGTACGTAGAAGTACGCGTTCCCATCTTCGTCGGTAACACTCATTTCAGACCATTCGCCTACTGTTACGATAACAGCTGCGTTGCTGATGGGTTCATCGGTTACTTCATCGACTACAGGTCCTATGACGAACTCGTAAGGCTCATCAGAGAGTTCTATCTGTCCGGATACTGATCCGGTGAATGTTACTGTCTTCGTCCTGTAATCTACGTGAGTTATCACCGCGGTGAAGTCCAGATGATATGGGTTGAAATCGAATGTAAATTCGACCCAGCCCTGCATGTCTGTAGTTCCTGTATTGTTACCATCGTCCCAGTGTAGTGCTACTTCAGCATCAGGGACTGCGATACCGTCTTTATCTACAACAGGACCTATAACGACTGTCCATTCGGATGCCGCGTCAAGGGATATTGTATGTTCCAATCCTACGAATTCCTCGGTTTTCGGGATGTAATCCGCATGTGAAGCTGTTACTTCGAATGCCATGTCCTCTACATCGTCTTCGTGTACTCCTCCTGTTACCGACCAAACGGTGAATACTACTGTACCATCCGCTTCAGTCGTGTTCGCATCAGAGAAACCTAGATCTCCTCGTAATGAAACATCGGCACCTTCTATAGTTGCATTACCATCGTCTACGGTGATGGTCACTTCTACCTGTACATCGACAACGAAGGTTGCGCTAGCTTCGAGTCCTTTGTCATCGAGTATGGTGAGTCCGATGGTCCTTGGGCCTATAGAGGTCCAGTTAAGAGTCAAATTGTTTGCATCTTCGCCTACTTCTACATTGTCGGCAGTCCATGTATAGTTCACTACTGTACCGGTGATGACTGCGGTGAAAGTTGCGTCTTCATGTGCTAGTATCGTAGCCGGTCCGTCTATGGCAACGTCGCAGTAGGTTATGTATTCAACGAGATCTCCTTCAATGGTTTCGTTATCGTATTCTAACACAGCCTTGTATTCGTTTACTGTGTTTGGAATCAATTCTTCAAGTACGAAGCTGTGTGTTGTGTTACCTGCTCCGTAGGTTATATTGCTGCCCGTGATCATATCTGTGCCGTCATCAAACCAGACGGTTACTTCAGCAAAGTCACCCATATGGAATTCCATGTTCAATGTTGCAGTGGTTGCGGTTATTGCTGTAGCGTCTTTGGTCATAACACTGATCAGAGGCGTTGTGAAGTTATGGACATCGCCCTCTATTGTGACCTCGGCAGTATCATTATACACTAATACCGCCTTAAAGTCATAGGTGGTGTTTGGTGCCAATCCAGTCAAGGTATAGCCGTGTGTTGTGTTTCCTGCTCCGTAGGTTACGTTACCAGCCATAATTTCGACTGTTTCACCGGTTAGATTGTAAAGGAAGTACACATAAACTTCATCCAAGTCGCCCATTTCGAATTCCATGTTCAGCTTAGCACTCTTCGGGTAAACCGGGGTTGCGTCAACGGTGGTGACAGTTGCCACTTCCGTAGTGAATGAGACTTCATCTCCTACTACTACGACTTCTCCGGTATCATTGTACACTAAAACAGCCTTAAAGTCGTAGGTGGTGTTTGGTGCCAATCCAGTCAAGGTATCTTCGTGTGCAGTATCATTTGCAGCATCTTCGTACATTACCTCGTCAGTATGCATGTATGTTGCCCACGCGTCTGCAGTGTAATTGAAGTAAACTGTTACGTTTTCTTGGGCTCCCATGTCGAACTCCATGTTCAGAGTTGCTACGGTAGCACCTACATCGGTTGCCGCAAGTGTGGTGACAGTTGCCACTTCAGTGGTGAAAGTATCCTCTGCAGTTTCTTCGGTGTAGTGGGCTGCATCTGTCGTATTCCAGAACTCGACTACAGCTTTGAATGTGTATCCAGTATCTATGGAAAGATCTGTCAGATCCCACATATGTGTAGTATTACCTGCACCATATTCGTGCTCGCCGGTTCTTTGGTCTAGTACCTCACCAGTAACGTTGTACATGAAGAACGCAGTGACATTATCGTAGGTGCCCATGTCGAACTCCATGTTCAATGTTGCGGTGGTCGTTCCTATATCAGTCGCTTCCGCAGTCGTTACAGTAGGGTCTGCCGCTGCAACGGACTGTGGGACTAGCATGAGTGCAGCAAAGCCCGAAAAAACAAGGGCAAATGCTATCACTATCGCCTTTAACTTAGCTCTTTTGTTGTTCATATCTATCTTAATCCTCCATTGTATATTTCTAAGTAACAGAAAACTTCAGTGTATATATAATTTTCCATTTTTAGAGGCATATTTACCAGCCTTTTTATACGGCGATTGTCCGACGCCAGGAGATTATGGAAAAATAAGATTAAAAATGATTTATCACTTTCTGTCTTTTTTTCTATACAAATGAACAGCAGCAAAGCTAACGACTACAGCTATAGCTACACCAGATATGATGATCATATTTTGGTAGTTGTTGTTGGTGCCATCAATATTTTCATGCGTTTTATCTCCGCTAAAAGCGTAGACGATGGGAATAGGCCCACCGGTGACGAAATAAACGGTACCGTCTGACCCGATCGCAGGTGAAGAATCTATTACTCGAGCTATGCTGCGATTCCATAATATCGTTCCGCTCGGCTCAAAAGCGTAAACCGCTCTATCGTTGGTCCCCATGTAGATAGTTCCTTCTTTCCCGACAACAGGGGTAGCACTCATCATGATATTCTGTGTATCCATATGCCATCTCACATCACCGTTCGGATAGAGTGCATATATCCGTCCCATACGGACAGGATTGGTATATGCTTGTTCCGGTGGTATCGTATAAGTGCAGCCGAAGTATATCCTTCCTCCCTGCCCGATGGCTGGAGACGCCCACACGGAAACCTGGTCTCCGAATTCGAATTCTTCATGTCTTTCATCGGGAAAATGCCATATCGACTCACCGTTGTAAGCATCGAGGGCAGCTATCCCGTTTATCGTCCCTACATACACCCTTCCTTCGTCTATGGCAGGCGACGAAAATATCTGTGTAGTGGTTCCCCATGCAGGGGCAGGATCAGTTTTCCATTCTAGCTCTCCGTGTTGATTTAATGCATACACATAGTTATCGAATGAACCAAAATATATCCAACCGTTGGAACCTACAGCGACCCTGGCATTTACCTTGGTAGAATTGTCTACTTTGGGCATATCGAAAACCCATCGTTGATTACCATCTGTGCCGATGGAATATACGCGAGAGCTTTCTTCTCCCTTTATATGAGTTGCAAAATAGATCGCACCATCATTGTTTATCACGGGTGCAGTCGTCACGTTACCGATGGTTTCAAAGGTCCACAGCACACTACCGTCCTCTCTATCAAGGGCGATCAAACTGTTTACAGTCCTGGCACCTACATATACCGTACCATCCGCCCCTAAGCCGGGTGCCGTCAATTCTCCGTCGGCAAAAAAATATTCCCAGCGTCTTTCTCCTGAACTATCCAGAGATATGATTATATTTCCACCGGAAAAGTACATATTATCTTCATGATCTAATACCGGAGACGTATCTGAGGGTACTAAAGCATCAGCTATGGTTTCATTCCATAATATATCGCCATCAACATGTGATGTATCATGATCGCTCCTACCGGTATTTTGCAGATCTCCGCCTACGAAGGGCCACGGATTATCAACATCTGTATCTGCGTCGATCTCTTGTGAAGCTATACTGATAGCGAGCAGCATAAAGCATACGGTGAAAACCGCCAATAATTTACCTTGCATGTATTTATCCACCTTTTCGTTGTTAACATCGGCACGAGTATATCAAACTTATCCCTTCATCACTCCGAGAGGAACCATCTTCGCTACGATCTTAGACAGGCCGGCGTTGTGTGTTATCTCCACGACGTGGTTTATGTCCTTGTAAGCACCCGACGCCTCTTCCTGCAGCACCTCTTTGCTTGCGGCCTTCACGTAGATGCCCTTATCTCCAAGGTCCTTCTCCACCTGGTCCGGGCGGAACTTCTTTCTCGCGCCGGTCCTTGACATCACTCTGCCGGCACCGTGACATGTAGATCCCCAGCTTTTTTGCATGGCTGTATCTCTCCCAACCAATACATAACTCGCGGTTCCCATATCGCCGGGTATTATCACCGGCTGCCCTATTTTTCTGTACTCTTTAGGCACTTCCTTTCTACCTGCTGTAAAAGCTCTGGTGGCACCTTTGCGATGTACCATCAATTCTTTGTTTTTTCCATCCACTTTGTGCTTTTCCTTCTTGGCTATATTGTGGCATACATCGTAAACCAGATGCATACCCATGTCCTTAGCGTCGTCATCGAATACTTTCTCAAAGCTTTCCCGTACCCAGTGCATTATCAACTGCCTGTTGGTCCATGCGTAGTTTGCCCCACAGCTCATGGCTGCGAAGTAATCCTTACCCTCGGGAGAATCTACAGGAGCGCAGGCGAGCTGCCTGTCCGGAAGCTCTATATCGTACTTACGCACCGCCTTCTCCATCTGTTTTATGTAATCCGTGGCGATCTGGTGCCCACAGCCCCTTGAACCGGAATGTATCATCACAGTGATCATACCCTCTTTGATCCCGAACTTATCAGCGGTTTCTTCATCGAATATCTCTTCCACCTTCTGTATCTCGAGAAAATGATTTCCGCCTCCGAGCGTCCCAAGCTGTGGTTCACCTCTCTTTTTAGCTTTCTGACTCACCTTATCGGAATCCGCACTCTTCATACCTCCGTTATCTTCGATATGAAGTATATCTTCTTCCCAACCGTATCCCTCTTCTACAGCCCACTCAACGCCGTAGTCAAGCACACTATTGAGATCTCCTCGTTTTAGACGGATACGTGATTTCTTACCCACGCCGGCAGGTACGTTATCGTACATCTCGTTTACCAGATCCCTTATGTTACCCTTCACATCTTCAAAGACTAGATCCGTCCTCAATAGCCGAACACCACAGTTTATATCGTAACCGACTCCCCCCGGCGACACAACTCCTTCCTCTATATCCATAGCCGCTACACCACCGATGGGAAAACCATATCCCCAGTGTATATCCGGCATGGCCTTCGAAGGTCCGACTATACCCGGTAGAGCAGCTACGTTGGCCACCTGCTCCGGTGCATTATCGCTGATTATAGATTCTATCAAATTCTCGTCTGCGAAGATCTCTCCCCTTGTTCTCATCCCCTTCTTGTAACTTTGAGGTATCTCGTAAACGTAATCTCCCTTCTTCTCCAGCGGGCCGTCCCATCTTCTGCTCATGTTATCGAGCCTCTATTATAGCTAGGGTGAAAAGTATTTTGTGGTTTGTTTGTCCAAAAAAGAGTCATCATCGTAGCAGGAAAAGTTATATGTAGTTAAAACACCATCTGATTTTAGAGATCACATGAACAGTATTGAAAGTACGGGTTTAGAAGAAAAATCAAGTTCGGTGGACCATGCTAAAGAAGGATATGACACACCTCTAGACATAGGTTATGAACGCTTATGCGATTGTAAAAAGTCACATATCAACTGCATGACGGCCAAGGAATGGATAAAGGCCCAGCTAGGGGTATGGGAATTTTACTATGAAAAAAGAGACATCAGAGATAAAGAAAAACATCCTGCTACCTACCCTCTTTCTTTATCGACTAAGGTGATAGAACTTTTTTCTCACAAAGGAGAATTGATCGTAGATCCCTTTGTCGGCAGCGGTACTACATTGGTATCTGCCCAGGACACGAACCGCAATGCCGTCGGATTCGATATCAATGATGACTACATCGAATTATGCAACTCACGGTTGATGCAGACCAGACTCACGGATCTTTCTGACGAGAAGACAGAACAGATACCAATATTTGACGATGCCAGGAACGCCTTTGAATATTTCGAAGACGAACAAATTTCGCTGTTGTTGACCTCTCCACCCTATGCAAATCTACTGAATAGAAAACGTAAGAACAAAAGCCGCAGAGGTGACGAAAGAAAAAATGACCAGTATATGAAGGTCGAGCAATACAGCCAGAACGAAAACGATCTGGGGACACTCAGCATCGAAGATTTCAGCGAAGAGATGCAGCATATATACCAAAAACTGCTGCCCAAGCTGAAGTACAAAGGACACAATGTGATCAACGTTGCAGATATGTGGTGGAAAAACAAACGTATTCCCATACATATCTATGTAGTAGAGGCGATGGAGAAAGCTGGATACGAATTAAGAAATACTATCATCTGGGACAGGAGGAATATCGTTAACAATATCGGTATCTTCGGCTGGCCGTCGAACTATATCACGATGGGTACAACCTTCGAGTATCTATTGGATTTCTGGAGGCCGCCGGATGAAAAGTCTCATGATTTGTATTCAATGGGGGTAGCATAAACAATTTATGAGGATGAACAAGTTCTATTTTCCCAAAAACCTTATTGTGTTGCCATATTCTTATCGATCGAATGCCCGAAGAAGATGACGAGCTACAAGAGGAGATAAGCTCTCTAAGATCGCAGGTCAACAATCTGGAGCATATGCTGGAGAATCTGATGAACATGCACCGTAACGTGCTGGAAAGACTCTCTACATCATCTGAGATAGAGAAGAAGTACATACGGCTTTTATCTCTATATCAACGCTACGGTAAGATCTCCCCGTCGATGCTGCCGGATATAGATGATCCTGTGAAAGAAGCGATCGTCGAAGTACTACTCAGTTCAGGTAAATCATTGAACATCACCCAGATAACCGAAAGATTACGTGCAAAACGGGGTAGAGCGTCAAGGCATACGGTGAGGGACAGATTGAATATGATGGAGGCCAATAACATCGTCCGTGAGGTCGAGGATACCCACGGAAAAGGCTACGCACTGACCGATACGGTGATAGACAAGTGGGCAAAATTGCTCGGTATCAAGATATAGTTTGAACACCCTATATGCATCAGGTGTAAAAAATGGACGACATGGAAGATATAAAGGAACTGAAAGAAGTGATGAAGACGTTGAACGAAACGGTTCCGTCCCTGATATCGGGGATAATAGAAGCCGTTTACAACGCGGAGAACAGCGAAAATTTAGCCAAGAACACCGCCAAATTCTACAAAGAATTGGTGGATGCCGGTATGGAAAAGGAGCAGGCCTACCAGCTGACCCGGGATTTCATGAAGGGTCGTGATGTGACCAGTCTGGTACGGGAAGCACTGTCCGGCATGGGCCCCTTCGGTAATGAAGGAGGTTCTGGCGATTTCGGTGACGAACTCGGCGAGAAGATAAAGGCCAAGATCAAGAAAAAGATGGACAAGGAAGACTGGGAGTGATACCATGGAGGAGGATAGTGATGTTATGTCTGCAGTAAAGGTCATAGCGACATTCATCCTCCTTTCAACCCCTTTGATACTTAAGGTAGCATGGCTCTATTTAGCCTTGAAAAGAAAGTCCAAGAAAAGAAGAAGGATATTTAGAAAAACCATGAAAAGAGAAGGTATGGACAAAGAAACCATCGAAGCGCTATGCAGCGAGATGGACGATATATCTCTCAGGGACTTTATAGGCAATTTTACCGAAAACAGATCTTCCATACCTCTGTTCAACCGATTCTAAGTCGATCTGCCCCCCGTCCTCCCAAAAACTTAAAATCGTATTAGTCTTTGGACTGTTCTCTCAAGCCGCAGTAACTCAGTTGGGAGAGTGCCACGCTGAAGACGTGGATGTCGCCGGTTCAAGTCCGGCCTGCGGCACTACAGGGGTTAAAGCAAATTGTATCTTACCAAAGAGGAAGAACGGATTCTTGACGGTGAAGAGGGTGAAGGCCCAGCCAAGGCCATGAAACTGCTGGTCGCCATAGGCGAGATCAACGATGCTGACGAGCTGATACCTATCGTATCTGCACAGATCGCCGGAGTTTCCTACAAAACCATGGGTGATGCAGGACTGGAATTCGTAGAAGATTTTTCCACCAAGGCCAAAGTGACGGTGAAATCGATGCTGAACCCCGCAGGTATGGACCTTCATTCTCCCGGTAGAGAGGGCAAAGAATTCAGAGATAAACAGCTGCGGCTGGTGAAGGCCTACTCTGAGATGGGCATAGAGACCTCTTGTACATGCACGCCGTACCTTGCAGGAAACCGCCCCAAATCGGGAGATCATCTCGCATGGAGTGAGAGTTCCGCGGTATCATTTGCCAATTCGGTACTTGGGGCACGTACGAACAGAGAGGGTGGCCCTTCCGCCCTGATGTCTGCCGTCATAGGAAAAACCCCAAATTGCGGTTTACACATCAAAAAAAACCGTAAGCCAGATATGATTTACGAAGTAGAAGAAGGCATACCTCCGGCACTATTAGGGTATCTAGTCGGTGGAGATGTGGGCGGCGGCATACCATATTTTAGGGGTATCAACTACAAAGAAGACGAGATGAAATCCCTCGGCGCCGCTATGGCGGCAACTGGTGCGGTGGCCATGTACCATATCGAAGATATCACACCAGAAGCGGCTGATCATACAACCGAAGATCTGGAAGTTATAGAAGTTACCCATGATGATATCGAGGATGTAAAATCCAAATTGTTGTCTGACAACAAACCAGAAGCCATAGTGATCGGCTGTCCGCATCTGTCAAGCAAAGAACTGGAGCATATCGCAGTGTATCTGGACAACAAGAGACCGAAGAAGGGACCAGAATTGAGAATTTACACCAGCAGATGGGTCAAGGAACATGCGAAGGAAGAAGTCGATATCATCGAAAGATACGGAAAAGTGATCGCCGATACATGTATGGTGGTAAGCCCCCTGGAAGATATCTATGAAGTCGTAGCTACCGATTCGGGTAAGGCAGCCGAATATCTACCCAAGCTGGCCAAACAGAAGGTCATCTATGCAGATATAGACAGTTTACTGGAGATGATAGTTTGATACTGAAGGGCAGGGGAGTATCCGGCGGAGTTACGGATAATTACGCCAAAAAAGTGAAAGAGCGTATCTCTTTTTTGGGCGACGTTGACCCTTCCACCGGCAGATTATATATCGATGACTCAGACATATCGGACGCCATATTAGTCTTCCCCGGAGGTAGAGGAAGTACCGTTGGCTCTTATGTTATCTACCAACTTAAAAAAAGTGGACATGCCCCATCGGCTATCATCAATCAACGAACGGAAACCATCGTTGCAACCGGAGCGATAATCTCAGATATACCCTTGGTGGATAATATCGATATCAGTTTGATAACTACCGGCGACCATATCGTAGTCGATGGAGATAAAGGAACGGTGGAGATGATGGATGTAAAGTCCAATCCTGTAGTTACGGTGTTTCTTAGAAAAAACGGCAAGATACTGCTGGTTAAAAGAGGAGAGGACGTTGGAAGCTATCGTGGAAAATGGTCCGCTATATCGGGTTATTTGGAAGATAATAGCCCCGTGGAGCAGGCACACCGAGAGGTACTCGAAGAAACCGGTCTCACCGCAGAACTTCTTGCACAAGGTCAGCCTCTCTCCGTGCGTTATGCCGACGTGATATGGGAGATCAATCCCTTCCTTTTCGAAGTTGAATCGGACAACGAAGTGGAGTTAAATTGGGAGAATACCGAATATAGATGGGTATCTCCAGAAAAAATCAAAGAGTTAGATACCGTCCCAAAATTGTGGGATGCATACATATCGACAGAGTGATAACATGAAAGTCAAGACGAAAGACGGAGTAAAAGAGATGCGAGCGGTGTGGATGGAAGGCGACGATGTAGTAATGATAGACCAAAGAGATCTGCCTAATTCCTTAAATTTCTTTACGGCTAGGGATCATATCGACATCCATCGCTCTATCAAGGACATGATGATCCGTGGCGCACCATCAATCGGTGTCACCGCCGCCTACGGTATGGCACAAGCCGCGGTCAAGGGAGCCGACACAGAAGAGGCTGCAGAAACCATCCGTTCTGCACGCCCTACGGCTTACGATCTATTTTACGCAGTGGACTACATGCTTGCGAACGTAGACGAAGACCCGATCAAAGCCGCCGAAAGATATGCAGATTCCGTTGCCTCTAAATGCAGAGCCATAGGAGAGCATGGGGCCAAACTCATACACGACGGAGATAAAATACTCACTCACTGTAATGCCGGAGCACTGGCCACTTTAGATCATGGAACAGCCCTTGCCCCCATAAGGGAAGCTCACAGATCCGGTCGCGAGATATTCGTTTTCGTAGATGAAACCAGACCACGGCTGCAGGGCATGCGTCTTACGGCGTGGGAACTCAACAACGAGGATATACCGCATGCGATAATAGCAGATAACGCCGCCGGTCACTATATGCAGCGCGGCGAGGTAGATATGGTGATCGTGGGAACAGACAGGATAGCCGCAAACGGAGATATCGCAAATAAGATAGGTACATACGAAAAAGCAGTCGTAGCAAAAGAAAACGACATACCCTTTTATGTGGCCGCCCCGGTCACCACATTTGATCCCAATACGACTTCAGGAGCGGATATCCCCATAGAAGAAAGAGATCCTTCGGAAGTATTGGATATACACGGAGTTAAAATCTATCCGAAGGGGTCTACGGCGAGAAATCCAGCCTTCGACGTTACTCCCAATAATTTTATCACCGGCTTCATCACGGAGAAGGGTGTATTTACACCCGACGAACTAGCGGATATGTTCGATCAGAATCTTTGATAGACTCAGTACTTCGGAGAGTAGAAAGCGTAGATAACTTTTATATTGAATCCCATCTA
>CAYVTG010000030.1:0-19232 GCA_964454575.1 uncultured Thermoplasmata archaeon
AAACCAGACATAGATATCCTGATGTGCCGTGGAAGGATATTACTGGGATGAGGGATAAGTTGATCCACGGGTATTTTGGTGTAGATATTGATGCAGTTTGGGACACCATTCAAAGGGATATCCCTAAACTAAAAGAAGATGTTGAAAAAATTCTAAACGAAACATAAATTTGAATTGATTCTTTATGATCCTCCGTTTTCAAAATAGCCCAAAGATCGTTGAGTGAAGATTTATAAACAGCGACCAGATTGAACACGGGTAAATGAACGTGAAAACTCATCTTATCAGGCCCTTCGTAGACGACGATTATCCGAAGATAGTGGACGTGCATAATTCGGTATATCCGGAATATAAGATATCCGTAAAAGAATTGAAGAAGTGGGACGACAACAGAGAGGATAAGATCATATTCGGTAGGTTCGTCTGTGAAAAAAACCACAAGGTAGTAGCCACGGGAGTCCACGATCAATCATCACACTTCTATCATCCCGGGAGATTCTGGTGCGAAATATTGGTGCATCCGGATCATCGACAACAGGGGATCGGTTCGACCTTTTACAGATATTTGATGGATGCCCTGGAACAGTACGACCCCATGGAGATCAAGGGCGAGGCAAGAGAGGACAATAAGGTGGGGATCAAATTCCTGGAACACAGAGATTTCAAGGAAGATAGGAGGAACTGGGAATCGCATCTGTACTTGGATAGATTCCGACCGGATGAATACGATGGATTATTGAAAAAGGTAAAGAATGAAGGAATAGAGATCAAGTCTATCAAGGAATTGGAATCTGATCCGGATAGGGATAAAAAGATGCATAGATTACACAACATACTCTTGGGAGATATCCCCAGTTCGGAGGAACATACCGATGTGGATCTCGAACAGTTTAAAAAATCCATATACGATAATCCCAATCTGATCCCGGAGGCTAATCTGATAGCACTGTATAATGGTGAGTATATAGGAGAAACGAACCTGTGGACAAACCAAAGTGCTGAGCACTGGGATACCGGCCTTACCGGTGTGCTCAAAGAGTACCGTGGAAAAGGTGTCGCTACAGCTCTTAAAGTTATATCACTAAGATACGCCAAAGAAAAGGGATGTCCATTCGTAAAAACATGGAACGACACCACAAACGTAGGTATGCTGCACATAAACGAAAGACTGGGATTCGAAAGGAAACCGGCGTGGATCACATTCGTCAAGAAGATATGAACTATCAGACCGTTACTAACAAAGTTTATGTATAACCCATTATATAGTAACTATAGGTAGATATAGTGAGCGACGTTACGACGGTACAGATAAAGAGAAAAACCTTGGAAAGACTACAGAAGGATAAAGACTACTCCAGACAGACCTACGACGAACTTATACAGAAAATACTTGACATATATGAACAGGTAAAGAACAATAACCAATACGACGAATTCTTGCATAAGATACAGCAGCCCAAGATGAAAGAACTATGGGATAATCCGGAAGACGAGGAATGGGAAGATGCTTGAACCCGGTGATATAATACTAACAAAGGTTCAGTTCACCGACACTTTTGAGATCAAGAAAAGACCGGCATTGGTCCTTTTTGAAGAGATGAACAATGTGGTGATCGCAGGTATAACAAGTAATCTAAAAATGGATGGAATACCCTTGTCCAAAGAAGAGGGAGCCCTAAAAGAAAGTGTTATAAAATTGAACTACATCTTTACGGTATCGAATCTGATGGTAGAGAAAGTACTTTTTAAACTAAATAAAGAAAAGAAGGCTAAAGTTTACGAAGAACTGAAGAAAAAATTATCCGGTTTGAATGGCTAGTATCACGAACGTTAGGAACTCGAAAGGGTCGTCCTCTCTATCAAGGTCTTATGGAATTACACGAAAAGAGAGTGATAACATCATTTTCTTTTCCCATATATCTTAGACCAAAGGTATCTTCCTTTAACCTTAAAAAAGTAGATAAACGCCGATAGAGTCAACACCTTCAGCACACAAAAGATACACATATTTACACCTCGAAATCGCTTTCCAAAGAACTTAGCATGATATACTTCAAATAGAGAACACTTTTTAAACTTATGGTGATTTAAAGGTGAGAATATATCTTAATAGTTAGGTAGAATGATGACCGCAATATTAATAACTTCAATTGTTATATATCTATGATGAAACACAAAGTAAAGGGTGACGTTTTCGATAAGACATTCGAGTATGTAAAGAAGAAAGCGGGTAAAAACGGTTTGGAAAAATTAAGCTTTAAAAAGGAAAATTATCCCATAGTCAAATGGTTCCCTTTTTCGGAGTACTGCAAATTGTTGGATGAGATACAAAAAGAGATAATGAACGATGATATTTCAAAAATATATGACATGGGTTATTACATGATCAAAGATGATATACGCTGGAGAACCGTTTTCAAAAACAAAAATCCCGTAGAGATATTCTCTACATCCAAAAGGCAGAAAGAACAATATGTGGTAGGGGAGTTCAAAAGTGAGTTGGTCGACGAAGGGGAAATCCGCATAAAATTAATGATAGAACATGAAGAAGATTTATGCACTGATCTGTGGTGCGAATCCTATCACGGCCGGATACAGGCAATATTGGATCTGACTGAATTCGATGGAGATATAGAAAAAGAACTTAATAGGTATGAGAAAAAAACCATATGCGATTATCACATAAGATGGCAGTGAAATATCAGAGGATCTTCTTCTCTATCATTCTAACTCTCTGGTTAAACTATAGTTTAACTTTTTAATAAAAGTTGTGCGTGAATTTCACTTTCATCGTCTATTTAACGTGTTTTGCCAAAATATGTTAAGAGCTTAAAGTAAATTTCTTGTATGGGAATCATCGATCTTAACCAATGATGATCCACAGGAATATACCTGAAAGATCGTTGAAGAGAGTTAAGATCTGCTTGAGTTGTTATCCACCTATAGATGTTGAATACCTTTCTAATACAACCGATATGATCGAAGATGCCATGAAAGATATAAATATAGATCTGAGGGATAACTTATGCAAGTAAGATGCTCAGGTATCAGTCTGTAAATTTTTCACGGATACCGATTTTATTAAGGAATTTTGGTAAATAAAACACGGATAGTACTATACCACCAAGTAGGAAGCCCCCTATTATATCCGTAGGATAGTGTACAGCCAGCAGTAACCTGGAGGATCCTATCAGGAAGGACAATATCAGAAGAGGGAACAATTTGAACCATTCGATCTCGTCTTTGTGGAAGATAAAAAAGTACACTCCAACGTAAAACACCAAAGACACCACTGCATGCCCGCTGGGGTAGCTGTAATCCGTCAGCGATAATACGCCGTAATCCGGTCTGGGTCTGCGTAAAATCAATTTGAATATCTTAAGGACTACCGAGCTCAACATCATCCCGGCGAACACAGACGCTTTTTCCAACCGTTCTTCGTACCAAAGATATAGAAAAACAAGGACCGTACCCGGTACGATAGCAAAATAACCGCCCAGGGATGTGATAAAAAGAAACACACCTGGATCGTGCTGCCCGTAGCCATAGTACAACGTTTCGGTCGCAGCCGAATCCACAGCATCAGATATACCAAAGTGAACTATCAGAGTCACCAGTAGAAAACATAGTATCAAAGTGATCCAGTAGGCATTCTCTCGTTCCATCTTTATGCACAAACAACCATCACCAATAAAAGAATATCCTCAAAGTAAGGCTCTCCCGGGTTTTCTCGCATCGAAATACACCGCTCTTCCTACGACAAGATAGCTTTGGCGGTCAAATCCAAGAGATCTTCTATATTCACGACTTCAACTGGGACCAGATCACCTTTTTGGGTGTAGAACAGATATGGCTTCACCTCTTTATTGGGATACACCTTTTTGACCGCATGGTAGTAGACGCTTAGCTGCTTGAAGTACTCATGCAGATCCGCCTTTGACCTATCTGTCTTGTAATCCACCAGACGTACCGTGTCACCGTCAACGTTCAAAAGGTCGATGGTCCCTTGGAACAGTATCTTACGGCCGTCTTTCTCTAGTGGTAGTAAACAGATCGTTTCAGCACTGAGCTCCCCGCCCAAAGAATCTATGTGATACTTTACGTTCTCCTCGTCAACATTCTCCGGCAAAATGCCGCCTTCCTTGACGTACCTCTCGGCGAATCTGTGTACCTTGATCCCGTATTCCTTTCCCATACCGGGCTCAGCAGAATGTTTTGCCATGGAGCTGGGTGAAAATTTGGCGGGAGAATGTATCTTCACGGGTGCAGCGGAAAATTCAGGTTTTACCTGAACTGTAGACTCGCTAACATCCAAAACAGGATCCACGACCTCCGGTTCAATATCCATATTGAGGAAGAACTCAGACTCATTATCGCGCTGGGCGGTCAAAAACAGATAACTCTCGGCACGCGTCATGGCAACATAGAACAATCTACGCTCCTCGTCATGGTCGCCGGAAAGGCATTTGGAAAGCACAAAACTGCGCCA
Source organism: uncultured Thermoplasmata archaeon (assembly GCA_964454575.1). Lineage (GTDB taxonomy): Archaea > Thermoplasmatota > Thermoplasmata > Halarchaeoplasmatales > Halarchaeoplasmataceae > Haladaptatiplasma. The sequence goes on from CAYVTG010000030.1 coordinate 4,490, forward strand.
GTTATCGTAGTTGAACGGCATACCTTCTCGTGAATATATCTTGTTCTGACGAAGTCCGATGGGATCTTTAAAGCTCAATGGACTGCCGAAGCCTCCACCGCCTTTGCCCACATCTGCTAGTATCACTACGGGATACTCGAGTCCCTTGGAGCTGTGGATGGTCTGGATCTTGAAGACGTTATCATGGGTAGAGCTATCAACGTCGTAGGTATGACCGGATTCGATGTTCGCTTCGATGAAGTTGATCATATCTGCAGTGTTCAGATAGGTCGAGTTGTAAACGTTCTGGAGCACTTCGATGATCTTGTCGCAGAAGGCGTTGTCCATACCGTACAGATCGAATACCTGTCGCGAGAATTGACCTATGGTTTTTGCACGCTTCAGCTCTTCGATGAACCGACGCATGTCGGCTGGATATTTTTTTGTCTCGAATATATGCACAACATCCGCATAACGATATCCTGCAAGGTCAAGGAGCACGGCCCAGCCCCTTTTAGAATATTTATCCTTTACTACCCGCAGCCAGGCCAGTAACACCAGAGATGGTTTGGTCAGGAACAATTCTATACCGCCTTCATAGGCTACCGGCATACCGTACTCTTCAGCCGCCTTAAGTAGGCGCAGACCGAATTTTCTCGTTCTGGTTAGAACGGCGATATCGTTGTGATCCAGTCCGTACTCGGGATCGCTGACCAGCTCTTCTATCTTCCAAAGTATCAACTCTGCCTCATCCTTAGCCACATAGGCCGCTATCTCCGTTTTACCGGTATCCTTTACGGCCTTCAATCTTGTTATACGTTCACGGATCTCATCCTTGTCCAGTATCTCTTCCTTTGTAGCTTCCACCGTGAGACCCTGTTCAGAAAAGTCGATTATCGGCTGTGTGGAACGGTAATTTTTCTCCAGCGGTATACTGTCTTCGATAGTAGTCGGATAGTTTATACGTATATGGTCTTCGTTCAGCTCACCTTTGTAGCGCTCAAGCCTCTCTTCGAAGAGCAGTATGTTGTCAACCGATGCATACTGGAAGGAAAATATACTCTGTTTCCAGTCTCCCACCACACATATGTTACCAGTACGTGACAGCAATAAAGCGAGTTTGAACTGTATCTCATTGGTGTCTTGGAACTCGTCTATCATCACGTATTCGAAGCTGAGTTTCTCACGCAGTTCATGGTCTTCGCAGAGCAGAGCGAAGGCGAACATCACCATTAGGCTGAAATTGATGTAGTTTCTGCTCAAGGCGTACTCGATGTACTCGAAGTAAACGTCGTGTATGAAGGACTTCAACGCTTCCCTATCTTCGTAAAAGCACTCGGTGGCATAGCGTTCCGGTACCTGCTCACCTTCTCCACGGATCTCCAGATGATCTGGAGCGTCGCTGGTAAAGCACTTGTTCTTGTAAGCACCAAGCTTCTTCCTGAGCTCGGACTGTTTGAAACCACTGGCACCCGGGATCGGCTCGTTCATCTTGTCGAAGAGTTTTTTGAACTCGTCGAAGTCGCCGTCCAGATGCCTGTCTGAGTTCCTGAACCAACCCTCTGACGTTGGTATTATACCTTTAGCACCGAGAGACTTGATAAGTCCTAGAAGGTCAACTTGATAACCGATAACTCGGTAAAAATCGTTGTACTCGGGATGCTCTTCAATGAAAGAATTGAAAAAGCGCGTAAATTCGTTCTCTTCGATGACCTGGTTCTCCATCACACCGGTCGAACCGGTAAGTCGGTCGTGGATGCCCAGTATCTCAGGTGCTTCAAAGCCGTACTCCTTCAGTATGTTGTTGCACAGGCTGTGAAAGGTCGATATGGGAGCGTCCCTCAGAGCGGATTTGCTGCGACCGCACATATTTATTATACGCTCCTTCATATTTTCAGCAGCATTGTTGGTGAAGGTTATCAGTAGTATATCGTCGGGTTCCACACCGCAGTTATCGAGTATATGCGCATACCTCAATGAAACGGTGTATGTTTTACCCGTACCCGGTCCGGCATCGGCTATGTAGATACCATCGGTCTCCTGGATGAGTTTCTTCTGTTGCTCGTTAGGTCCGCTCATAGTATCACCAGATCCTTGTTGTCCAGTTCATCGATGTCGATATCTCCCACGGGGAATCCGGTGCGTTTGTATTCGTTGAGCAGACCGATATGTTCACTCAGAAATACTTCGAACTCGTCTATATCGTCTTTGAAGTAGTTCTCCTCTTTGAATTTAGCCAGCTTCTTCAAGGTACTCTCGCATCCTTGGGCGATGTATTTTGTGGTTTTACCCGTCTTTTCCTCGGCAAAAGCTGTGAATTCATCCGCTAGTTCGAGCATATCTTCCGGGAGTTGACGCCCCTGTAAAAATTCGCAGTAATTGTCGTAACCCAGCAGCTCCAGGGTCTTTCTCCGGGAGTTCGTAGCTCCGACTCCCTCGATCAACCAAAAATACAATAGATCTTCGTGTGCCATCTCACTGAAAGTAACGGGGAAATAATTGATATCCACAATATTATCCGGAAGGAAACCCTGGTCTTTTATCACGTCTGCGATGTTGCTCAGTATGTAAAAGAAGGTGAACCGTATGGGCTCATTGGGAACCACGGAGCGGTGATGTGCCAGGTACATCTTTGCCTGGAACTCGGGCTTTTTGTCTATTTTATCCGTCTGTGACAACTTCATTATCTTGCCGATGGTGCTCTTCCTGCCGGATTTATGGTCGACTATGTGATTTTTCGTTTCTATAAGGTCCACAACGCCGGAAGCACCGACTGCAAAGTTTCGGAACCATGCCTCGGTCACCGGTTTGGTGATAGGCAAACCGAAGTGTTTGGAGAAGATGTTTTCTCCGAAAGGTCTTCTTTCGTAACCGGGAAGTACTTCGTAATCGTCCTTCGGCTCCAGATACTTCATCAGGTTACGTATGCCTATCCTGAACTGGGTCTCCCAGCCGGGTTTCTCAAGGTCGTCTATATAAGGTGTGATCTCGTCCATCATCGATCCGACGAATACGTCCTCAGGTTGAGACTCCACAAGATCCGGATGATTGATATAGAATTCGGCAAAGTGATGGAGTAGGTGGCCTTTCTTAAAATACACCTTGTCGGGACCGTCCACGACTCTACCGAAGAAGTAGTCCTTGGGGCAGTACGCCAGTACGTTCAGGGCGGATTTGCTGAGAACTTTGGTGATACGTGGTTCCAAGCCGGTTACCTTTGGCGCGAAAGGTTTTTTTCTGCCGACCGGTTCAGTACCGTAAGAAGAGTGGGAAAAATCGGTAAATTTCCCTATATCCAAGTCGGTTAACTCGTTGAAATGGTAAGAGGGTGTTACGTGCTGGTCCATCATCCTGTTCTGTACCATGAAGTGCTGCTGCTCACCGTTCTGGAGTAGTAATTTGAAGTCCTTTGTCTTACTTTCGTCGAAGGCCGCCTTATCGGTCCACGGATCAGTGGGTGTATCCGGTGTCCAGGAAGCATCCATTCCCAGATAGAATATGATCGAGCGGTCGATAAAGGCAGAAGATGCCGGCGAAGCGATCAGCACTCCTCTCTTACGTGATTCTTCTGAGATATCGAAGGATTCAAGATAGTATTTGAAGGCGTTCAGTTCTTCTTCTGTTATCTTTATGTCCAGTAAACCAAGGATATCGAGGTGTTCTTTCAAAGTGCTCTGCTCTTTGCCTACAAGGGTTTCGAACTCGTCCACGCTCTCTTTAAAGATGAGGCTGGGTATCAGATCCAGGATATTCTTCAGTTCCTTAACGTAGATATCGTCTATATCTCGTATGAAGAACTCGTCCTTTTCGATGGAAGCGGTCCTGTTCAGATGATATAATATCGGTCGTATGTCCTTAAGTTTCAAACCTCTATTTGAGAGCCCGAACCGAAGCAGATTGAGGTATGTGCGTAGGTCGTCGTTTTCCTTGAAATTCATTCCCACCATGTATGGTATATCTTTCGCACGGAAGTACGATTCCAGAAGATGTCTGTAGGGCGATTCTTCCTTCATCACCACGGCGACATCCTCGGACTCTCGGATGTTCTTCAATACAGAGCCGACTATCTCCGTTGCAGAGTTGAATATCTTGAACTCGGGCAAAGTATATTCTTCCTGTGAAAAAACATCTATCACGTCGTATGCGTCCGGCAGTATCTTTCGGTCCAAGGAAGAGAACTGGTGAAGAGCAACCACCGCTACGGATAGGCCGTCCGGTATCTTATACCGGGATAATGCATTGTATGGGTTGATGCCTTCCGACAGTATGCCGATGACCTGTTTGGTTTCTTCGTTGTCGAATCTGTCGTGATCTAGTATCGCATCTATTTCTCCGGTCTCTCTCCAGCAGCTAATGATGTTCTGAAGGAGGTAAGCGGCATGCTTCCAGCTGAGCTCCGTCTGATCGATGATCTTCAGGAACAGCTCCCTCTTATCCTTCAGCTTTTCTTCACCGCTGAGTTCCGAAAGAGCCAAACGCCTTGGAGTAGTGGCGAAAGATCCGAGACGCGGTTCCGTCAGCCGGGCGTTCAGGGCATCGGCGAGTGGCGCGTCAACGGTTAGAACAACGTCATGATCTTTTACCTTCCGGTAGAGCGTATCGAGTGAGTGAGCTTTCTCCGATGTAAGGGTGATATCTTCTCCCATGTGTATCCACTCTACAGGTAGATATCGTAGAGTATAAAATCATTCGGTCGGTTTGGCGTATTATAAAAGGTAGTCGAATAGGGGTTTATGTCTCGCAAACAAATATGTAAATATTATATCAAACAAGCATTAGATATCATCTGCATCGATTACATTTGTGGTTGTAATAGTTAATATTGAGTTACCGGTTACGATAGATAACCCCTGTGCTGAAAACCTTTATATTCTACCTTCCATATCCATATATATGCGGGAAATCGAAACGAAACTATGGGTGATATCGGTTGGTGTGTTACTGATTATTACCGTATCCGCATCATTTCTTCAACCGGTCCTAGCACAAAATAACTCCGGCTGGACCCACTCAGAATTCAAAGAGATACATGGCAACTTTTCACCTGTGGTGGATCAAGAGGGCTCAGTGTATGTAGGTACCAAAGACGGATACATGTACTGTTTTGATAGTTACGGCGAAATGCGTTGGAAAAAACATTATGAACTGGAAGATGAAGATATCACTTTTGTAGGTGGAACCCTAGGTGAAGATGGGTATCTGTATTTTTCCGGGATAACAGGGGTTATCAAACTAGACACGGACGGAATAGTTCAATGGAAACATCCGGTTAGAACGATCAGAAAGTATTATGAAAAAGGATTGAGAGATTATTGGAAACATCCGCCGGTAGTCACATCAGACGGTGATGTTTTTGTGATGACATATACCATATGGAAGGTTAACGAAGACGGGGCCCAACGATTTGGACAATGGGAGGGAGATTGTCATCCTTTAGAAGTAGACAACGGAGGTTATGTATATGTGACCACACCAGAGCATGGTATATATGCATTAGATCCCCAAGGTGAGGTCATATGGGGTACCAGGATCAACAACATCATGCATCAACCAGTTATCAGAGATGATGGAACCATCCACGTAACTGCAGATAATGTTATTTATGCAATTGATTCTACAGATGGAGATATTTTATGGGATATAAAACTTAAATCATATGCAAATAGAAAACCGCTGATACATAACGACGAGATTATAGTTGCAGATATGAGTAATACCGTTTATAAGATAGAAGCCATAAACGGTACTATATTGGATTCATTTACAACCTCAGATTATATTTGGAGTTGGAGTTTAGGTAAAAATGATACTATATACTGGTCAACTACAAATACCGTAACTGCAATAGATATGGAAGGAAATGTAAAATGGGATTATGATATACGCGGGCATTTAAAGTGGTGGACGGGTAGTCTAATCGATGAATATTATATCACCGGTGAACCCGTAGAATTTGGAAACACAATATATCTTTTGACAAATAAATTCGATTTGTATGCCCTGGAAGGCGATCCAGAAGTTGACCAAGAACTTCATGCTTTAATATTCAATATTGGAGTAGCAACCGTGTTTATATGTACATTGATTATGTTAGCCAAATTTTGGGAAAGAAACGAAATTTCTAGTCGAAGATGTGTCTACACGTTTTTCTATATGATATCCGGTTTCTTCACATCTATGTATTTTTACTTGTTCTTTATCGGCTTTTTTGACCTCAGTATATTTTCATTATTGATTTTGTTCTATTTTGTGACAGTCAATATTTTTCTGATCCGTGACCTTGTTGGTAAAAAGCCTTCCAAGATGTATGCAAATAATCAGTTAACATCGGTCTTATGGGGTATAATTATAATCCCAATAATCATATGTATATTCTTCATACGGATTGGTCACATCTTATTTTTCTCATCCGTAATTTCCTTGATCACGATTGCATTCATGTACATAGATATCAATTTGAGATATGATGAAGGATATGGGGGGCGGAAAAAAACCATGGATGATGTCAGGGGCGAAGCGCAGATGAGATATAATTTGGAATTCCGTGGGATGAGGTAGCGAAGGTAGGCGTATATCAGAAGGAAAAGTGACAGAAAGATTTATATCGCCTATAATTACTATTTCATGTTGATAATATGGAATCGATATCTATTGGGGATGACATCCTAAATGCGATAAGACTTCCCAAAAAGGATAAACATAGGATTCTTAAACTTGAGTTAGCATTAGCTCTTTATCAACAAGGTATTGTTTCTCTGGGTAAAGCCAGAAAACTCGCCGACATGGGTAAGTGGGAATTCATCGATGAAATTAACAGGAGAAAAATAGAGAGACATTACACGGAGAGAGAATTTGAGGAGGATATTGAATTTGCCCAAGGTAGTGAGTGATTCATCTCCATTGATTCATCTTTCAAAAATAGGACTTCTGGATATCCTCCCCCATATATTTGGAGAGATCATGGTCCCGGAAGCAGTTCACGACGAGTGTGTTATCGATGGTGGGGACAGAGAGGACGCAAAAATGATCGCTAACTCAGAGTGGATAAAGATAAAATCGATCGATAGTGAGAATGATCATTTAAAAAGAGCTTTTTTGAGAGATGTAGATGATGGTGAAGCAGAGGCCATCGTTCTCGCAATACAGGAATCCGCGGACCTTATATTGATAGATGAATATGATGCCAGAGAATTGGCAAGAAATCATGATATAAAGGTAACCGGAGTAATAGGTGTATTATTAAAAGCAAAAAAGGAAGGTTTAGTAGATGATATAAAAATGCATTTAGATGAATTAAGAGAATCCGGTTTTTGGATAGATGATAAGTTCTATGATAAGATATGTAATATCTCGCTATGATACAGAGAGTTGTAAAAAACGGATATATACCCCTCTCCGTTGAAATATTCCGCGAAAGTTTTATAGTCCCCCTATTTATGCCCTCGTAAAGCCCGATAAAAAAATGCAAGAGTGAGACCATGAAAATCATAAAAAAAGAAGACTTGGACTCCTTTGTGGACTACCTTATCGAGAAAGATCCAGGTGAGGTAGTGGGAGTAAAAGAAAGAGGCAGCAAATTTGCTTTCGACAAGCTTGGTTCTTCCAAAGAGCTAAGATTGGATTACGATGTGACCATATTGCCTCCCAAAAAATACTTCCTTCCCCAGAAGGAAACATTGTTGAAGTTCAAGTCCAACGATAAGATCAAGGCCGAACCCGAAGAAAAGGTAACCAAGAGGATAATCGTCGGTGTTCATCCATACGACATCATAGCTATCCAGCAGATGGATAGAGTATTCAGTGAGGAACCGGAGGACCCGTATTATCTTAACAAAAGAAATGCCTCGGTGATCATTGGAGTCAATATGAAAAAGCCATCTGAAAGGTGTTTCGCAGGCAGCATGAACACTGCTTTCACAGACGATGGATACGACCTTATGCTCACTGACCTTGGTGGAAAGTATGCCATCGAGATAGGCACCGAAAAGGGCGGCGAGTTATTGAAAAACTGTGGAGTTTCCATGAAGGAAGCCGGCGAGGAAGACATGAAACTGGTGGAAGAAAAGAAGGACTCCTTGAAATTCGAAACAAAGCTCGACTTCGACGTGAGTGAACTGCCCGAACTGATGAAATCAAATTACGCTAACGATGAATTCTGGGAAGAAAACGCTGAGAACTGCTATTCTTGCGGTACCTGTAATCTAGTTTGCCCGACCTGCTACTGTTTCGATGTGAAGGATGAGATGGAAGTAACACTCAAAGACGGTAAAAGGATCAGACAGTGGGACGGTTGTTTACTGGAAAGGTTCGCAGTCGTTGCAGGTAACGAAAACTTCAGAGAAGAGCGTGGAGAACGTTACAGACACAGATACATGAGAAAGGGTCTCTACTTACACAATAAATTCGAGGATATCGCGTGCGTTGGGTGCGGCAGATGTTCATCCCAGTGTGTGCCGGATATCGCGGACCCAGCAAATATATTCAATAAGCTAAAGGAGGGGAAAATATGAATAAATCACCATATCTACCTGAAGATGCGACCATACAGAAGATAACGCCCATGACAGATAGAGAAACCCTCTTCGAGATAAAGCTCGATAACGGGAATGCATTGGGACACCAACCGGGACAATTCGTAGAAGTTAGCGTACCCGGTGTGGGAGAAGCACCCATATCCATATCTTCGTCACCGACCAAAAGCGACGAGTCCTTCGAATTGTGTGTTCGTGCAGTCGGAAACGTCACCAACATACTTCACGGTTTGAAAGAAGGAGACAAGATAGGTATAAGAGGACCATACGGGACCGGATTCCCAGTAGATGATCTGAAGGGTAAAGATATCCTGTTCATCGCAGGTGGTCTCGGTATAGCACCGCTCCGTTCTTTCATCAACTACGCTTTGGATAGGCGTGAAGATTTCGCTAATGTGAAGATACTTTACGGCTGCAGAGAGCCCTGTGAACTTCTTTACAAAGACGAAGCTGAAGGATGGAAGGAAAGAGAGGATATAGAATATCTCGAAACCGTAGACAGATGTCCCGAAGGAGTTTGCTGGGAAGGTAACATAGGTGTTATAACCAAATTGATCCCGGGTATAGATATAGACCTGGAAAATACATATGCAGTTGTTTGCGGACCTCCCATCATGTACAAATTCGTACTCATGGAATTAGACAAGAAGAACATACAGGACGAGCGTATCATACTGTCTCTTGAGAGGCACATGAAGTGCGGTCTAGGCAAATGCGGACACTGTCAGATAAACGGCAGCAAAGGCGAATACTATGTATGCCAGGATGGTCCCGTTTTCAACTATGCAGATATCAAAGGATTCGAGGAGGCGTTATGATGAAACAAAAGATCAAACCGAAGGCGGCGTTCTTTGATCTCGCCGGTTGTGAAGGAGACCAGCTGCAGATAGCTAATCTGGAAGAAAAGATACTTGACCTGCTAAATTTAGTAGAAGTAGTAAGCTTCCGTGAAGTTATGAAGGAGCACTCCGATGACTACGATATAGCCTTCATCGAAGGTTCAGCGACCAACGCACACGCAGAAGAAAGGTTGAAAGAGATACGCAAGAACGCAGATATCGTTGTGGCCATAGGGGCATGCGCGACCATCGGTGGAATCAACTCGATAAGAAATAAGCAAGATCACGACGAAGTCGGTAAACGTGTTTACGGGGATAATGCGGAACTTTCAGAACTATACAAGAGCTGGGAGAAAGCAAAACCGATCGATGCGGTTATAGAAGTAGATTACAAGATACACGGCTGTCCGATAGATAGAGACGAATTCTTACATGTGGTAGAATCGCTGGTCGTCGGTAGAGTACCGAACATACCTGATTATCCGGTCTGTGTGGAATGTAAGCTCAATGAGAATGTTTGTGCCTTCGAAAGAGATGAATTCTGTGTTGGTCCGGTGACCAGAGCAGGATGTGACGCATGCTGTGTCAACGAAGGAACCAGATGCTGGGGATGTCGTGGACTGATAGACAATCCCAACGAAGAGGCACACATGGAAGTGCTTGAAGAGTATGGCCTGACTCCAGAGGACGTGATGAAGGAATTTGATCTTTACTTCACGTGGCAAAAGGAGGCACGAGAAAATGAATAAAGATATAGATATCAACGTAGAATATTTGACTAGAGTAGAAGGGCACGGTAATATCGTAGTGAACGCATCCGACGGAAACATAGAGGCTTGTGAATGGCAGGTAGTAGAAGCCCCGAGATACTTTGAATCTTTGGTAGTAGGAAGAAACTGGAAGGAACTGCACCATATCACATCAAGGATATGCGGCATATGTTCCATCGGTCATACACTTGCCTCTCTAAAGGCCACTGAAGATGCCATGGGGATAAAGATATCCCGACAGGATGAACTGTTGAGAAAGCTCGCTCTCCACGGAGAGAACATGCAGAGCCATGTGCTACACGTGGGGTATCTGGTACTACCAGATCTGATGAGTGTAGGCTCGGTGATACCACTGGCATCGTCACATCCCGAAGAGGTAAAGACGGTGATAAGGCTGCACCGCTTGGCAAATGATATGTCAAAGCTGATGGCCGGAAGGACGACACATCCTCAGAGGCTGATCCCGGGCGGATTCTCAAAGATACCCACAGATGAGGAACTCCAAGAGCTTAAAAAGAGGCTGGCCGCTTCTGTTGAAGATCTGAATGCCGTTGCAGAGTTATTAGTGCAACTAGCACCGAAGATACCCGATTTCAGTAGAGAGACTGAGTTCATATCTCTTAAATCTGATGAAGAATATGGGCTCTACGACGGATACAACTTTTCATCGGACACCGGTAAAAGCGAAGTAAAAGACTATCTGAACATCACCAACGAATACGAAGTACCACAGTCCACCGCCAAGTACACCAAGAATAACCGTGAATCTTACATGGTGGGTGCACTGGCAAGGCTGAACAACAACTACGATCAACTAACTCCGCTGGCCAAGAAGGTTTCTGAGATGTTTGGTTTAAAGCCGATGAACTTCAATCCGTACATGAACAGTGTAGCTCAACTAGTAGAGATAGTACACAGTGTTGAAGATTCCATCGGTATAATAGACGAACTGTTGGAAAAAGGTCTCGAACCGCAGAAAGATTTCCACCGGCCGGATATCAAGGTGAAGGCAGGCACGGGAGTCGGCGCAGTCGAAGTACCGAGAGGGATACTGTTCCACGAATACACATACGACGAGAACGGCGTCTGTACGAAGGCAAACTGCATCATTCCGACCAACCAGAACCATGCTAACATACAGAAAGACATGGAAGCACTGGTACCTCAGATACTGGATAAACCGGAAAAAGAGATCGAACTGACACTGGAGATGCTGGTCAGGGCATACGACCCATGTATCTCGTGCTCGACACACTACGTTGACGTGAAGTTCGTCGAGTAAGAAGGTGCCGACGTGGCGTCTGCAGAGAAAGGAGAAAAGCTCAGACGTCTCGTCCACATCCTAACCTTTTCTTTTATTTTTTATTACTGGATACCAGATATTATCTTTGATTTACATAAGGAATACTTGCTAGTTATATTCTTAGCCGTTGTTTTGTTCGTAGATTCCTACCGTATGCATGTGGGATGGAGAGTATACGGTGCCAGGGAGTACGAACACAACAGGCCTTCTGCACTGGCATTGGTGGCCATCGGAGTTACCGTGGGCCTTCTGTTCTTCCCAAAACATCTTGTGGTCCCGGCGATCTTGACCATGGCCTTCGTGGATCCGGTGATAAGAAATGTGAGAGAGAGAGAAGGACTCATATATCCAGTTCTGCCGCTGTGTATGTCCATTGGGATATACTATTTTTCCTTCGACTATCTTACGGATTGGAGCTTGATGTATGCAATGGCACTCGCCCTTCTCGGAGGTATGGTTGCCATCGCCGTGGAACGACCGCATATAGAATTTCTCGACGACGACCTCCTCATATTACTAGTACCCACGATCATACTCTATCTCGTTTCATAAATGCTAAATACTGAAGATGCATTATGATATACATGGACAAGAAGGTGCTATCGTTAGGATTGGTGATACTAGTAGTAGGTATCTTGCTGGTGGTCGCCTACTGGCCGTTGACTGCTGTAAGGGGAAGAGATCTATCGACAGAGGGTTACGAAGTAGGGGACAAAGTGACTATATACGGTACGATAACGAAGATAGACACTTTCATGGGCCAGGAGAGAATACAGATAGATGGGGAATTATACATATATAACATAGACCAAAATACGGATATGAAAGAAGGAGATGTTGTGTACGGTGAAGTGAGATATACTCAGGAATTGTTCGGATTACTTAATTTCTGGAGACTGGAAGAAGATTTGAGTTTGAAAAGAAACGTAGATATGATATTCTATGCCGTAACCGGGGTCGGCGTAGCCGTTAGCGCCGCCGGAGCAGTCAAGGTGTGAAAATTATAATATAATCGGTGGTTATAGGATAGCGATGAACGATGATGGGTCTGTAGGTTCTTCGGTCGATGAAGAAGAGCAAAAGTCAGGAGATTGGACCGAGAGGTACAGACCGAAGGGGCTCGAAGATGTGGCTGGTAATGCCAAAGCTAAGAAAGAGCTGCTGGCCTGGGCAAAGAGCTGGGAAAGTGGCGCTCCACCTAAGAATAAAGCGATAATACTTGTAGGTAAACCGGGAGTGGGAAAGACCACATCAGCTCTAGCACTCGCTAGAGATATGGGCTGGGAGGCACTAGAGATGAACGCCTCCGACGATAGGAACAAAGATGCTATCAGAGGGTTTATCGGAAGGAGTGCTGTGGACGATACTTTTTCAGCGGATGGAGAATTCATACCATATAAAAGTGGGAAAAGAACTCTGCTGATACTCGACGAAGCGGACAATGTATTCGGTAACGAAGACAGAGGTGGGATAGTAGAGATCAAAAAAACCGTAGAGAAAACACAGCAGCCGATGATACTGATCGTGAACGATTATTACGGTTTGAAAAATCGGTCGAAGGACCTGAGCCAGATGCTAAAGAAGATCGATTTTGGCGCGGTCAGTACTAAAGATATAGTGAAGCTTCTCAATGATATCTGTGAAGAAGAGGGTATAAATAGCGATTATTTTGTACTCAAAGCATTGGCCGAAAGATCTGAAGGGGATGTAAGATCAGCACTTAGGGATCTTCAAACAGTAGCGGCAGGCAGGGATAAACTAGAGAGGGATCATCTCGAGGTTCTGGGATATCGTAATCGTGAAGCCGAGATATTTCCGACGATAAGGAAGATACTGCACGATAACGATCCGCTGGAGGCCAGGGAGAGTATACGTGAACTGGATGAAGAGCCTAGAAATTTTATCACTTGGATAGATGAAAATTTACCACGGGAGTACAAGAATCCTATTGAATTATCAGATGGATTCGACTATTTATCCAGAGCAGACCTATTTCTGGGTAGAGTGATAGGCAGCAGCTATTATAGATTCTGGGCATACTCCAACGATCTCATGACCGCCGGCGTGTGCTCTGCTAAGGTAGGACATCATAGAGGGTTCAATAAGTACGCTTTTCCGGTCTGGATACGGAAGATGTTTTCCTCCAAAGGGAGAAGATCTATCATCAATATGTTGAGTTATAAGATCGCTGTGAATACACACACCACTTCTGTTCGTGCGAAGAATGACATACTTCCGTATTTTTCGGTCCTGTTTTCCAACGATGAAGAATTCAGACGGAAGATGGTAAAAGAGATAAAGATCCGCCCCGAGGAAGCTGCTTATCTACTGGATACGAGTATAGCGGCGGCCGTGGTTAGGGACCTGTATACAGAACAGAAAGAAGAAAAAATTGTTACGGTTAGAGAGGATAAACCGGAGGAAAAGAAGGAAGAACTGAAAAAAGAGGAACCGGAAAAGCAGAAGACACTTTTCGATTTTTGAGTACAAAAATTATTAATTAAGGGTCTCTTTATGGTTCACCTCGCACTCGTACTGGCCGCGGTGGTGTAGCTATCCCGGAAACGTTCGTTACGGGACTACAATGGCAGCATGTGGGACTGTGGATCCCCTGGCTCGGGTTCAAATCCCGATCGCGGCCCTTTTGTTGAATCGGGATTTGTTTCACGAATAAAATTTGCTAATTTTATGAGCGTTTGGAATCATGAGCGGAGCGAAGGATTCCGAACTGAAACCCGATCGCGGCTCTCTCAAATAAAAAAATTAGATGTCGATTATGTACTCGCTGTTCTCCATGATCTTTACGCCGTCGAACCATACGTCGACGCCGGTGAGTACCATGTCTAGATGTTCGGGGCAGGTCCAGCCTGCATAGGTCTCTGTTTGTATGGGATCTCCGAATGCAACGTGGACTCCCGGGAACTTTTCGTCCTGGAGCATATTGTCGATCAGTTCTTCCAGGAATATGTTGGTTCCGAGACCTACCTCGCCTACCCATGGAGAACACGGATGTAGTGCTAAATATTCCTTTAATTCCGTAAGTAGTTCCGGATTATCACACTCTATGTTCACAGCACTGGCTCTCTCCCGCATGGCGATATCAACTGTGACAGGTGTTTCCATCAATTCTGAATGCGGGTATTTACGTCCGAAATACTCACCGAGTACTCCGTCGGCTACTATGCGGCCTTCCATGAACGTAGGGGCGGTGAATATCTCGCCGGACGGGAGGTTGATCCAGTGTCCCATATCATGATTTATCCCAGTAGATGCAACCCATTTTACATCTTCGAAGATAGCTGTGAAATCCGTGCCTAAATC
>CAYVTG010000031.1:0-19099 GCA_964454575.1 uncultured Thermoplasmata archaeon
CATTTTTCTTTGTGATTTTCAAAAAACTGAAAATCACTAAAAACTTGACAGGCTCCTTTAAGGGACTCTGGGTTTGGGTGTGTAAGGGTTTGGGAAAGTGGGGCGTTGTAGAAATCCTTTGATTATGAAGAAAAAAGTGGTTTTTCTTTCGATCCCTAATGTAAATAATGGTGGACATTCCATTATATTTCAGGGAATTTGAGGAAAGTTTATATATGTTGAATAGGGTAGTAAGTATCGTTAAACTCTCAAGCGAGGAGGAATAACACATGAAAAATAAAAGCAAGATGAATGCCTTTTTGGCTATCCTCATCGCCCTGGTTTTGATTGCACCGGTAGTTACGGGTGTCGTGATGAATGGTTTATCCGGCACAGATGCTCCGGTGGAGTCTATAGCGGGCGAATGGGTATATATACCCATGGAGAACCGAGATGTGCAAAAAGCGATAGAGACGCACGAGATATTCGTTTTAGAAGACAGTGGATGGGCAGCCATCGCAAGGATAACAGGTGAGCAAAGAGTATCTTTGGAACAGCGAGGAATAGAGATCATTGAGATAAAAGATCGGACACGTGTAAATTTTTTCGAAGAGGGCGTATCTTTCGATGTGAATGAAGGAGCGAAACTCGATGAAAAATGGACCACGACCGAAAGCGATTACTATTTGGTACATTTTGTCGCACCAGCCCAGCCGGGTTGGAGAGACGAAATACAGGGTATCGCAGGAGATATACACCGGATAGTAGGTGCTCAATCTGTAGTGATGAAGATGGAGGGCACAGAGATCGCAGCTGTTCGAGGCCTAGACATCGTAGAATGGGTTGGACTTTATCAACCGGGATTCAAGGTGTCTTCGGAACTCAAGCACGCTTCCGGGAATGTTCGGATAAGGGTTAGCCCGTACGATGCTAGTCAGGTTGACCTCATCAAGAATCAACTGTCCGGACACGACGCATACGGTATAAACGAAGAACCTTTGACTGAGAACATAGTATTCGTTACCGCAGAGGTAGACGCGATACGCATTCCGGAGATCGCTTCCTTAGAAACGGTTAAACTCATAAGGCCGGTATATGAAATGACAACGTTTAACAACAAAGGCGGCCAGATTACACAAGTAGAGTATGCCTGGGAAACAACGAAGAGTAACCTTGGCACAAGAATAACCGGAAACGATATAACAATACACATCCAGGATACGGGGATAGATGCAGGTCATGCGGACTTTACCCAGGGTGCATTGGGTGACAGGATAGCATATGCAGAGGCTTCTACAGATACTGAAGGACACGGCACTCATGTTACAGGCACCGCCGCTGGTAACGGTTACTGGATGAAAGATTTCTTGGGTTTGGACCCAAACAATCGCAACTATGCCGAGCTGGCAGCTTCTAATCCGTATGATCGCCAAGATCTCATGGGATTTGCCGGAAGAGCACCGGAATCATGGATCGTCAGTTATGAAGGTTTGACGACCACGGAATGGTCCAGTGGACACGGCAGAGACGCAAGGATATTCAGTAACAGCTGGGGTCCCGTAGGGACCGCTCAATCATATGACGGTGATGGAGACAATTTCCTGTTGAATAATCCGGATTCTTTGGTCATATTCGCTGCCGGTAATGATGGCCCGTATGAACACACAGTTACAGGTATAGCACTTGACAAGAATACGGTTGCAGTAGGTGCATCCGATAATACTAGACCAGCCGATTTTTCGGTAAATTCCCGGAAAATCACTGGTTTCAGTTCGAGAGGACCGACCCCGATAAACAGGATAAAACCGGATGTTATCGAAGCCGGTTATCAGATAACCTCTGCAAGATCTAGCGATAGCGATTACCTTCCGATATATGATGAAGATACAGGAGAAGTCATAGATCAGAATAACGATGGTCAAGGCGACTATACAACTATCTCCGGAACATCCATGGCGGCCCCCGCAGTATCTGGAGATGCAGCTCTTGTAAGACAGTATCTCTTCGATTACAGGAATGCCGAGATAGGTAGTCCGACCAGTCATCTGAACATCAGAGGCGATCTGGTGAAGGCACTACTGATATACAGCGCTGAAGATATGGGCTATGGATATCCGAGCTTCGATCAAGGTTGGGGACACTTGAACATACGGAACATTGTCAATCCCCCCGCACCTACGAATTACAATATATATGATAACAGTGGCACATGGTCACAAACGGTAGATGTCCAGAGTGACAGAGCACCGCTCAAGTTAGTGATGACTTATCCGGATGACAACACCGGTGGTGAAGCTTTGGGTACAGATTACGACGTCAAGATCACATCACCGTCGGGTGTAGTATATAACGCAAACTCGTTCCAGGATTCATGGACTATCGCAGATGGAACCGGCGGAGTCGGTTATTATCCAAACGGAAACGCGTATGATTACGACACCAACAATGACGGTGGAGACGATCTTAACAACGTCGAGATGTTACGTGTGGAAAAACCTGAAGTCGGTACATGGACCATCGATGTGACCCACAGATTCGGCGACAATGGTGTGATCCACTCCGTCGTCGTAGGAGGCGACCTAGGTCCAACCGATGATTACAAAGTCGGAATCAATTACGACTACCCAAGAGTTCAGCCGATTATGGACGGAGACGGTTGGAACACGTTCACCGCTACTGCTGGTGGTTCGATATCGATACCATTCACACTTTACAACTACGGAACGAACGCAGATACTATCAGTTTAAGTGCGGCACAGCCTGGTGGATGGAGCGCACCTACTTTCAATCCGGGTAGTTCGATATCTCTAGATCCCGGCGATGATCAAAGGATCTTGATGTTCCTTGAAGTCCCGGCTGGAGCAGCCGAAGGCATGCAGACCATCAGTGTTACCGGATTATCGGGCAACGATCCTTCAACTCCGGTGGCTCAAGAAATGTTGGTCTTCAACGTTGATGTCGTAAATAGACAACTACCACGCAGGGAGAAGTTTACCGATACTCCACTACACACGCAAGACCCTGTTACAGAATCATTTACCCTAAGTGGTACCGATTATGAGGTCGTTGCTTATCTAGAGGATGCTACATTCGGTCTCAGAGTTATGGCAAAGGTATCCAACGACGGGGGGGCTACTTTCAGCAACCCGATGCCTGTTAGCGATGTATCGTTGAATCCAGGATACCTAGATATCATGTTCCATCCTGTAAGCGAAAATGTACTTATTTCGTGGCACGGCTGGGAGATATACCAGGGCAGTACTGCAGATACCAGAGGTGCGCACACCTACGTCGCATATGCTCCGGCTCCTTACACGAGTTGGGCCCAAAGATACGTGTTCGAGGATGGCGAAGGTATTGTTGTCACTGGTGGCGGCGGTCCCATATCTATGGGCGGCGGCGGCGGAGATGTAGAAGCTAATGTCTACAGAGCCATGTCTTTGTCCTACGAGCCCGGTACGGACTACATCTGGCAGATCGTTGAATGTATGGCCTACGACAATACGGACTTAAATCAAGCCAATTTGGCAGATATAGGTACGACAGGCAAATATTCTACAGACGGTGGTGATACGTGGAGCGATGTGGTAGAGGTATCTCCACAAGGAGACGGTAACTACTATTTCTTCCCGAGTAGCCACGCTAATCCAACGGATAACAATGCTATCGTATGGTACTATTTCAGACCCGGAGACGATAACACCTACGGCAGAGATGCCCAGTACCAGGTTTCCAATGGAGATGGTACCTGGGGTGCTCCGATCCAAGCATCGGACAATGATGACCAGATGCAGTTCCCTCAAGGGATACACGAAGGCGGTACGGATTACGCAGCATACTTCCGTGCCCCTGCATTCGGTGAAGACGGAATACCCACCGTTGTTTCTACAAATGATGGTGGCGCTTCATTTACCACCACAGACCTTACCGGAGAACCATACATGGACGATGACGATTTCATTGATGCGCCTGTCCTTGACGTGGCCGCAGATGGGGCAGGAGGTGCCACATGGATCACATATCCGCACGCCAAATGGCACGATGACTTCAGCGTATCGAATATGAGATCGGTATATTCCAATGACGGATTCTCTACATGGACCGGCTATTGGGCATCCATGGACTCGTACATCAAAGGTAGACCATCGGCATCCAGCGATTCGACCGCTGGTGTGAATTTATATTATTTCGGTCAAGATAAGCAAGGCAGTTACAATATATACCGTGTGAATCTATACGATGGATGGCAAAGTGCATCTGATGTATGGGGACCCAAAACGGAAGATGCAACGGTAAGCGATCTAAGTGTTCCTGAAGGTACATCTATAACTACTGCTGCCAACATTAATGATATATACACCGGTGGTAATACAATTATACAAGCAGAGTGGTTCTGGAACACCGACCCAGGTGTAGGATCAGGTAATGCGATGAGTGCAATAGACGGTGGATTCGATAACCAACAGGAAGGTGTTACCGCAACCGTAGGCACGACTGGCCTAGCCGGTGGATGGAATACATTGTACATACGTGGTAGAGACGCTGCAGGAAACTGGGGCGACGCAGAAGGTGTGGAAGTTTACATTGAAGGCGGCGAAGAACCTACCTATGATCTGTTCGATATGTCTCTCACCGCAGGTGGAGATGCAGGCGGATGGAACTTCGTTTCATTCAACCTCGACGCTAACGGCGATAACTATGCGACGTCAAACGATCTCGTAGATATACTCGAAGATGCAGAATACGGAATCTCCGGTAACTACGACCGTGTGATGTACTACGATGCTAACGCAGGACGATGGAGAAGCTATGTACATGGTAGAACAGAACACTTCAACAATCTTGCAACATGGGACCGCAGTATGGGACTATGGATAAATATGGCCACTGGAGATACACTAACAATCGAAGGAACCGCACCCACTAGCACGGATATCACACTGTACCCGGGTTGGACCATGGTCGGTCTGCCGAGTTCTACTGCAGACACGGGTACCAACCACGGACTACCAGCAGATGTGACGATCGTCGGTTACTTTGATGGAACACAGACCTACAACATAGCATACAACTACGATCCGGCGACCTTCACGTTCGAGCCCGGACAAGGCTATTGGATCTACAACCCAACAGCTGGTAACCTGCTCTGGACCGTGAGCTACTAAAAACCCCTTAAACCCCTTTTTTCTTTTTTATTTTTTTACTATGGAGCATATAAAGCTATCTTAGATCTTTTCCACCCACGTACAAATATTGACTTCCGTTTCACTACTGAACGAAGGTGTCAATTGGAAAAATACCCTAAAAGTCTTATAGCTTGAGTTTTGTTATATGAGTATATGACAAGGAATAAGATATTGGCGATCACGATATCATTGTTACTGATATTGTCGGTTTCTCTTTCATATCATTTTCTCCATAGAGAAGATGTGGTAAAGGATCCTATACCACGAGCAAACATCGTTTTCGATCGATCCTATTCTCAATTATGGGATATATGGAACCCGGGGATTATGGGATATTCTAAGGCCGCAGAATTACTGCTTGATCATGGTTTTAACCTTTCTCAAAACAGTATACCACTCGAAGAAAGAGTGATATCTATGAATGAAGGAGACATACTTTTCCTTGGAGTAGCACCCTCGCCTTTCTCCAATTACACCGAAAGCGAAATTGCAGAGATAGTGAGTTTCGTTGAAAATGGTGGAAATCTCATAGTTGTAGGAGAACATGATAATATGTTTGGTTTGAATGATTTTCAGAATAAATTGGCTCAACGTTTCGGTGTATTCTTCAATGACGACATCATTTATACTCCCGAAGATATGCATTGGGTGACCGGGTGGTCGGATTATTTTAAACTCGATGAAATAGGGTTTTGGGGCTCTTGCACCCTTAGTTATCCTTCTTCAGCGCAGGTGTTGAGTACGGTAGAAGATATAAGCGATAACGGAGATAGTAGAAATGTTACCACATCTATAGGACTAGAGGTAGCAGAAGGGAAAGTCGTTTTTCTCGGAGATACGCATCCATTATGGAACGGGAAAAGAGATTTTGGCATCGATAAAGGTCAAAACAGAGAATTCATTATAGGGATAATGGAGTATCTTTTAGAAAGAGAGATAAGTTTGGCTACGAGATATACGGATTACGATCTGTTCACCGGTGAAACATTTCATCTATCATTATATACAGATCAAGAAGCAAAAAAAATAGATTATGACATCAACGGAGGTAACGTCAGCCTCATAGATGGGGTAGATGGGAAACTTACCTACGAAGTGGATGTTGAGAGAGATGGTTTTATCCGCTTCTATATACCAGGAGAACCAGATAAGTATGTATACTTTTTAAAGCCCCCGGAAGGAACTATAAACGAGACAAGAATACTTTTTGATACCGGTAATTACGGTAGATCTGTAGATGAAACTGCATCAGGTTTACTTAAATTCGCAAAAATTCTCCGAGATGATGGACATTTCATATTTGCAGGAGAAAGCAATGGACACGTAGGAAATTATGATGCAGTTATACTGGCATCGCCTTTGAAGAGTTTTTTGGAAGAAGAGAGAAATGTCACGATAGTCCCCCCGCCGTTGAGAAGTTCTTCGAGAAATCTGATCGATAACGTAACAGAAGACGTAGATAAAATCCTCTTATTTGGAAATTATCATACGTCATTAGAAGCTGAAGATATCGGTCTGTATGACAGCCTGAAAAGTGAAGAAGGATGGATAGTATATGATTACCCATTGAACGACATAGGTAAAAGACTGGGTGTTGAATTTACATATTTTACCGTAGTCGATGGCAGTTCAGATTCGCATTTTTCACCGATGATAAGTTACCGAGAAAATAGATCAGAATTATTCTACAGTTGTAGTTTAAATTTGGACGGGGATTTTAATACTATTTACTCCCAAGAACATACTTGGGGTGAAATGATCCCATGGGAGACCTGGGAGTTATCAAAAGGTCCTCACGATATAGACGGACCTTTACCGGTTGTAGCATGGGATGAACGGGTATTTGCATCAGGAGATATATCCTTATTAGAAAATCAAAATATAGATGATAACCTATGGTTTGCGGAATTGATTTCAAAATGGATCAATTCATAGTTTTACTTATTTGACAGATGAATTCATCGTGATGTCCATTCTCTGCTAAATTATACCCCTACCATCTCAATCGCCATTCGGATATCTCGCTGCCATTCAATTCACACTGTGTGTGTTTGCAGGATGCGTTAAGTTTTATCGCGTTACAAACTCCCACGAAATACCCGGTCAACGATCTGCAGAACAGAGGCGTTTCAGAGCATATACCTTGCCCTCTGAGTAGACCTTCGTTTTTGCCTATCATCTGCCCTTCTATATCTCCGAATGCAAAAAATTTATCCCAGTAATCACCCACACTTTCGATGAGTACATCCGGTTTCTTAAAAAATTTGACGTACCAACCCATCACGTCTTTGATCATCGGTGTTTTTCTCGACATCCTATCGAATTCTTTTTCACCGTACAATTCTCTAAAGCTTTTCAACAGCAATATATGGTGCTCGAAGGGATATACGTTGTCTGCCTCAAAATCGCTCATGTGGGTGGGGCCATGATATCCTTTTTTGATCATGTTTTTGAATATGTTATCGATACCTTTTCTACCACGTGTATCACTTACATATTGCAACCTACCCCGTAAAGCCCGCCCATAAACTTCCTTTTTCGAATTGTTTTTTTTTGTCATGCGTTTGCCTCCTTCTCCCGAAAGAATTTTTTTAGCCCAATATCGTGTCATCCCTCATCGGATATACTGTATGTATGATGTGATTTCTTCCGGTCTTGTCCACTCAGACCTAATACATATGGATTATTTATAATTTTTCTCGCATCGTACTATCGCTACAAAAACGGGGAAAGATTAAAGGTTAAGTGTACTTTCGTCCATCGATAAATTGTACGATGTATTGGTAGTTGGTGGTGGTCCCGTCGGATCGAAGGTCGCTGAGAGAGCGGCTAAAGCGGGTTTCGATGTTAAGGTACTGGAGGAAGACAGGTGCATCGGTGTACCGGTTCAGTGCGCAGGCCTGGTGTCTCCCAGAGTGGTAGAGATGACAAAAACTAGATCTGTTATCGGCGAATTCCGTAAAGCGGTGATCCATCCGCCGAATTCCAAGGAACTGGCCCTGGAATCGCCGCAAAGCCGGGCTTTTGTTCTCGACCGAGCTTCATTCGACAGAGAGATGGCGATAAAGGCTATCAATGCTGGAGCAGATGTGGAACTTGGGTGCAGGGTAAATTCTTGGAAAGATGGGGTTATAGGGTACACACAAGATGGCATCCATAGAACCGCTGAATCGCGTATAACTGTCGGTGCAGATGGTCCGAGCTCCATACTGCGTCGTATATCTGGTTTGCCCGGACCGAACGAACTCATACCGGGAATACAGGCGATCGTGGGCAGGGGATCTGATGGAATCCATATCTACGTCGGCAATAAGCTCGCCCCGGGGTTTTTCGCATGGTCCGTTCCGCATCCGGCAGGCACGATTTACGGACTCGGAGCGGATGACGGACAGGCCTATGGGTATTTACGGAATTTTTTAAAGTCGCAAGGTGTTGCGGATAAGATACTCGGACTGCAGGCCGGTACCATACCGCTGGGAGTTATGGATAGAACCGTAGAGGATGGTCTGATGCTCGTGGGGGATGCGGCCTGCCAGGTAAAACCGCTGTCCGGTGGTGGACTCTATACCGGTCTTGTAGCTGCCGACCACTGCGCGGACGTACTGATAGAAGCTTTGGAAACCGAGGACACCTCCAAAGGATCCCTTGAAAAATATGATAGACGTTGGCAGAAAGATCTAAAACGTGAGATATCAAGGGGGATGTGGATGAGAAAAATATACCGTGGATTCAGCGATAAAGACCTGGACAAACTGTTCGATTCTCTAAGAGATCAAAAAATACTGGATATCATCGGTGAGAAGGGAGATATAGACTATCCGTCAGCGCTGGCGAAGTCTGTTCTCAAGACGTCTCCTAAACTGCTTAAATTTGCCGGACCATTGATTAAGAACCTGTTCTAGCCACGGGAATGAGTTGTATTCTTCCTGCATATAAAGCATGACTGCGAATATCCCGAAGAAGGCAGCCAGCCCTCCGAGCAGATATTGAGGCCAGCGCGGTATAGATGTTTTCACCGTAAAACTTGTATCCGGTATGATCCCGTTGACCTCCAGATGAGTGATGTTTATACTGCCCGAGTAATAGGGGGCATCGGCCTCTCCGGGCCGTTTTGTTGCAAAAGACCACTCCTCATCGGTGAAGTAACCTCTGGAACGCATCACGCTGCGATTGCCGGTGGGCTCGTATGTGAACTCTATCTCGAACCGTACGAAGTAAACTCCCTTCGCAGTTTTCTTCTCGGTAAGGATTGTAAGATCCAAGGGGAAAGTACCGCCGCTGGGTAATACTTGAAGTCCGAAAGTGTCTGATGTAGTGCCTGTTGATTTGAAAACCGGTGGGTTCTCCACTTCAGATATATTCTTTTCGAAGTCCAAAGTTGCATAACGGTATATCTCGGTGGTGAATATTACGTCCACAAAGTCTCCGTCATACTGATTGCTTATATTGAAAGATAATCTACCAGATTCCGACGGCCGGATGATAGGGGTCGAAAACTCGGAAAGGATCTTGTTTGCTTTACCGGGTTCGGAAACCTCCGTAACGTAGGCCTGGATACTCCCTGTTGTGATAAAGAATACCATGAACAATGTTAATGCCGTGGTAAATAGCGCTTTATATCGCATCTTAACATCACAGTATCTAATAGGTATAAAATACTTATGCGAAAAGCTCTATGGTTTAAAGATGACAAAAAAACTTCCCGTGATGGAAGTACCCCTGGAAGACGGAAAACGTGCTCTTAAAAAGATAAAAAGAGACGGGATTTTAGATCCCGAACGGGAAGTCATGCCCATGGGAGATAAACTGGTGATACCGGTAACATCCGGCGGTAACGGAACCTCTGATAGATTGCCAGTAAAAACAAAGGTTCCTTCTCCTTTCGAAAACGTAGCGGCGGATGCGGATATACCTGTGCGCTTGAAATCTCTGCTGCCGGAACGGTGGGAGCGCATCGGAGATGTACTGTTGCTGAAGTTAGAAGACGACTTACTGCCATATAAAAGAGATATAGCCGGATCTTATGCCCGAGAACTTGGTATGAAAACCGTCGCCTTACAGGGCGATATCTCAGGACAGACACGGGAGCCGTACATAGAAGTTATATACGGTACGGAAACGGAAACTGTACACCTGGAGAACGGCGTGAAGTTCATGCTGGATACCGCCAAGATAATGTTCTCCAGCGGCAACATAGACGAACGTATCCGTATGTCGAAGTTGGAGATCAAAAACGAAACTGTCGTCGACATGTTCGCCGGCATAGGATACTTCAGCCTACCCATGGCCGTACACTCCGACCCGGGGAGAATTTATTCTCTCGAGATAAATCCCGTAGCCCATGGGTACCTAAACGAGAACTGCCGGATCAACGATGTTGAAGATGTCGTCAGACCCGTTTTGGGAGACAATCGGGATTTTGTATGTGATGAACCTGTGGACCGAGTGGTCATGGGCTATCTGCACGATACCTGGAGATACCTCTTCAAAGCCATGGAACTGCTGGACGGCGAAGGTGTCATACATTATCACACACTTGCAAGGGAGAGAAAAATAAGTGAGGACGTGAACCGGCAGTTAGAGAAAGGCGGATCGCGGCGTTACGAGATCACCGAACTACGCAGTATCAAGTCCTACGCACCCCGTATCTACCACGTGGTTGCAGATGTGGCTATCGAACCATAACACAAAGGTTTTATGCTCTTCGATATATTCCTCTTGTGGTGAATCCATGCCGATATGCCCTAACTGTGAAAATTTTTACACATTTGAAGAGGAAAGAACAGGCAGGTGTCCCAGGTGCGGTTATGATACCGGTTATGAACCGCCGAGAGGTACAAAAAAAACGGGAACCGATATCTCGGGAACGTTATCCTTGGCATTCGGTATGTTCAAAGACAACTTCACTACCATCTTTGTTTACCTGTTGATACCTATATTGATCGTATCCTCCATCAATATCTTCTCTATGTGGACCTTGCAATCCGCCTTTGAACCTCTGGCCGCCGGAGAGATGGACGAAGAAAATTTTGAGGAGATGTTCAACCTGATTTACATGATATTTTTAATATTTCTACCGCTCAGTATGATCAGCTGGATGATAGAGATGCTGTTCGCCGGTGGGATCGTGGGTATGGTAAAGGAGGGATATCACGGTAAACCGATGAAGGCGGATACCGGCTTTAAAGTGATCAAAAAACACCCCCTCGGATTGATAGGTGCCAGCATAATCCTGACGATAATAGTCTCCTTTGGCACCGCGTTGTGCCTGATCCCGGGGTTGATATTCTGCTACTGGTGGCTCTTCACCATACCTATACTTGTCATCGAGGGGAAGGGTATCTCGGATGCCATGTCCTCCAGCAAAAAGTTTGCCAAGGATCACGGTACCATGGGATTTACACTGGCGCTGATAATACTCATCATAATAATGAGCGCCATCGGTAGCTTGATCGGTAGTATGATCAGTGGTGTGTCACTTTACTCTTTCGATCCAACCACACAGGCGGCGATCACCTTGGGACCAAGATTTATAGCAAGCCAGATAGTCGCCAGTATAGTGAGTGTGGTCGTGACGATTATCGCGGTGATGTGTATCGCCGTGCATTACCTACGGGGTAGGCCTTCCTTCATGCAGGATGTTCCCGACTTCGGAGAATATTATAAACCACCGCCTCCACCGCCCTCGGAAGATGATTATCAGTCGCTGTACAATCGGTAAATTTATGTAATCCGACGGCGATAAATATATCGATAATATGAAGGAAGCTATGTTCTACGAAAAGGGAGCGGAAGAAATAGTTCGATGTAATCTTTGTGCCCATAACTGCATGATAGATGATGGTAAGAGAGGTATCTGCAGCGTCCGTGAGAACATAGACGGGAAACTGTATTCCCTTGTTTACGGCAAGACGGCCTCCCTTGTTCCGGATCCTATCGAAAAAAAACCGCTGTATCACTTTCATCCCGGAACACAGGTACTTTCATTCGGTACCATGGGCTGCAACTTCAAATGCCTGTTCTGTCAGAACGCATCACTGGCCCGCGGAGATCCCGATAGTCAGTATATCTCCGACTTCTCAGTGGACGACATAGTTGAACGAGCTTTGAAGTACGACGGGATAGCTTGGACTTACAACGAGCCTACGGTTTCTTACGAATTCAGCTACGACGTTTTCCGAGAGTACAAGAAAGCCGACGGCGGATACACCGTTTACGTTACCAACGGATATATGGAATTGGAACCACTGGAAAAACTGTCGGAATATCTCGATGCGGTCAACATAGACATAAAGGCTTTTACCGATGAATTTTACCATGAGATCGTAGGGGCGAAACTGCAGCCTGTGCTCAACAACGCAGTCAGAGCTGTCGAACTGGGGATACATGTAGAGATAACATATCTGATAATCCCGGAGCACAACGATGAGGCGGAAGAACTGGAAGAATTCGCCGTTTGGGTAAAAGAAAATCTGGGGGAGGATACGCCTGTTCATTTCTCAAGATTCCATCCCGCCCATCGTATGCAGGATGTTCCCGCAACGCCGCCGGACAAGATGAACGAGGCGAAGGATATCGCGCTTAAAGCGGGGCTAAACTATGTATATCTGGGAAATCTGCCGGCAGATAACAACACACGCTGTCCGCGATGTGGTGAAACCGTTCTGGAAAGATCTTATTATTCTTCAGGTAAGCTGAAATTGAAAGACGGTAAATGCGCTAAATGCGGTAAGAAGATACCCGTCGTGTACTGATATCAGATAGCGGTGTGATCTATACGGAATTCATCTTCCCTTTCCCTATTGATGCTCTGTAGACGATCTATCATCGCTTCTGCTTCGTGTTCGGATATTATCAATGCAACGTTCAATCCGCGTTCGGCTGCGTTGATAGCGGCCTCCTGTGGCGCGAACACTATATCGGGTTCCAAGCATATCGAGACCGCGAGTCCGTACTGCGCCTCTCCGGTGACGGCTAGGACGTCGTGATCTACGGTGCTGAGCTTATCTTCCAAACTTTTTTTCGCTTCTGTTAACGAGTTATCGAGACCTACTTTGATGATGTATATACGACCCACATTCATCTCTGTTATACCCTGTAGGTCGCCGACTGCTAACGGTTCGCCGGGGGCGGCCGATGTGAGCGCGATCCCAGTGGAGGTTCTCCCCTTGGTATCGGCACGAAGAAATCCTCCTGCCATGTACAGACCTACCTCATCTCCTTCTTCAACGCGTTCCTCCGCCATGGCAGTACACTGTTTGATCAGGTCCATCTGCTGGCTGGCCTCGTCGATAAATGTATTTAGCTTGGCGATGACTTTTCTCACTATCTCCATGCCCTTGGGTGTCGGATGATATTTTTTACCTGAAGTGTCGAGAAGGCCCTCTTCCTCCATCTCGGAGATATAATTGGAAACTCCCTGTTGGGTCATACCTAAAGGTGCGGATAGATCAGATAGTTTTCCCGGTCTTTCCAGTATGGCACGATACAGTATGAGAAAGCGAGTCATTTCCTTTTTATCTCTCAGAAGGTTCATCTAAAAGGATACCCTGTGCAGGATGTATAAATCTTTCCTCTATCTGCACACTATTGAGGCGTAACCCACCACATCGCGCATGCTGGATATGTCGCCACTGGTAGCGTATTTTAACAGTTCGCCGGACGTACAGCCTGATCCGTGCATCATGGCCATCACCGGGCCGAAGCCACACATGGAAATGTGCTCGTCAACGACGGCTTTGTAGAGCCCCTCCGTATCGTTGGCCGTTATCATATCTATGGCTTTACCGTCTCTCTTCTCAGCTACTTCCTTCAGAACGTAATGAGAAAAATCCGTTGATGCGATCATCACGGTGTCTATATCTTTCGTGACTTCGGCTAATTTCTTTCCCAACTCCTTTGCAGTATCAAGGTCTTGTTTCAGCATGCATATCGGCACTATCCGTATATCATCCGAAATATACTGTAGGAACGGCATCTGTACTTCGACGGCGTGCTCGTTGGCGTGGGCTCTATCATCGATCTGTACCATGTCACCTTGTAGTTCTTTTACTAAGTTTACATCGACTTTTACCGTGCCCAAAGGCGTCTCAAAATCTTCATCGCTCAGCGCTAGCTCGGCACCGAAGCCGTGATGGTTAGGGCCTATAACGATGATAGTTTCCGGAACGCCGTCTTCGAACAATGCCTTGTACCCGTGGGCCGCTATCGGGCCTGAGTACATGTATCCCGCGTGTGGAACAACCATCCCTACTATCTCCCTGCTGTTTCCCGGTTTTCCTTTCAGCGGTCCCGGACCTAATTCATGTTCAAAACATTCTTCTATCTTTCCCTTCAAACCCTCTTTCGTTCCCGGGTAGAACTGACCCGCTACTGCTGGTTTTCTTACCATCTCTCATCACCTATATTGTTATCCTGTTCAGGCATATATAAATCTGTCGTCGGAAAAATCTTAATGCATCGTTTCATCTGCACTACCATGCTTCATATAGACGGTTCATACGGAGAGGGTGGAGGACAGATACTGAGGACCGCTGTGGCCATGTCCATGATACATCGTACGGAGATCACGATAGAAAATATACGGGCCAACCGACCGAAACCCGGGATGTCGCCTCAGCATCACATGGCGATGAGTGCCGCTGCAGAGATATGTGGGGCCGACGTAGAAGGTCTGAAGCCCGGTTCTACCCGATCAGTGTTCAACCCGGGTGAAATAAAGGGTGGCGAATACACATTCGATATAGGTACTGCCGGCAGCGTCACCTTGATGCTCCAGGCATTGATCCCTGCGGGACTCCACGCCGATAAGGACACTATATTTACATTGAAGGGAGGGACCGACGTAAAATGGTCTCCTCCATACGACTATTTTGAAAATGTGTTTTTAGAGCATCTTAGAAAGATGGGGGTGGATGTGACGAGTCGGCTTATCAAGCGAGGACACTATCCCAAGGGCGGCGGTGAGGTAAAGGTCACCGTAAAACCGGGGATGCCTGAGAATCCGGAGGTCGGAGATAACGTGGACAATATCGAAGGTAAGGTGTTCGTCAGTAACTTGCCAGACCATATCGCCAAGCGCATGAAAAAGGCCGCTTTGAAGGGATTGATCGACTATTGTGTGTCAATATCTACGGAGATCGGTGATTCGCCGAGTCCGGGGACTGGTATCACGCTCTGGACGACGGGGGGGAAAAGGCTGGGGTGCGGTGTGCTCGGCGAGAGGGGGGTACCGGCTGAAGACGTCGGTAAAGAGTGTGCTGTGATGCTATTGAAAGATATCGATGCCGAAGTCGATCTAGACCCGTGGTGTGCCGACCAGTTGATCCCCTATCTGACCATGGTGGGCGGTTCGGGGGAACTCAGTGTTAGAAAGGCCACCGAACATCTGCGGACCAACATATGGTTGGTGAACCAGTTCGAAGATTGCATAAATTTAAAAGAAGGAGAAAACGTTGTTATCGAATATTGAAGGTGCTGTTATGAAGAAAAGACCAAAGGTTGTAGTCAACGTGGCCATGTCCGCCGACGGCAAGATAGCTTTGACGAAGAATATAGAAGTGAAGATATCCGGTGAGGAGGATTTTGAAAGAGTGCATCGATTGAGGAACCGGGTAGACGCTATAATCGTCGGTATCGGCACCGTACTGGCAGACGACCCGAAACTGACTGTAAAGGAGAAATACGTTGCTGATCCCGTCGATCCACTTAGAGTGGTACTGGA
Organism: uncultured Thermoplasmata archaeon; assembly: GCA_964454575.1. Lineage (GTDB taxonomy): Archaea > Thermoplasmatota > Thermoplasmata > Halarchaeoplasmatales > Halarchaeoplasmataceae > Haladaptatiplasma. The sequence goes on from CAYVTG010000031.1 coordinate 15,889, forward strand.
TTCCCAAGGAAGGATACCGAAATACTCGAATATATTCATGGACGATAACTATCTTATAGCTACGACTCAAGAAACCGATCGTGAGAACTTTGTTAAATGCGGTGACGGCGACCGTGTTGACGTAAAAGCACTGCTGGAATCACTCTATGAAAGGGGTGTACGAGAAGTGCTGGTTGAGGGGGGTGGAGAAGTGATATATTCCTTCTTCGAAGCGAAAGCGGTAGACGAATTCTACGTGTTCGTGGGCAGTATGATAATCGGTGGTAGTGAGGCTCCCACGCCGGCGGACGGTACGGGTGCTCAGATTGCCGATGACATCATAGGGTTGAAACTGCTTTCACACGAGCCTATGGACGACGGTGTTATTCTTAAATACGAAGTGAAATACCATGACTAAATTCCTGTTAGACAGGATGCTGGGCCAGACAGCGAAATGGTTGAGGTTGATGGGGGTCGATGCTATGTATGCGCCTGAAGTCGAAGACGACGAATTATTACGGCTGGCTAGGGAAGAAGAAAGAGTTATGATCACAAGAGACAAGGAACTCGCACGGTCTGAGGGTGTGATGCTCGTGCCCAAGGCACCGCCGGAAAAGATAATGCCTCTCATATTGAGACGGTTCGATGTGGATGTCGAACCGATGAGCCGATGCTCGAAGTGTAATTCTATCGTGGAACCGGTGGATATTGAGACCGTTAAAGATTCGATACCGGAAGGTGTTCTAGAGCGGTGTGATGAATACTGGAAGTGTACCGGATGCGAACAGATCTACTGGAAGGGCACTCACTGGGACGAGATAATGTCCACTATCGACTGCATGTTGGAAGCTATCGAAGAACCTTTTCCATAGCCACTTTCATCTTGCCGATGCCTTTCTCTATCTCTTCTACCGAGCGTGCGTAGGAAAGACGTAGATAGCCTTCTCCCTGACTGCCGAATGCGGTACCGGGCAGTAGGCAGACTCCGGCTTCGTCCAGCATATAGTTGGCCAGCTCCTCGCTACTCATACCGGTCTCCTTGATATTCGGGAATACGTAGAAGGCTCCTTTGGGATATATACAGCTGAAGCCTGGAACTTCGTTCAGGCCGCTGACGATGGCTTCCCTTCTCTTAGTAAAGTGCTCCATGATGTAGTCAACGAATTTTTGACCGTTTCTCAGCGCCTCCACGCCGCCTTTCTGTACGAAAGAGGTGGTACACGAACCGATGTCGGCGAATAGGTGGTCCGCTTTATGGATTATCTCTTTAGGTGCGATCATGTAACCTAATCTCCATCCGGTCATCGAGTATGCCTTGGAGAATCCGTCTACTATTATCGTTCGTTCACTGCATGCGTCCAGATAAGACGGGCTGTAGTGCTTCTCACCTTCGTATAGCATCTTACTGTATATCTCATCTGAGAGTATGTAAGAATCGTGCTCTTCCGCCATCTCCGCGATGGCATGGACGTCCTTTTTTGAAAGAACGCCGCCGGTGGGATTCTGCGGTGAGTTGAGCAGTATCAGACCTGTATCATCGCTGATATCATCTTGTATCTGTTGTGGGGTCATCCGGAATTCGTCCTTTTCGTAGAGCGGTATCTGGACCTTCTTGGCACCCATATATCCGATCAAGGAATCGTACTGAAAGTAGAATGGATTCTGATATATCACTTCGTCGCCCATGGCGATGGTGGTCATCAGTCCCAAAAAGATGCCGGGTTTGGCACCTGGGAGTACCATTATCTGTTCCTTATCCGGTCGGAATCCCCTGGAGTTTTCGATGTCATCCTGTATGGCTTCTACAAGCTCCGGTATACCCATGGTGGGAACATAGTGTGTGAAGCCTTCGTCCAGGGCTTTTTTTGCCGCTTCCTTGACATTGTCAGGCGTGTCGAAGTCGGGCTGCCCGATCTCAAAACGGGTGATATCTCTGCCCTGGGCCGCCAGCAAGTTGGCCTTTGTGAGGTACTTGATGGGCGGCTCCCCTCTGAGCATGGAGAAATCGGCGGCTATTCCTTTGGCCATGTTCTCATCTCAGGGTTGTGGTATGCAGAGGTCCTTAGCACCGTGTTTGGATATCTTCAGATCTGGATATTCATCCTGTATTATATTGTGTATTATCTCAGCGAACTTGACCTTCTCTCGTGCGAACTTAGCCAGGAAACCTTCGTCGGTCCAGGGCTTGTAGATTCCTCCACCTGCGGCTAAACCTGTACCAGGTTCTATCTTGAAATAGCATGGAGCTGATACTCTTGCCAGATCCGGTGCCTCGTAGAATCGGTTGAAACCGCCCATGGACTCCGCCAGATATATGTGAATATCTATGGGGATGTCTATCGCTTGTCTTATGGAGGCAAACATGGGTATGGATATATCGGCCAGCGGATTGAACGTACCGGCACCTACGCTTTCCAATAACTTTCCCCCGGCTGCGTTAGCATGTCCTGCATATACGGATATCTTGAAGGTGACGTCTTTGGGTATCAGACCGAGTTTCTTCAACTCGTTGGCCAACCACATCACACCCTCATCGGTCACAAGGAATCCCCTGAATCCGAGATCTATGCACCGTTTTATGTCTTTGATCACATGTACTATATTATCGGAACCTCTAACTCTTAGACCGGATAGCGCGCCTTCCGGAGTGGCTATCTGTCTACCGGTGTTCCAGCTTGCTCGGGGTCCTGGAGTGATTATTACTTCCATATCTGCATCGTGAGCCATCTGAGCGAATCTTCTTAGCTCTTCATCGTCGAGTAATGTGCTTCCCATCACCGTGCTGATCAATCTATGGATCGGTACTCCTCTTTTCTCCCTTTCATCTATCAGCGCTTCCAGGGTAGATGGGAACTCCACACCGGATATCTCCATCCTGTAATGGGATCCATCCGGGAAACTTTTCTTGGACTTTGGTAGGTCCGTCGGGTCTTTGCTCGGTATGCCCAGTTCTTCCATGGCATCCATAATCTCTTTCATTCCTTTCATGTTAACACCGTCTTATTATTCTCCGTTATGAGCATATAGGATTTAGGTATTTAACTTCTTTGAACCCCGTCCCGAAGAGGGCATAAGTCTACCGTCATCTCTTGGCTGCGGTAGGATGTTCTCGGCAATATGTTACACATTCGATCGTATTCGAAGCCGGTTGCCGATGCATCAGGGTATACGACTGTGTATGATGTCCGTGTCACATACCAAATTCAACCGCGATCCTCCAATATCTCCTTCG
>CAYVTG010000032.1:0-16962 GCA_964454575.1 uncultured Thermoplasmata archaeon
TGCGGAGCCAAATACTGCCATTCCAGATCGTAACTGTGGATATAGAGGATAGGACATTCAAGATATTGGGGCACTTTCCGGAAAACAAGAGAACAAAATAATACCCTTCTAAATAATACAACCACATAGGGGCATGAAAGCTTTCATGATAGTATGTTTCGGTAGATCGATGGTTTACCACGGTAATTTATTCGCCTTCTCCAAGGCGGTTAGGATGGAATCCTTCATGTCTAAGGCGGCCGCCCTGGAAGCCTCTGCGAATTGTTCAGGACCGAAGTCATTGCAGTAGGGTTCTTTCTGGTAGGCAAAGTTGATGCCTCTGGACGAATTTACTATCGCTCCGTATCCGTCGTCGTTGAAACACGGTACTACATCGTCCGCTGTTCCACCCTGAGCACCGTATCCCGGTACCAGTATGATGGCTTTTGGCATGATCTTTCTCAATCGATGTGCTTCCTCCGGATACGTTGCACCAACCACTGCGCCGACGGAAGAATATCCTCTCGATCCGACGACGTCTTTACCCCAGCCGTCGATCAATCGGGCTACCGTTTCGTATACGGTAGTTCCGTTTTTCAGCTTTTTGTCCTGTATCTCTCCGGAAGACGGATTCGATGTTTTTGCCAGTACGAATATCCCTTTGTCGTATTCCTTACAAACATCGACGAACGGCTTGATACCGTCCGTACCCAGATAAGGATTGACGGTTATCATGTCCGCGGCGTAGGACGAAGTCTTTGTTCCTTCGAGTCGTTCCACCATACCGAGATGACCGTCTGCGTATCCTTTTGCGGTGCTGCCGATGTCGTTTCGTTTTACATCTTCGATGACTATAAGTCCATTCTGCTTTGCGTAAAGGATGGTGTTTTCCATAGCCCTTACACCCCAGTGACCGTACTGTTCGTAAAAAGCCATCTGAGGCTTGACCGCCGGTACTATATCCGCTATTTCATCTATTATCGCGTGATTGAACTTGATGATTGCGTTGTGAACTATTTCAAAGGGCTCGAAGCCTTCTTTCATAGCTTCTTTTTTGATATGGTCGGGGATCAGTGCTACTCTGGGGTCCAGCCCTACTACGGAGGGGTTCTTTTTTTTGTCGATGGCATCCATCAATCTATCTGCAGCGTTGGTCATCTTATGCACCTTTTATGATGTCTTAACAACCATGAACCATATATTATATTCGGTGTTTTGTTTTGGGAAAAGCACAGATTACCATACAAAAATGGTAATTACCACATAATGTTTATATAACATTCTGACCATGAGTTCTATATATCCTGGGGGCATCAAAAATATGTCGATGAAAAAAAGAAGGTTACAACGGGACACAAATGCTGTGTCTGAAATAATAGGAACGATAATGATTTTGGCCATAACCGTAGTATTGTTCTCTTCCATATTGGTCAGTGTGAACATGCTGGAGACGCCGGAAAGCCGAACCTACATAGATATGGAAGCATCCTTTGTCAGAGAGACTCACAATCTTACTCTGACTCACAGAGGAGGCAGAACACTGAATAAATTGAACACCGCTTTCGTATTAGTTGCACTGTCAGGAGGTGTATATCACAGCCAGCGCTACGAACACAACGATGCTGTCGTGGTAGAGTTCCCCGATAAATGGGGCATCGGCGAGAAAGTGGTACTTAACTTGGAATCCTTGGTACAAAATGCCCCATGGGATACCGTTGAAACAGCAGAGATAATGATAATGGACACTGGACGCAGTGACCTTCTTTGGAGAACCGTTATACGGTTTGGCGAACCCCATGTTGAGCTGGTGATCAAGGATGCCGGCGTAGAGTATCCTCAAGGATGGGACAACCATGTTGAAGCAGGCGGACGAGTTAGTTTTTACGCACGCATCGGACCTTCAGATCTACTTACGATGACTGATGTAACAATAGACTTATCATCCCTGGAGGGTTATGATGGTAAATATAATATGACCCGTTCCAGTGGTGACAAGTTCATATATCCTCCGACTGGAAGAATAGATATATCCACAGACCAGGAGAACGGTACATATCTACTGAAGGTAGAAGCGGAATCCGGTAATCTATCCGATTCCTCATACATCTCCATCAATATCGGTCCGAGATCAGATCTGCAAGAACTCCCTGATATATCCGTCGATGCAAACAAGATAAGTTTCAACCCGGAGACCCCTCTGAACGGAGCGTCTGTGACGATCCAATCGGTTATCGAAAACAGAGGCGGAAGTGCGGCCATGTGCAAAGTCGAGATATGGGATCAGAATAAAACCGTACTGAATCAATCCTTTGAAAGTGGCACCCTATTGGCAGCCGTTTGGGTAGGCATTGCTGCCGGAGGCGGACGTGACATAAGGGTAACTACGAATATACAAGTCAGCGGTAATCACAGGATAACGGTGAGGGTACCATTGGAAAATATCACACGCTCGGATAACGTGACATTCGCTGAAGATTCGAATCCAAATAACAACATGGCCAATACAACATTACATGTGATGCCGACCATACTGCTGGTGGACGACGATAAAATCCAAAATGGTGATGCCTCGGTTATGAGGGGAGATCTTGAAGGAGCAGGTTTCACCTTTGACTATGTCGAAGTGACAGGAACGAATGGGCCTCCTTTCAGCGATGGGAGACACTCGCTAAATAGATATGATATAGTTATATGGATGACCTGTAGGCAGACAGTTAACACTTTAACGCCTACGGACCAATCTAATCTTATTAAATTCCTTGAGGATGGCAGAAGCCTTTGGCTGCTGGGAGAGGGGTTCGCTAGCGAACTCGGTGCAGGAAACAATTTACTCAGTAATTATCTGGGAATATTAGCGGTCAATGGAGTTAGTAACGCACCCGTAGGAAATGTAGTGGGATTGGATACGCCGTTGGACGCGAACGATACGTATCAACGAGCCGATGGAGTATACAACGGAGATCATCTGACTGCACAAGGGGATGCGTATACGTCTGCTGAAGATGATAACGGAAGCGTTGCGGTCAGCTACGAAAGTGCTGCACACGGTTACAGAGTGATGTCAAACTCATACTTATTCCGCTCTATGCAGAGCAACCGGTCTGTGATGGTGTATAGAGTTATCAATTGGGTTGGAGACATTGATTTCAGAGGGGGTAACGATATCGCCGTAGCCGAACAAGAGTTCAGTACGCGAGCGCCCATGTACAACGAATGGGTCAAAATAACGGCGATGATACGAAACAATGGCCAGGAACTTTTGACCAATGTAGACGTACGACTTCAAGTGAACGGAGAGATACTGGATAACAATGCAACCACTATAAATCTAGACGGGATGGGCGGCACAGAAAGGGTCGAATTTTACTGGAGAGCGGAACCCGTGGGAGAACACGAAGTGCTCGTTATTGCAGACCCATTCGATATGATAACAGAAACAAACGAAGAGAACAACGACATACGCTATCAGGACGTGAATACAACCGTTATGGTAAGATTTTCCGTACTAGTTGTTGATGATGATCACAGTGGAGATAGTTCGGCCGACGTCGTCGAAAGCCTAGAACGACTGGGATATGCATACGAAGTCTTCGATGTGCCGGATGGTATCACAAATGGACCGGACGAAGAAGAGATGTCTCTCTATAATTCGGTTTACTGGATATGCGGTGGGTCCGCATCGACTCTTCGTGCGGCGGATATCGACAATATCACCGCTTATCTTGACGGTAACACGGGAACGAGTTTGTTTTTGATGGGAGACCACATTTTGGAGGATCTGACCACAGCAGGAGCACCCGTAGGTTCTGACGCATTCATTACCGGCGTTTTGGGTATAGATACGGCTAATGTATATGAAACGGCTGCTCCTTCATATCTGTATGGCGTTTATGATGATCCCATCGGACACGGCCTGGCTTATGATCTGTCTGCTACCGGCAATTTTTACACATTCGATGATGCGGATCACGTATATCTAGTAGACGATAACCGTAACAACGTCGGTGCCAGAAATATATATGGAGATTCCCGGGTCGCCTTCATGACACTCGATATAGCTCATCTCGATGGTCCGATCTACGGAGATGAGTGGTACGAGGATTTCGAAGAAGATATCAACACGAGTGCCGAAGCCGTACGTCAGGAACTAGTTTACATGTTCACCAAGTGGTTCGGTAACGTGGACGATCGTACGGAACTGAGAGTTAGCGCAGTGGATATGGAGTTCGAGAACACGAAGCCCATGCTTGGTCGTTCGTATCTTGTAACCGCAACCATATATAACGTGGGTTTCAAAGAGTCCAACGCACTGGTACGCTTCAAAGACGGCCAGTCCCTCATCGCTTCCGAGAGCATCTACGTACCGGGCAACGGTGTTTCAACAGCTGAGATCACTTGGCAACCTTTATTCGCGGGATCCAGCCGACCGATACGCGTACTGGTTGACCCTCTATGCAACGTACAGGAGATCGGCAACGAAACCGCAGGCATCGATCACATGGGATTCAACAATCACGCCATGGTACGCCTACCGGTATTCTTCTTCTGGGACGACATGCAGAACGGCACCGATAACTGGAGGACCGACGCCACCATCGCCAACATCAACGGCGAATGGCCTTTGGAGTTCCTCAGCGAAGAGTACGAAACGGTGGACACCGGCGTCGAGTATCGCTGGGATTGGGATATGTCCGTCAATCTCGAAAACACTACTTTATATTCCTACAGCGACCCGACATCCTTTTGGCTGAATGAAACAAAGGCCGAGGAAGAAGGCGCGAGCGTCGGCGGCGGAGATAGCTTGAATTCCGAAGCACCGCCTAAACCTATGGCCACCGAAACAAGATATATGCGGGCTGATAATGTGCTAGGGACTGTACAATCAGCAACAGATATGCAAGACACTGTACAAGAGGGTGGTGGACACAACCAACCATCTACTTGGGGCATCCGAGTATGGGCTGGTGGGAATGAGATCACAGGCGGAACACCCGAAGCAACCGTTACGAGAAATGCGGCGGGATCAGGAATCCAATCTGCAGCCTGGAACTGTCCTGAAACAGCTATATTAGATACAGATACAGTAACCGTCCGAGTTTACGTACAAGTCGGTGGGGGTGCGGTAACACAACAAGCAGAATTTACTACGGAACCCCTCGGCGCAACGCTTTTGGACGCAGCAACATGGACTGTTTATTATCATACAGGATTAGCAAATGCAGGAGGAGGCCCAGTATCCCGAACGGATGCAACATTCTATTGGGGTTCTAACACTTATAACTCTAGAATTGAAGATTTCACCTACAGTGAAGATGTGACATATACTCTCATTACAGATAGCACAGCAGGCGGTTCTGTTACTGATCCAGGTGAAGGCACATTCACCTACGATGAAGGAACTGTTGTAGATCTTGTAGCTGATCCAGATATAGATTATTATTTCGTTGAGTGGACAGGAGATACAGCAGATATAGCTGACACAACAGCAGCAACAACGACCATCACCATGAATGGGGATTACACTATCACTGCTAACTTTGATACAGATGTAACTTATGATTTAACAATAGGTAGTACAGCAGGCGGTTCTGTAACGATTCCAGGCGAAGGCACATTCACATACGACTCAGGGACAACCGTAAACCTTGAAGCTCTTGCTGATGTAAACTATTATTTCGTAGAATGGACAGGAGATATAGCAACGATAGATAATCCAAACTCAAGAACAACAACCATCGCCATGAATGGGGATTATTCGATTACAGCCAACTTTGAAGAAATTGTAACTTTTGAATTAATGATAGATAGCACAGCAGGGGGTTCTGTAATCGATCCAGGCGAAGGTACATTCACATACGATGCAGGAACCGTCGTGAATCTTGAAGCTGTCGCGGAGGTAGATTATAGTTTCACAGAATGGACAGGAGATATAGGAACGATAGTAGATCCAAACTCAGCAACAACGACCATAGAGATGAATAACAATTATTCGATCACAGCTAATTTTGTGAAATCATACGATGTCGATGTGAGGGCACCCGCAGATGCCGTGGAAACGGAATACGGTACTTACACGTATACATTCACAGTTGAGAACACTGGTGCAGAAGATGATAACTATGACTTGACCGTCACGTCAAGTAACGAACCGGATTTCACAGCAGCTGTTACAACGCCTATTTCAGTTAATGCCGGTACCTCGACAAACGTAAATGTCCAAGTATCAATAGATGGCGCTACCAATGGAGATAGTGCAACCATAACACTGACAGCAGAGGGTAATGTGATTGATTCGGACTCCATGCAAGTAACATATGACGAAACTGCCGGAGATCTTTTACCGGTTTACGGCCCTAACTCCAACAAGACCGCTGTAACACCTGCATTCAATCTCACCGGCTACGAGGAAGCTCGACTCACATTCTGGCATAGATACAAGATGCAGCCGGGTAACGGCGGATTCATACAGATCGGATACTCGAATTCATCTTCAGGACAGTTTGAATGGGTCTATGCGATACCGTCGCAGAGCACCTATACTGGTGAGCTGGACTCTAACTATACAAGATTAGACGATCACGGCAACCATATGGACTACGCTTGGAACGGGATCAGCGGAGGCGGCAGCTTCGGTTGGGACTTAGTAAGAGTGAATGTGTTTAGGTATGTGCCGGAAGATCACAGAGACGAAGTACGTATCAAGTTCAATTATACTCAGTACGGAAAAGGTACTGGAGTAGGCTGGTTCTTCGACGACGTTAAAGTGATAGTGTCAAGGGGAGAGATGGCATTCAATGGCAACTTACACGATCAATGGAGATTTGTGAATACTACGGACATCGATGGCGATCAAACCCAGGCATGGTGGAACGCAGATGACACGGGACACTTTTCCGCACTCGGTATAGACAACAGCCTTTCAACTGTGTCTATCGACCTTACCAGTGCACGAGAGGCAACTCTCGGAGCTGATTTCAAATTCAATATCAACTCAGCCGACGGCAAACCTCCGGACGGATTCCGTGTGGAAGTCACCATTGACGGAGGCAGAACGTGGATGCCGTTGAATCTCGGGGTGCGTACCGCCTCAAATGTTTCCGGTAGTGCAGCGACCAATTACTGGGTGAAGGCTGAAGATTTAGACCGACTTCAGGTAGATCTTTCGGACTTCAGCGGGTATGTGATACGCATACGGTTCAGGGTGTTCACCTGTAGTGCCCCTAGTTACGATCACTACGAGGATATCGATCAAGACGGCGGCTTCTACGTCAACAACGTGATCGTGGAAGGCCGCTCGGTGGCGGAGGGATAATAGATGTCTATGAAAAGGCGGATGAACGATAGTGGTGTTTCCGAGGTCGTTGGGAGTATACTCACTCTGGCCGTTACAGTGATCATCTTCACGGGAATATTCTACGGAGTCCAGAACATAGAGCCGCCGGAACAGCAGACATACGCCAAATTTACATCAACTGCTTCTATTGCTGATCAAACAGCGTATATCAACATAACACACAACGGCGGTAAGGTGATGCCTGACTATAATACCCGTATCTACATCTTCGTAGATAGTGCAGATTCTCCTCACAATGTACAGTTCACCGACGATCAGGGTATCGATCTAGCGGACGGTAGATGGCATATGGGGGAAACCATGCATCTCGAGTTCGACGACCCACACGAGATATATGATGCATTCCAGGATCGGGATTCTACGATAGAGTTGATAATCCTGGATATCGATAATAACCAAAGAGTACATAGAGAGATGATAAAAACAAAAGACGAATTAGCACCTTTTATCAGAGATGTCGGAGTAATATATCCCTTGGATTTCGGATCGTATGCTATCCCCGGTGAAGAGGTTACTATCTGGGCCGATGTAGTCGACAAAGACACATTGGATCTGGGTGAATTAGAAGTGTGGTTGAACCTGTCCGAATTAGGAGGGGGACTGGAACAGATGGATAGAAGAGGAAACCGCCCACTCGAAGTAAACAGGTACTACTATGAGTTTGAGATGCCTGAACAGGTAAATGGTACTTATCTTATTCCGGTTCACAGTACGGATGGAGTTGAAGTAGGAGACATCACATACATATCTCTAAATCTTGGGCAGGCACCGGAACTGGGTATAGAAGCAGAACTTCAGATACCCGAAAACAGGATATTCTTCCTTCCGGAAAATCCCGCTAACGGAGATGTATTCGAAGTCACCGCCGCCATATACAATGCCGGCGGAACTGCAACCGTCGGCGATGTAACTTTCCAGGATTTTGGCCCCGGAGGTAACGAACTTTACAACGAAACCGTTTATGATCTAGGATTCCCTTCCGGAGGCGGAAGGGACGTATCCGTAAACTGGGTCATAGAACGCTCGGGACTGCATCAGATAGCCATCGAAGTAGAATACAATGGTGAAACGGTAAACGCATCTGCATATGTGATAGTAAGACCCAATATATTACTCGTCGACGACGATCAAGTCGGTGACGGTCAACCCGGTGACGATGCATCACGCATGGCGAATGCCCTGGATTCGTTGGGATTCAAATACGACAGGTTCGTTGTCGGAACCGGTTCAGGACCACTTTACTCCGGTGGCACCACTCCCATGGCAAATTATGATATAGTCATCTGGATGACCGGTAGACAGACGACTGGGACATTGACTCTTCAAGATAGGCAGGAACTCAATAAGTTCATAGATGCAAACCACCGCCTGTGGATGATGGGCGAAGGTATATGTAATGATGCTGAGAACAATATATGGGACGGGTGGTTACAGGATAATCTGAGAATGGATATATCGGATACATCTGACGATGCACCGGTCAACGATCTAAACGGCATCGCCGATCCCGTTGCTAATATGACCTTTGATATACGGACTCCCGATACAGGCAAACGCGGCGATAATATCGCGGGTATAGATGGCGGTTATGATGTACTAAGAGATGACGGTAATACAGTCGGAATTGCTTACAACAGTACGGAAGCCGGTGGTGCTAGAACATTCTTCATGTCCATACGTTTAGCCGCTATAGAAGAACAAAATTCAGCAAGCCGTTCAACACTTGCATATCATGTTATCTTATGGCTTGGCAACATCTCGGACCTAGGTGGTAACGATCTTGCCATATCAGACCAAGATTTCAGCACTCGCACACCGGATTACATGGACGTGGTAACAATATCCGGCGTCGTTCGTAACAATGGTATCCAAAGTTTAAGTCCCGAAGTAGGACTCGAAGTGAACGGAGGTATCGTAGAACGGAAGACCGTCACAATAGGAGGAGGTGGTCAGCATATTGAAGTCGAATTCGACTGGGTAGCAGACTCCGTAGGCAGTCACGAGATACGCGTGATAGTCGATCCCTACGGTCACATACCGGAGACCAACATACAGAACAACTATCCTGATTATTTAGGTATAGATCTATATGTGAATGTAAGATTCACGACCTTGTTAGTGGACGATACCGCTGCCGGTGACGATACTTTTGATAACGTAAGAGAATTTTACGATACCATGGAGTATTCGTACGAGAACGTGACGGTTGCAGAGGGAGATGATGGCCCCTCGAACACAACTATGGAATCCTATAACTCCATATGCTGGTTAACCGGTACAAAGACGAACGATACTCTTTCCGAGAACGATATCAGGAATATCGTCGATATCTTATTCAATCACACCGACACGAAAAATTTCATATTGATAGGCGACGGAATACTGGAAGATCTGACTACGGATGCACCGCCCAACGCCGCCTACTTTTTACAAAATGCTTTGAAGATAGACAATGTTACTAGTACACCAGTATTACCAAGACCCAAAAAATTCATAGGCGTAACAGATGATCCAGTAAGTCACGGTATCAACTATTTCACAGACAACACTAACGTGTGGACTCCACTTACATATCAACCGACGAGTGAAGCCGTGGGTATCCTTTACGATGAAAAAGATAACATCTTCGCCCACAGATACGGAGGGGATGATTACAGACTTATCTTCACCGCATTTGACTTGGATAATCTCCAGACCCCGATACCTCCGGGTGAAGAGGAATATTACGACACACTAAGTTTCAATACTTCAGCACAATCCATGCGCAGCGAGTTCCTCTATCTGGTCAATCACTGGTTCGGTACCGTGGACGAACGTATCGAACTGCGTATATCCGATGTTGATATCACTCTATCCGATCCGGCGCCCATGCTCGGACGCAGTTATCTGATAACCGTAAGGGTGCAGAACATCGGAGGGACGGGTTCAAATGTTCTAGTACGATTCCGAGACGGCCACTCGCACATCGGCTCGGTGAGTGCATACGTACCGGCTGATGGATTTTCGGACGTTGAAGTCAAGTGGAATCCAATTAACGCAGCACCTACACGACCTCTTCGAGTGATACTCGACCCCATCGACGAAGTCGCCGAGATACCGAACTGGCCGGGAGAAAACAATCAGACGGACTTGATGGGATTCAACAATCAGGCAATACTGCATAACCCAGTCTATTACTTCTACGATGATATGGAGCTGGACAGCCGTATAGCCGACAACTGGCAGCACGAGGCACAGATCGCACGCATCAGCGGTGAAACCGAATCGGCCTTGGACTTCATGGGAGGCTACGGCGAGTTAGACACCAATGTTGCCGATGATTGGGACTGGAATATGACACACGAACAGGTACAGAACGTCAGTTTCGACGCATACAGCGATCCGGATAGCTACTTCATGTATGAGCCGATCGGAAAGATTGGGAGGAAGGCAGATGTTTTCGTTGCTTTAGCGATAGATACTTCAGGTTCCATGGCTAATACATTTACACCGGATGGAAGAAAATGGTCTGTTGCAGCTGGTGATGTTTCTAGGGCGATGGTTGCAAATCTCTCTGACGAATCTATAGTCACGATATGTGTCTTTAATGCAGAAGAACCTCTGGTTGCTACACCTCCTACAAAACTAGATACTGAAGAAAATCGGACTATTGTAAATAATAGGTTAGATGGAGATACGTTTGTTAATAGCGGAGGCATACATCCCCAGGGTCTTTGGGGAGGTTCTACGCCGTTTTGGGATACCGTTGGACTTGCCTATGAACAAGCCGAAGCTTACACAGGTCCATTACAGAGAGCCGTTGTAGTACTTGGAGATGGTTGCGATGCCGACGCTAGCGATCAACAGTTGATGAACCCGACAGTCGCTGAGCGTTTCAATAATTTTATTGAACAAAGAAGTACTAACTGGGGTCCTTGGCATAACATGTATGACATTGACGGCAATTACAACGTCCAGGGATATTCTGACCTTAAAGGTAAATACAGTGTCATATACGACGATCATCCGGGATATTGGGGCACAGTTTATCCTACTGGAAATCGCATCGGTCTTCTAAACGCAGACATACCCTTTTATACCATTGGTTTGGGAATAGAACACTATGACTTAGATGTATGGAATGGGACCAAAGAGGTGGTAAATCCAATAGAAGATCCTGAGTGGAAAGTTATGTCTTCATGGCCTGGAGGTACCCCTATTAAAAACTATTACAATGTATTTTATGATCCAACGGGTCCTGTTGCTGGAACAGTCGAATATAATCTTTATCAAATTGCAGAAACCTCTGGAGGAAAATATTTCTATTCTCCAGATGGTGCTGAGTTAGGGGACATATTTGATTCAATTTCACAATATCTTTCAGGCCCGCAGAACCTCACCAGCGTCCCGGGAGACTCCAACACCATAATGAGCACCGGAGACGACAAACTAACAGCAGACATACCAAACGTTGATAAGTACGCCGTCACACCTGAACTCGACCTTACAGACACTTCATCAGCATGGCTGACCTTTATGCACAAATACCGGCTGATACAGGGTGTTAACGGTGCCTACATCGAAGTAGGATATCACGATCCTGGTAACTCGACTCGGGCAGATGGTATGATGTGGAGGTACATCAAGCCGACGGTAGGTCCGTACACAGGGAATCTGCTGCTGCAGGTAGATCTTCCCCGGGACAGTTTCAACAATACCATAAAATGGTGCTGGAACGGAAAGTCCGCAGCGGGAACCATGCAGTGGGAGTACGTGCGCGTGAATCTGCTGCGTGATGATTATAACATTCCAGAGGACAAACTCGATACGGTCAGAGTACGGTTCTATTACAAACAGTACGGAGGTGGACTGAGGCCAGGTGGCTGGCTCATCGACGATGTCAGCGTGGTGGTCTCTAGAGAAGGTAACTTGCCGGATAATATCGTTAGCGAGGATATGCATGACGTATGGAATCTGCAGGATAATGTTATTGGACGTGACGGCGAACCAAGCAGAGCATGGTGGAATGCATATCCGCGTACAGGCTGGTTCCAGAAGGGAATAGACAACAGATTGGTCACTTCGTCCATCGACCTGACAAATGCAAGAACGGTCAATTTCACAGCCGACTTCAAGTTCAATATCAACTCGGCATCAGGCAGTCCGCCGGACGGATTCCGTGTGGAAGTTACACGCGACGGCGGAAGGACCTGGGAAGCTATCAACGTGGGGATACGGACCGCAAAGGGGATATCAACAGGACCTCATAACTGGACGACTGCAGGTCAGATATCTACGCTGAACGTGGATCTCTCAGATTACAGCGGTGAGATCATCAGGATGCGTTTCAGGGTGTTCACCAACGCCAACGATGCCCCCTACGAAGATGATTCAGCAGATCACGGTGGCCTGTACGTCGATAACGTGATAGTGCACGGCAGGACGAACTAACTATCATACTCTAAAGTATCATACTCATGGGTATCTAACGACTATTCAGACTTGATGATCCAAATTATAGTGGAGAACCTAATGAATATGACTATTCAACGGTTCTCCGCTGCTACTGGCGAACGAACTATAAGTATCAGTAGTTACGTTCGCCACTATAGCACCGAGTAAAACATACTTTGCACCGGCGTCGATCCACTCCGAAGAGTCAAAAAAGTTTCGTGCGTTGCAAAAATCAACGATGATTTTTCCACTGACTCATATTTTTCTGCAAAAAATATTCGCGTATCGATGACCACTTTGCCCTTCATCAGTTATATAGTCAAAGACGTAACTTTTATTGAATTAATTCACGTCTTTGACTAGCAAAAACTGAAATTGATTTCTGGCTCATTTCCGAAAGCTATATATACTTAAGTATACCATAGTATAACGTGGTAAACATGGGCGCTACAACTATAAAGGTTCACAAAGAAACGAAGCATGAATTGGATCAGTTCAGGGAGTATAAGAATGAGAGTTACGATGAAGTGATACGGAAGATGGTTTATATTTTGAAAAATCTTAAAGAGAACCCCGAATTAAGTGAAGACGCTATTTTTGCCATAGAGAAGGCGAGAGAAAGGATTAAAGCGGGAAATTTTGTTACTGAAGAAGAGGCAAAAAAACGGCTTGGTTTTTAGATGTATGAAGTTATCTTTGATACCAAGGCAATGGATTTTTTAGAAAAAGCAGAGAAAGTGATTACTCAAAGAATTTGGGATAAAATAATGTCAACAAAATCAAATCCTCACCATTTTTTTGAAAGATTGACTGGAAGAACAGATTATAAATTAAGAATCGGGGATTACAGGGCAATAGCAGATATACTTGATTCGGAAAAAAGGATCGTAATAACACTGATCGACCATCGAAAAAATATCTATAAATAACCATACCGAAAGAATTCAACTGTCAGGATTTCATCAACCTACGATAATCTTATTAATATAATAATTTGTACCAAAAAACACCGATTCTACATCCCTATATCGTTTTTCTGCTTTACACAGAGCTACGGGCGACGTAAAAAACAAAAGGATCCTGGATTGTGGTGGTGATTTTTCTCATATTCTTAGTGAACAAGGCGCGGATGTCACCGGTTAAAAAGGGGATACCCATAGACAAATCCAAACGACTGGGCTTGAACAATAGGCAGCAACAGATACTATTACATATATTGAATAAACATGAGGCTTCGGTGGAGGATATCAGGCAGGAATTAAAGTTGGTAAGACGAACCGTCCAGCGTGATCTCAAACGATTGGTCGAGATGGAATTGATAGAGGAAATAGCTAAAAGCAAAACAGACCCTAAAAAACATTATAAATTACTGTGACATCTACTGTGACATCTACTGTGACACCTACTGTGACATCTACTGTGTCACCTACTGTGACATCTACTGTGACACCTACTGTTATAATCAGTAAATTAGATATGCCAGCATGAACATATCATACTTGTTGGTATGAATGATAAGATTGAAATCTAAGATCAGGAAAAGAGGACGGGTAGTCATTCCTAAACCCATAAGGGACATCTTCAGTCTCGGTGCAGGCGAGGAAATATCATTCAGAGTAGAGGATGAAAAGATCATAATCGAGGTCAAAGACGGAGAAAAAGTTCTACAGGAATATCTGTCTGAAATTAGGAAAACCAAGGAACCAAAGGACATCGATTGGGACGCAGAATATTACTCGCAGATGGGTGATTAACATATTCCCCTCTCTTACGAAATGGGACTCCCCTCCGAAAAGTTAAACCGAGGGATGCCATCCAACTCTCCGTGGCAATACGGCATTGTATCCACACCATCTTATCCGACGATTCAGATTTTGACGATATCCGGGAGATAAAGAGGATAGGACTGGAAGAAGATCTCGACACCAAAAAGTAACTCAAGTTAGAGGTTTTTATTCCGACAAAGGGGTGAAACACCTCTCTAGGTTGTACAGCCTATGATCCCTACGAAGAGGTTTCAGCAGACCACGGCGGCCTGTACATCGATAACGTGATCGTACACGGCAGGACGAATCAGTGATAGAGTTAACTATGCAAACTTGAATCAAACGTCCTTTACATAATTCAGATGCCTTTTTGCGAAAAGAGAAGGGCTGTTGATCTCGAGTCGTTCCATTATCATTTCGCAGTATTCTAGATCGATCTCGACACCGATACTATTTCTATCGGTCTTCATTGCAGATATCATAGATGTTCCTGAGCCGCAGAAAGGATCTAAGACCGTATCTCCGTAAAAAGAAAACATCCGTATCAACCTGTAAACTAATTTTTCCGGGAACGGTGCGGGATGATCTTTTGTAGATTCACCTGGAATTCTCCATATCTGTTTGAACCATTCATGATAATCTTCTTCTTCGATGTGGCTCTTCTTTCTTTGATCTTCCGTTGGTTGACGGTAAGAACCCGGCTTCCTCTGCATCAAAATATATTCTATATCGTTCTTTATTATCCCGTTAGGCTGGTATGGTTTTCCTAAAAATTTAGTTCCGTTATCAACTTCGTAATTTGCATTAGATATCTTGTACCAAAGGATGGGATTTAAATTATCAAAACCCACCTTTCTGCAGTTTACCTGTATGTCCGCATGATTGGGAAATACAACATGCCTCCCAAATTCTCTCCTGGATTTACAGGCATCTCCGATTACACAGACCAGCCTTCCGCCAGGAACCAGCACTCTGTAACACTCTTTCCAAACCTTTGTTAATTCTCGGTGAAATTTTTCATAATCGTCTATATGTCCCAGCTGATGCGGAGATTCATTATAATCTTTGATATTCCAGTAAGGTGGCGAAGTTACTACAAGATGCACGCTTTCATCTTCGAGAAAAGACATATTACGTGCATCCGCGTTATAAAGTGTGTGACTTGTTTCCAGACTCATTTACAACCCTTTCCGATCCTATTCTTTAAAGATGATAATAGCATTTTACAAGAATTCTCAATATTTTCTTCTGATTGAGATGCAAAAATGACTTCGTCTATGTCTTCCGATTTAAGCCTATTTCGTATATTCATATGTTCATCTATGAACGGATAGTATATTATGGCAACAAAATATGATCTGGGATAGGACTGTTTCAGCTTTCTAGCCTTATTCACGATCTCATCCGTTCTCTTGTGGATATCCCTTCTAGCTTCTATCCTCTTGATGTCTATTCCGACAGATATTTCTCCGATATTGGGATAAGCGGCATCGATCTCAAATTTTTCACCACTCGAATCGAAATGTCTTTTTTTGAATATTCCACCGGTTAAATCATTCAAACATTTTACTATGATCTTCTCCCACTGCCCCTTTCTTTTTCTGATCTCTTTGTCAATATAATATACTCGATCCAACCGGGTTAAAGAAGGGATCTCAACGAAAGGGGGTAAGAATTGTTTTATGTAACCTGCTATCTGCATAGCTTCATCTCTACCGAGCTTTGGTTCATAGGTGTTAATATTTTTGATACCTATATCTCTTTCAATCGCCCTACCGCCTATATTGCATACAGAAAGCAATGGTTTTAAAATCGAGGGATATCTGATCAGTGCTTTGGCAATATCTCCAGCGGACATTTGTGAAAAAACGATCACTTCGACCTCTTTTACTTCGATGTATTCACTAAAAGCCTCTTTCAAAGCTTCTTCGATAATTTCAGTCCTTTCATCGGCAGAGTCTTTAACCCAATCCATATAATCCTTTTTACTTCCATATCCATCCTTCATCTTGAAACTCCTTCTTATTTTTGATATCGGTACATACCAACATGGTTTTAAATATTTATAGGTTCTTTTAATCGTCAGTGATATAAAAATATCAAGAATGAGCCCGATCAGTCGGGAAAAGTCATCCGATCCGGAGAATAGAGTGTTAAGCTCTCATCAGACTTTTCGAGTTCCAACAGCTCCGATGTGAAACCGGAGCGGGAGAACAGCATGTATTCTTCCTCTCTATCGTCATTTCTCCACCTGACCTTAGTGGCTTTTTCCATCAAAGCTTCCAGTAGCGAGGGACCCACCGGAGATTTGGACCATTTGCACTCGGCCAGCAATATCCTCTTGTTTCTTTCGTCAAGACCAACGACGTCGATCTCGTTCTCCCTGTACCACCAATGCCCGACTTTGGAATATCTGTCCGTGGTTTGAAC
>CAYVTG010000032.1:16972-18380 GCA_964454575.1 uncultured Thermoplasmata archaeon
GATATATTCTGCACATATATCTTCGAATTTCTTAGAGATATACTTGTTCAGATCAGGCTTGATCACATCCTCAAAAAATAATTCCGGCTTCTGTTCCAAAAAGCTTTGATTTGGAAATATGAACCGGAACCAGAAATCCATGTAGTTGTCAGCTAGATAATATCTTCCGCGTTTGCTGCCGCTGTTAGCGGTTACCGGAATACGTCTCTCTATCAAATGAAGTTCCTGAAGACGTATGAGGTATTTACTTAAACTGCTCTTATGGATACCTGTTTCGTTGACGATGCGATTAAAAGTTGTTTTACCGGAAGAAACCGCCTTCAATACTGAAAAGTAATTTTTTGGTTCTCTGAGTTCCTCACGAAGAAGATTGATAGCCTCTTCTCTCAGAACCGATTCTTTTCGTATCATCTTGGTCAGTATATTATCTTCCAGTGTAGAATCACTGTCGAACTGTTCGAGGTAATAGGGAATACCCCCCAGGACGGAATAGACCTGGATCAGTTCGGTTATGGTGTGAGAAGGAAAGAATTGCCTGATGTCTTTCAGCAGAAATGGTTTCAACTTAAGTTGTCCGGTTCTCCTACCGTAAAGAGGACTTCTGTATCCGAGAACCTCGGTTTCCATCATACCTACTGAAGATCCGGTCAATATCAAGATGATCTCACTGTTTTTGAGCTCTTCGTCCCAGATCTTTTGAAATCTTCTTAATATCTCTCCGCTGGTCTCTATGAGATATTGGAATTCATCGATGATCAAGAGAGGTCTTTCTTTCTCTGTGAGTTTTCTCAACAGTGTGTCCCAATCTTCTATAAAATCACCGAATTCAGGATAAGTTCGTGATAAACTCTCTTTGAATTCTCTCAACTGGTCTTTTTCGGTCTCTCGGGATACCTGGTGGTACACCGATCTTTTATCTTCTGCAAAATGTTTAACCAGTTCTGTTTTACCGACTCTACGTCGTCCGTACAATACCAAAAATTCCGCTCTTTCCGATTCGTATCTGGAGTTCAGAAATCCGAGTTCTTCCTCTCGATCGAAGAACGGTCTTTTAACTATCATACTCTAACGTATCATACTTTAGAGTATTTAATATTTACTACCGCTAGGACTTATATACGAATCAGTTAAGTCATGAACCGTTGTGTCATCGTGATAATAATAAACACGATCATCCTAAAACAGAGTTTTCCTGATGACACAGATCGGATTATATCAGGATATCATACCCTAAAGTATCATACTCTTGGGTATCTAATGCGATTCATACCCGATGATCCAAATTATAGTGGAGAACCTAATGAATATGACTATTCAACGGTTCTCCGCTGCTACTGGCGAACGAACTATAAGTATCAGTAGTTACGTTCGCCACTATAGCACCGAGTAAAACATACTTTGCACCGGC
>CAYVTG010000033.1:0-18266 GCA_964454575.1 uncultured Thermoplasmata archaeon
CTGCCTGTAAATACGAGCATAAACACATCCCAATTACGATCCCAATAATTGCGGTATGCCTTCTCGCGCTTTTCCAAGGTCTCAAACAAACGCTGTAAGAACAATCTATGTGATTTGTGTGCTACGGATGAATCTACGTCTACTTCGTAATCTATAGAGCGTAAGTATTCCAATTCCGCATCAGGCGTCACGGCTTTATCTAAGTCGGGAGCAACGAAGCCAGAAACGAAAACACCGCTCACATCCGGTGCAGGGTACATCGCCGGAATATTGAGTAGTATATACCGCTTGTTAGCATCGTCCCAGAAGGGAGACGCCTTGAGTGCCCGTCTATCGGGAAAACAAACGGTATGGGTACCCGGTATCAATTCGGTAAAACCGTATATGCCGTGTTCTCCGGGATTGGCACCGGTGACTATACTGGACCAGTTTACATTGGATACCTCTGGTACCGCTGAATGCATACTGCTGAGATATCCTTTAGAGCGAAGTTCAGCACAGTTGGGCATATCTCCGGAATCGGTCAATCCTTCGATCAATCTCAAAGGTACACCGTCCATTCCGATCACTACGGTTTTTCTTGTCATGAATCTCTTGAATATCTAGTCTGTAATAAATTTTTTCGATTATATTTATAATATTTATATCGTATTATTTATTCCATTTTTTTATTTTTTCGTTATCTGGTTCAATGTTATGATCGTAAAAATCGATACCAAAAAGATTTATCACATCAAATATCTCTTTTACCTGTTTTTTGCTAAGGAAACTAACCCATTTACTCAGCTGTTTTTCTTTGGATCGTTTCAAATTTTTCGAAGTTTTGCTGGGTTTATTAATATTGGATATTATTTTATTATGTAAATCCTCATAACCTGTTATCTTCAATATGTTTGCTATCTCTTCATTTGGATTCAAAACCAATGATTCATAATTCACGATCGTGAAATCTAATTTTTTTTTGTGAATCAATGGAACGTATTGATCCAATGCCCAAGTTGCTGCTAATATACCCACACCACTCTTTATTTTTTTAAGTTCTTTTAAAATATCATCATCCACTATATCTTGTGCTTCATTTAATATTGTCTCTAGTTTCAGAATTACTTTATGTGGTATACAACGTTTTTTGATATTATAACCCGTTATGCCCGTTTTTATTTGTGAAGATATGGTTGAACAAGGATGTCTTATAATCAGTATGTTTGCCTTCAACTTAAAATTATTTAATATCCATGGTAATAATCTATTAGCTCTTATGAATTTTACCAACATTCTATCTCCAATTAACCTATTCCAACTCTCGATCATCTCAAATTTAGGATACTTATCAGTAACCAGACCTTCAAAAACATATTTAAGATATCGTTTGTAAAGATCATTTTCTGAATCTGGTGAAAGGTATGGTCTAGGTGTAAATCCATACATCATTGAATCAGGATACCAATCTTTGTGCAGGGGTTCAAATAAAGTTATATATCTAGGTAAGTTAGATAGTAATTCCAATAACCATGTTGTTCCGGCTCTAGGCGAACCATATATTGCAATAGCATCTGATACATCATATGGCGTTTTTCCTAATCTTAGCCTAAGATTTTCCACAGAATTTAAATATAATTTGCGGGGGTGCATTTTTAGACATCCGTTTCATTATTGAAAGCTCCTTTGATAATAATGGTACATCTTTCACGTATTTAGATATTAGCTTCAAATTATGATGTAAATATACATCACTACGCAAACATATTATTTTCTAATGAAAATTGTTTCAATGTCCTCCGGGGATATCCCCGTTTGAGAAAACGGATTCCGTTCGCTCTACTTTACCGGTAGCTGCATTGACTATGGCGATGCCTTCGGTACCTTCTACAGCCCACATGGGTACGTATACCATCTCTCTGAATATCAGTTCTATATCTTCTTCCGATGGTGTTGTATCCACCCGTTCAACTATTATGGCGCCGTCTTCTTCCCATCTCTCCGGCTTTTTTTCGCTGTACTCGTCAAGGTCGCCCAACTCTTTAAGCAGTCCGCGCATCGCTCTAGGTGCGGAATCTTCCTGGTTGATCTTCGGCTCTAGTTTGAAGTGGGTACGTTTTATATCCGAAACCCTCTCGAAGGGTAGATTCCAAAAATGAACGAAACCGGATATTCCGTTCAAATAAAGTTCTCCACTTTCTTCCTTATTGCTCGGTAGTTTGACCTTGTACTTAAAGCGATAATGAGGTACTACCTCCAGTCGATACCGAAAGCCTTTGACCAGTTTTTCGCCTAATTCCGTCACATCATCGAAACTTACGATGGGTTTGAGAGTAGACTCTTTGTGATCGTGCCGCAATTCAAAATCAACGGCATTCTCCGGACCGAACAATCCTTCTCTACCTTCGGTAGCCCCTTCGAATAGTGATTTCTCGAAGGTCATCTCCCCTATACGTCGGATCAATTCTTCCCGACCCCATATCTTCACGTCTTCCGGCAGTTTGTGCCATAAATCTTCGTCGGGTTCTTCAAAGAGAACCAAGATGCGTTCGCCTTCGGATTCTTTAAGATTTTTGAACTCTCTTTCGGTGACCTTCGCTCCGGCGATTATCAGATTTCTGATACCTTCATCTGATTCGGCCACTAGTTTTCCCTCTCCTTCCATGAGCAAGTGATACCCTTCGTATTCAAGGACGTCTTCCAGTATCTGATAGAAATTCTTCACTTTTACCACGTTTAGAGTTTAGTATCCTAGATGCAACAGTTAATCGCATTTAAATATATAGTTTTTCCATGGTCAAGTGTTTTTTCGCACCAAAAATGATATATCTTATATCATCTATCACGCTAGAAAATCAATATGCAGGCGTGATCCAGCTTGGTTAGGATTAAGGCCTTCCAAGCCTTCTGCCCGGGTTCGAATCCCGGCGCCTGCATTTTTCTTTGAAAAATGCATTGCTGGAATTTTCATAAAATTCCAGCTAATGCCGATTTTTGCCGGGCAAAAATCGCCCTATATGTTAGGCTTAATCTTCACCGCCCACACAATCCGATAATTTAAATTACATCACTTCTATCCGTCCAGCATGAAGCGTGTATTCATAGGTGTCGCATGGCCATATGCCAACGGACCGATCCATATCGGTCAGGTAGGTGGATGTTATCTTCCGCCGGACATATTCAAGAGATATCACCAGATGCAGGGAAATGAGGTCTTGATGGTATCCGGTTCCGACCAACACGGTACGCCGGTAGCAGTGGCTGCCGAAAAAGAAGGTATAGCTCCGGAGGAACTAGCAAATCGATATCATGAAATCAACACCAAGGCCATCGAAGATCTCGGCGTGGATTTTACACTATTTACATACACCACCCATCCTACACACAAAAGAGTTTCACAGGATATTTTCAAAACTCTTCACGATAAAGGCCATATATACAAAGATACGATGGAGACCTTTTACTGTTCTAGTTGCGATAAGTTCCTACCCGATCGTTACGTATTAGGAACCTGTCCGAAATGCCAGGCTGAAGATATCAAGGGCGACCAGTGTGACGAGTGCGGACTACTGCTTGACCCTCAGGACCTTGTCGAACCAAGATGCATGTTCTGTAACGGCGAGCCCAAACTCAAAGAAAGCGAACATTTCTTCTTAAGGCTATCCGCCTTTCAGAAAGACCTGGAACAATACATGGAACAGAAGGATTTCTGGAAGAATCATGTGATCAATTTCACAAAAGGCTGGTTAGATGAAGGCCTTAAAGACAGACCCATCTCAAGAGATATGGACTGGGGGATCCCGGTACCGGTGGAAGGATACGAGGACAAGAAGATATACGTCTGGTTCGAAGCGGTGATAGGATATCTCTCGACAGCCATACAGTGGGCAGAGAACACAGGAAACGATTGGGAAGTGTTCTGGAAAAATCCAGACTGCCATCATTATTATTTCTTGGCCAAGGACAACATACCATTCCACACGATCATATGGCCGGCCATCATAATGGGCTACGACGAAGAACTAAATCTACCCTACAACGTACCGGCCAATCAATTCATGCGATTCGAAGGAAAGCAGTTCTCCACCAGTAGAGGATTCTTCGTTTCTCTACCGGGTATGCTGGAAGACTTCGATGCGGACGCTATCCGATATTACATCACCGCCGTCATGCCGGAACTCCGAGATTCGAACTTCTCGTGGGAAGATTTTGCAGAAAAAAACAACTCCGAATTGGTGGGCAATCTGGGAAATTTCATACACCGCGTACTCTCATTTGCAAACCCAAGATTCGGCAGCATACCTGAAACTGCAGAACTCGACGAAAGAGACAAAGAAGCACTCCGGATAATGGAAGACAGTGTAGAGAATATCGGAAATGCACTGGAGGAATGCAGATTCAAAGATGGTTTACGCATATTACTCGAATTATCTCGAGAAGGTAACAGATACTTCAACGATAGGGCTCCCTGGGCGGAATACAAAGACGACGAAGAACGATGCGGAACCACTATAAACATAGCAATAAGGATGGTAAAAGCCATCGCCGTCTCCGGTGCACCATATCTTCCACATTCCATGGAAACTTTGTGGAATTATATAGGTATGGAAGGCAGTGTACATGAGATGGACTGGGAAGAAGCTCTGAAAGCACCGCCGGCAGGACAGAGTTTGAATGAGCCGATGCCACTTTATAAAACCATAGATCTGGAAGAAATATTCAAGGAGGACAGCATGATGAAAGAAATGGAAAAGTTAGACCTCAGAGTAGCGAAGATAAAGTCGGTAGAAGACCACCCGAACGCAGACAGATTATACGTGATAACCATAGACCTTGGAGATCACACTAGAACACTGGTCGCCGGACTCAAATCGTATTACAGCAAAGAAGAGATGACCGGTAAACACGTCGTGGTAGTAGCAAACCTGGAGCCTGCCAAACTTAGAGGCGTCGAATCCCAGGGCATGATACTGGCCGCAGAAGATGACGATATAGTATCGCTCTTGATAGCAGATGCCGAACCGGGTACGCAATTAGAAGGAACTAAAAGAGATGCAGACCAGATATCTTTCAAAGAATTCCAAGAGTTCGAACTTCAGATAGTAGCGGTTGAAGACGATAGAGTGATAGGAAAGGAAGAATACGAAGCCGTAAATCAAGGTCTAGAACGAGGTTTTACGGCAGCATATGTTACCGAGGGAAAGGCCAAGATTTTGAAGGCAGGAGATATCCCTGTAGCTCCGGACGTGAATATATCTCCCGGAAGCGAGATCCGATGAATATCTACTGGTGATTTTACAGATAAATAATACATATCAACAATGGCATGCAAATCATCTATAAAGAACGTCCGGTAGTTGCTATTCTTGATAATCAACAACTGCCGTAATTGATAAATTATAAGTTAGTTCGTCAAATCCATAGCTAATTTGAAATCTATCCTTTTCTTTTTGAATATTAGTTTAAGCTTGTCCAACACAAAATCAGTCATCTTAATGTAACAGATTAAAAGCCCCTGTTTCCCAAAAATTATATAAGTAGGTAATAGTGTTAGTATATTGAAGATGTCGCCCCATCGGGGCCGCATCTTTTAATTTCTCTATTTTCATCAACTTTCTAAAAAGCTTTTTGTGTCTAATATTTCAATATCTTTGTTAGGGTAGATGGATTTAATCATTTCTAAATCTTCAAGGGATTCTTTAGAGAGGTAAATTATTTTGTCCCCGTCATTTAAAATAGCCGAATCTCTATTTAAGTCCATAAATTTTGTACATCCCTTATTCTCAAATGCTTTCTTTCTAACAACATTGTGAAAATGGGAATTTATGATTAAATTGTTTCCAATATTTGAGCCATTATGAATATAGTATATTGGGTGCGGATAAAATTTTTCCGGTTTGATCTCATATGGAAAGTCGGGAACAATTTTATCATCACACTCTGCATCTATTATATCATAGGTCACATACACGTTTGTTACATCTCTGATAGGATATATGATCGCATCGAGATTTTTATCATCAAATAATTCCTTTATAGGTAATGTATTTGCTATATAATTTGACACGAGGTCTGTAAAAGATATTTCTGGATATATCAAATCGCCTTTAGGAATTATACTTATATTATTAAAATGACTTCCGACATCTTTCCATGATTTTGTTATTTTACCGTTAATTCCATCCATTTTTAATTTTACATTTTTATCGATATATTTTCTATTACCGCCGTGATTTAGATATGACCAAACACTTACTAGAGGGAAATAATTGAAAAGGTGGTTTGTCAGGAAGTCAATGCCGTTTATTTGAATATTATTGTATATCTTTACTTTTGTAGGGTGATATGCAAATGAAACATGTATGTTTTTAATGCCGTTTATTTTTACTAAACTGTGGGTCAAGTTTGCTCTAGCATCTCTAAAATTAAAACTAGGTATGTGTATAGTTATGTCTTCTGATTTTATTACGGGATGACAATAATCTATAGCAAATTTATTACAAAAGTCGCTAATAATTTTAAAATATTCGTTTCTAAATGTATCAATATCCTCTATTTCGACACATACTCCAACAAGATAGGTTTTCGCTAGTCTTGTTTTTATAGTAGCATCAGCAGCAATGACATTGTTCATGAAATGAGGAATAATAGATGGATTATAAGATTTACTGATGGTTAGTATTGATATAATGTTGTAATATCATCCGTGCTTCGGAGAATAAATTTATTGCATCTAATCAACCGCTTCTTTTCTCAAATATCATATTCTTTTAGTCGTGAAATGGAACTTAATATTTGGTAGGTGATGGGAAATATTCAATTTATCTTTCTATTCTCCGAAGTACTGACTATACCGGAAGAGATACCTTATAACTCATAATCGAAGGTCCTGAGACTCGTTGGAAATACATTGCTTTTTAGCAAGAACAAAGCCAAAAGTTTTGAGATGCGTAGAACTATCGTTCCACTTACACGCAAGCCTAATGCTTGCTCATTCGTAGGACTTTCGTCTTTCTTTCCTCACATCAAGGATGTGACGACTAGGAGGAATTTGCTAAAATTCCTACGTAAGAACAAACAGCAGAAATTCACGCAAATTTTCTTTCGTTATGTATAATATCTGCGTCTACTGAAAATCGATGACTGAATGCCGATACTGCATATCCGCCTACAATTATCAACTCGATATCATTTCCAATGATTTTGGATAAAATATCAAATATTTGGTTTTCTCTATTGATAAATTTACCCATCATACTTTTTCTCTTCCCCTTTCTCGATACTTTGTTTTCAACTCTAGATCATGTATCTCATCAAGCATCTCCAAGGCCGGTTGGAAATTTATTTCATATATTTCTGCCCACTCCACAGTTTCTGATAAAGGTATCACGGATGTGTGATCCATCCATTCCGCCTTAAAATCTTTCTCGGGGTACAATACAAAGTAGATGCCTTCCCCCGCCCTTTCTTGCACCCAACAATCCACGTGAAATTCTTTGAAAAAATCTTTCCATCTTTCCATATCCTCTCTTAAAATATTTATAAAGATGGGATAGTCGCTTTTACTCCTGCCTATCTGATATCCACCTTTCGTCCATATGAAAACAGCATCTGTTTTGGTGAAGGCGTATTTCATACCTGAAAAATTGGGAAGTAAATATGCGTCAGTGATATCTAATTTTTTCTTTAATATTTTTTTACCCAATTCTCTGAACATATCAAATAATTCATGGTCGGTAACTCTCACGCCCTTATCTATCTCAACAACACCAAGCTTCTCCAACTCTTTTATCCATCTATAGGTCCAACCGTATGACGAACCTATCTTTCTGGATATATGTAATATCGAATCACCGCTTTTTAACGCTAAAGATATCTTTACGACATACGGATTCGCTACTTCCAACATGGCATTATCATCATAGTGATAATCCTATATATAGTTGACGGAAAATTTCTCGAAGATACACAAATTATTTAATGGATATGCTCAGTTGAGCATTTCGCATGAAAGACCGGTACGGCAGGGAAATAACGAATATCCGTATATCCGTCACATCCGCTTGCGATCTGGCGTGTAGTTATTGTCATCGAGAGGGAGAAAGATACGATGGCGATACCTTCCTTACATTCGACGAGGTGGAAAAGATACTGGTAACGGCCTCGAAGATGGGGATGCGAAAGGTAAAATTCACCGGTGGTGAACCTCTTTTACATCCGGAGATGGTCCGGATTGTTCAAAAGGCTTCTTCCCTTATGGACGATGTGTCACTGACCACAAACGGAGTACTTCTCAATGACACTGCATATCAACTCCGTTCATCGGGGCTTGACAGGGTGAACATCAGCCTTGATACGCTGGTACGTAAAAAATACATCGAGCTCACGGGGAAGGACAAACTCGATGACGTAAAAAAAGGCATCACGAAAGCCATAGAAAGCGGTCTTTTTCCTGTCAAGATCAACATGCTTCTTTTGAAAGGATTGAACGAGGATGAAATCGAAGATATGATAGAATTCTCTGCGGAGAACGGTGCCATACTCCAGATAATAGAGCTAACCTCGTCCGTGGATAAAATAACCGACGATTACTATCTTGATTTTCATGTTCCCCTTGATGATGTCGCCCGACGGCTGGAAAAAAAGGCCATAAAGATAATAGAGAGAAATATGCACCGCAGGAAGAAATACATCCTTGGCACCGGCGAAGTTGAGCTGGTACGTACGATGCACAACAGCCAGTTCTGTGCCAACTGCACAAGGCTCAGGGTGACCTCCGGGGCGGAGTTAAAGCCCTGCTTGCTCCGGGATGATAATCATATAAGTATAAAGGATGCGTTGAATAACGGTTCCGACATAAGCAATGAATTTATACGAGCTATCGAAAAGAGAGAACCTTACTGGAGATGTAACGATGGATGAAAAAGTCAAGGTCAGCAAAGAAGATCTTCTGCTGGACGATATGATACGGGACGTCGTATCACCGGAGGACGGGGCCGTTGTTTCGTTCCTGGGACGTGTGCGAAACCACAATAACGGTTCTGTCGTTCGAAAGATAGAACTGCAGAGATACGAGGATATGACCTTCCAGCAGCTGGAGCGTGTTAGGGACGAAGCCCTCAATAATTTTGAGATCACCGATGTATGCATACGTCACAGATATGGCGAATTGCTGGTGGGAGATCGGATCGTGGGTATCGTGGTGAGCGCATCACATAGACAGGAGGCATTTGATGCATGCAGATACTGTATAGACCGTCTGAAGGAGATAGTTCCTTTATGGAAGAAAGAAACAACCGGATCCGACGAGACAAGGTGGCTGTGATGATAGACATAAGCGGGAAAAAAACGGTCCCCCGGGAGGCAGAAGCACGGGGAACGATAAAGTTGAAGCGAAGAACGATCGAAGCTATACGCAAAGGAGAGATCAAGAAGGGAGATGTGCTGGCTGTCGCGGAGGTCACAGCTATGCAAGGTGTGAAAAAGACGCCCGATACACTTCCTCATTGTCACCCGATACCCATCGACGGTATAGACACCGATATTCAACTGACGGACGATAAACTCACGGTGGGCATACGGGTAAAGGCGAATTATCGCACAGGGGTGGAGATGGAAGCTCTTTCCGGAGTCACTACAGCCCTGTTGACGGTATGGGACATGGTCAAATACATGGAAAAAGACAGCGAAGGCCAGTATCCGGACACGGTGATAACGGACATAAGGGTCGTGGAGAAACTCAAAGGTGATTGAACATGGGAACAGAGAAGCACAAACACGCCGCCCCGAAAAATGTCAAGTGTGCGGTGATCACCGTCAGTGACACCCGCACAATACAGGACGACATATCCGGCAAGCTGATAGTAGATCTGCTCGAAACTGCCGGCCACAAAATAGTTCACCGCTCCATAGTAAAGGACGAAAGAGAACTGATCGAGAAAGAGTTATACTCGACGGATGCCGATGTATGCCTGTTCAATGGCGGAACAGGGATAAGCAGCCGGGACGTTACCGCAGACTTACTCACAGACTCGATGGAAAGAAAACTCCCGGGTTTCGGAGAATTGTTCAGGTATTTGAGCTACCGGGAGATCGGCTCCGCCGCGTTGATGAGTCGTGCCTGTGCGGGCGTGATGGATTCCAAGATCGTATTCGCGCTTCCGGGCTCCCCCAACGCCGTTCGCCTGGCACTTGAAAAATTGATCATACCAGAACTGGGACACCTGATATATGAGGTGAACAGATGACCCGGGAGCAGACACCATTCGTGGAATTGATATCTTATCGTGACGCTCTGGATATGGTCCTCGAAAAAACCATGCCCGTTGACAAAACAGAAGAGATACCCATCGAAGATGCAACAGGACGGGTCCTTGCGGAGAACATCGTGAGCGTCATAGACGTCCCTCCATTCACAAGGGCGGCCATGGACGGTTTTGCGGTAAAGGCCGAGGATACCTTCGGTGCGGGAAAGTTCGAACCGGTCGAGTTGAACAATCTGGGACGATTGCATGCGGGAACGTTTACCGATATCCGCATACGCAAGACAGAATGTATCCAGATAGCCACCGGTGCACCCGTTCCTCCGGGTTCGGATGCTGTGGTCAAAGTGGAAGTAACGGAAAAGGAGGGATCCACCGTATCGATATACGAGCCAGTCCACCCTGGGCAGAACGTATCTCCTGCCGGGGAGGATATAAAGAAAGGCGATAAGGTACTCACAAAAGATACTGTTCTATCCCATGCAAAGATAGGTGCACTTGCCGCCATGGGCAAAGAGACAGTGAAGGTCTACGCTAAACCTACGGTCGCCATCATACCTACCGGTGACGAAGTGGTACCACCTGGCAAGGAGCTCAAATCCGGCCAAATATACGATGTGAATTCCTTCACACTCCATAGTCTTGTGCGTTCCAACGGGGGACAACAGGTCAAAGGCACCGTAGTCGGGGACGACATGGACGGATTTCGGGACGCCATAAGAAAACAGGCGGAGGATTGCGATCTGCTTCTCTTTTCCGGCGGGAGTTCCGTGGGGGACAGGGATCTCATGGCCGATGCGCTGAAAACCGTTGGAAAAATACATTTCCACGGGGTCAAGATCCGACCGGGAAAACCCACCCTGTTCGGTGAGGTCAACGGTACACCCGTCTTTGGCATGCCGGGATACCCGACCTCCTGTTTGACGACTGCACTCCAGCTAGTGATGCCGGTTCTGCTCAAGATGGCAAGATTACCTGCTAGCAAACAGCAGAGGATAAAGGCCAGGTTGGCAAGAAGGGTCGTATCATCGGTGGGAAGACAGCAGTACATGCCGGTGTCTCTCAAGGATGGCCTGGCACATCTGGCATACAAACAGTCTGGAGCCATCACCAGCATGGCACATGCCGACGGTTACTTTGAAATATCCGAAAACGTGGAGAACATAGAGAAGGGAACGGAAGTCGATATCACACTGTTCTGATCATTCATGGAACAGATGGACAGCAGACGCTTTGAACAGTACAACTACCGAACTTCCTTTACGGAGGGCTAGTTCATCCACTGCTTGCCGTGTGACATACACGACCAGCGGGATGCCTATGTTAACACGGATCTCCAAAAATATCCCTCTGTCGATGATCGCATTAACTATTCCGTCGAATGCGTTCCTTGCACTCGACTCGAATTTATGATTTGCCAGTATTATGTCCTCCGGACGTATGGTGGCCACCACCTTTCCTTCAAGGTCGCTGACTGCGGATACCTTCACACTATCATCGAGGAGAACGTGCATTACAACCCCTTTTTTACTTGCCTCACCGTGAAATATATTGCCGGTACCGACGAATTCCGCGACATATCTGGAGATTGGTTTACGCATAACTTCTTCAGGTTTGCCCGACTGAACGATCCTTCCGTCCTTCATCACGCCTATATTATCTCCGAGTACCACAGCCTCCTCCTGGTCATGGGTAACATGGATCACCGTACCACCGATCTCATCGTGCATGTTCTTTACCAGGCTTCTCAATTCGACACTTATCCGGTTATCCAAAGAGCCGTATGGTTCGTCCATCAACAGTAATTTCGGTTCCAAAACCAGTGCCCTTGCTATGGCCACTCTCTGCTTTTCTCCCCCGCTCAGGGTAAGGATATCCCTTTCAAGAAGATGATCTATCCCGAGTCTCTCGGCCATGCCATCCACTTTACCATCTTCCGATATCCCATTCACATTCAGACCGTAACCTATGTTCTTCCTGACATTCATGTGGGGAAACAGTACGTAGTCCTGGTAAACAACAGCGGTATCCCTCTTGTTCGGGGGAAGTGCGGTGATGTCTTCTTGGTTCAAATGTATATGTCCGCTTTCCACCGGATAAAAACCGGCTATGGTCTCCAGCAGAAGACTTTTACCGGAGCCCGACGGACCGAGGACAACGAAGTATTCGTCGTCCTTCACTTCGAGCTCTATGTCTCTCAATCTAAAATCGGTCCAGGAGGCCGAGACCCGGTCAATCCTTAGCATATATGGTGAACCTCCTTGTCAATGTTCGAAGAACGATAAATATGAACAAGG
This sequence comes from uncultured Thermoplasmata archaeon, assembly GCA_964454575.1. Classification (GTDB taxonomy): domain Archaea; phylum Thermoplasmatota; class Thermoplasmata; order Halarchaeoplasmatales; family Halarchaeoplasmataceae; genus Haladaptatiplasma. Next base: position 12,539 of record CAYVTG010000033.1, read on the forward strand.
TCACTATAAGAAGCAGAGCAGCGATGGGTCGAGCCTCCGTAAGACCGCGTGAAGTGAAGGTTTCGTAGATGTAAACCGGAGCTGATAGGGGGAAGTAAGCCAGTATGACCACGGCACCGAACTCGCTTATAGCCCTGGCCCAGGCCATGACCGCCCCGGAGAAAATGTTCCGTTTGATCAGCGGCAGCGAAACAGTGGTAAAAACGGTGCGCCTATCGGCACCGAGAGACATGGCGACCTTCTCCATCCGGGGGTCGATGTCCTCGAACCCCTCCCGCACCTGGTTGATTATGAAAGGAACGCTGACAAAGAGCATGGCGATCACTATACCCGGAAAGGCATCGACGAAGTTCATACCAAGGAGCCCCATTGGTTTCCCCAGGCTTCCGTGGCGTCCGAAGACGACCAGCAGTGCTATACCCGCCACGGTATGAGGTATCACCATGGGGAGATCTACCGCCGCTTCCACCGCGTTCTTACCCATAAAATTTTTTCTGGCAAGTACGTAGGCAAGAGGGGTCCCGAATACCAATCCCAGCAGTGTGGCAACAGCTGCCGCCGACATGCTGATGAAGATGGCTCCGAGAGCGCCCTTATCTCTCACAGCGTCTGACAATGCAGGGTATGAATCGTAGAGCAGTTCCGCTACGGGTAAAAGAACGAATACGAGTAGGATCAAGCCGAACAAGGCGAACATTATGAGGGTGTGTTCCTCTTCCAGTGCGGTCTTGTCTAGTAAGTAAGATGTGATCAGTAAAAGTGCGAAAGTACCGCTCAACAGATACCACGCCCCCACGAGGTAGAATATGACGGATGCGGGAAAGAAGAGAAACAAAACGGTAAATAAAGACGGTTTCCTGATCTTCAATCCTCTTCCTCCACTAGGTGCTTTAGCATATCGGGTAGATCATCCGTTTTATCCACCCTTGCGGGTACCAGCGGCGGGTGACCCTGTTCTTCCATTATATCGCGTCCTCTTTCACTCAGCAAGAACTCCACGAAGCGTATCGCCATCTCTTTATTGTGGGCCGTAGACGGGATGGTTATACCGTAAACTATGGCTCTGCCCAGCAGCATCTCTCCCGCATCCCTCTCCACCTTGATCCGGCCGTAATTCTCTTCCATATCCGGGTTACCCAGATTGATTGGATCGGGCAGTTTTAGGTAATGAACGCCCGTGTGCTGTTCCGCGACGCTGCGATAGATAAAGAGGTAGTCAATTTCACCCACCGACAATGCGGACATAAGATCCACCTCCGCACTGCGCATCATTATTTTTGAAGTATCGACACCAAGATCATCGGTCGGAGGAACCATTATCGTATCCCCCTCTGCTCTTATGGAGGTGTAACGTTGGATAAGCTCTTCGAAGATGGTATCATCACCGTAGTGTTCCTCGGCAAGCAGTATCACCATCTGCGAACGATATCCGCAGGGGTCGTGGTTGGGGTTGCTGAAACCGAATCGCACGCCCTTCTCGCCCAATATGCTATACCAGTTGTCCTCCCGCATATCCCCGCTGCGAAGGCTTTTTTCAGTATAGGCAAGCACCATCTCGTTCGTGGCAAACGATATGGTCCAGTCGGCGTATCCCTTTTCATACATGAGATCTCTTATCAGCCGATGATCTGCCACCGCCAGTATATCGGGTTCCTTACCCTGGTCGGTGACCTTTCTGACGGTCACCAAGCTGCCGGCACTTTCCCTTCTTATTTCTATCTCAGGATACCTATCTTCGAACTCTTCGGACAGGTCGCCAAAGGGGATCGCCAGAGAACCCGCATGGTATATGTAAAACTTGTCCTCACGATCATCCAAACAACCCGGCAGGATGGTACCGAGAACGATGAGATATACCACGATGGGAAACAGGTATTTCCGCTTCGACATGCACGGATAAACATATCGTGTGGTATATAAGATTTTCTTGGATCGGATCGTCAGACACCTGTCTGAAAAAAACTGTATTTTTACACCAAAAAGTCCAAAAAGCTCTGGAATTTAGCGAAAGTCTTATATATTATTAATATATTTATGGTCTGGGGTCGGTATTACCGGCCTATCTCCAAATGGAGGAAGAAAATATGACCATGAAACAGATAAGCGTAGATAGGGCGAAGGAAATTGCGAACGAAAAAAATCTTGCACCAGCTATGGTTGACAAGACCGACGGGATCCTTCAGTTTACAAAGAAGGGCGGCGGGAACGACAGATTGAAAGAGATAAGCTGGGATGATTTCAAGAAGAAATTAGAACAGCGTAAACTTTCTATATACGAGTCAGGCGGCTGGATGAAGATAATGTCAAAATAGGACTCTAACCCAGTCCTTTTTCTTTTTTTATTTTAAGAACGATACCTTTTTAATTTATATAACATTCTGAGAGTAGAGATGCTAGAGGTAACCAATAGATGGGGATTAGCCAAAACGGCGGTATGGACTCACGATGATAAAGAACTAAACACACCTGTCATACTAGATATCAAAGAGATCGATGAAAAGATCTATCTGTCCGACAAAGATGGTTTTAAGATCGATGTACCAAGATCATTTTTTCAACACGAATTAAAAGGATTATCCATCCCAGCTACATTTGGATATACCGGTACCGTCGGAGGAGAACTGGTAGAAAGTCGCGGTGGTAGTCCTGAAATACAGGTGATCTACCATCAAGAACCAGATCCCAAAGCAGAATTGTATGTTTTAGGTAATTCACCGGAACTTATCGGTCGCGGAAACAACATGGTTGACCGGATATTGGAACTAAGAAAAAAGATACCGTTTCATAAATTGATATATACACCCGGTATAGCACTTCCAAATAATATCAGTTTCCTTTCGTATATAGGAGTTGACATATACGACATGGTGTATCCCGATCATCTAGGTACAAGATCAATAGAGGTTTCAGATTGGATGGGATCACCCGGCGATGCGAGTAACAATAGAGAGCATATGCAGCACGAGTTACGTCTGGTACGCCAAGGTATCATAAGGGGCAGGATAAGAGAGTTAGTAGAATCCAGAGTTCGAACAGAGCCGTGGTTGGTAGAAGCGCTGAGAGCCATGGATGAACACCATGAATTTCTAGGACCGTATGTACCGACCGGCGGAGACAAAGTACTGGTAACCACAAGGGAATCATTTTACCGTCCGGATATAGTAAAATTCAGAGAACGTTTGTTTGAAAGGTATCAACCCCCGGAACGCGATGTCCTTCTGCTGCTGCCTTGTTCAGCTAGAAAGCCCTACTTTACCTCGAATTCACACCGAAGATTTAGAAATGCGATATACAACGCAGATTGGACCAATGTACACGAAGTGGTACTGACGTCGCCTCTGGGCGTAGTACCTCGAGAGCTTGAACTATATTATCCGGCTCAGAACTACGATATGCCGGTTACACATACATGGTACGAAGAAGAAAGAGACACGATATTGAAGATGACCGATATGCTGATAAAAAAGGGTGATTACAAAACAGTCATATCCCACTTACCAAAAGATATGGATTTTGTGAATGAACACATAGATTGTATAAACACAACACAGGGAGAACACCCGACCGACGATGGCTCACTGGAGCGACTAACAGACAATATCGAAAAGTATGCCGGCAGCCGAAGAGGAGACGTAAGTTCATATCTAAAGGAAAACCTAACTTCCTTTGCACGATTCCAATTCGGTCCTGATGGCGTTCATCTGCTGGACGATGCTGATGTAAAAGGCAGATACCCTGAGTACAAGATCATATCTAAAAAACAACAGAGAGGTATGATGGTAGCTCAAAGAGGTCATCTGTCTTTAACTATGGAAGGTGCTGAGATATTGAACGAATACGGGATAAACGTTGTTGAGATAGAAGACTTCGTACCCAAGGGTACGGTGTTCGCAGTAGGTGTAAAAAACGCCGATGATCAAATCTCTCCCGGTGATGAATGTATAGTCGTACACGACCACGAATTAAGAGGTGTCGGCGCAGCCGTGATGTCCGGTAGAGAGATGGTCGACGCACAGCGTGGTGTAGGGGTCAATATTCGACATCACATTTAACTTCATACTACCCTATATGACGGATGTTTTTCCAGTATCATACCTTCTATATAGATAGGTTTTAAGTGATTGGCTAGTTTGACAGCTTCCTCTAGATTGTTCTTGTTATCCGAGTATATAGTATACAGTACTTCGTCTTTATCCACCTTATCGCCTTGTTTCTTCGTTAGCGTTAGCCCGGAGCCTTTACAGTACGGTGCACCGGCGGTACGGACGATTTCGATGATGCTGTGATTGTTTATCCCGCCGATGTATCCACCTCTATTGCTGAGGATCTCATAGGTGTGTTTACCTACAGGCACATCATCGGAAGTCACATCAGGATCACCACCTTGATGTTGTATTATCTCTTTGAATTTATCCAGTGCCGAGCCATCGGAAAGTATCTTCATAGCCTTTTCTTTACCTCTTCCTTCGGATATACCCCCTTGCTCTAGTACCATGCCGGCTAGTTCTACGGATTTTTCTATCAAACTATTTGGAACATCCTTTCCTTCTAAAGCGGCTAAAGCTTCACGTGCCTCGATGGCAGGTCCTACTCCTTCACCTACTGGTTGGCCACCGTAACTTATCGCGCAGCGCACGTCTATTCCTATCTGTTCTCCAAGAGTGACGAAGTCTCGTGCATATTTTCTTGCATCCTCCATATTGACGACTTTAGTCTGCGGTCCGACGGGAATATCCATGACCAGATATTCCGCCCCTGAGGCTTTTTTCTTGGACAATACAGAAGCTAGTACCTGTGCATACGGATCTATCCGAAGCGGGTATTCCGCACGGATGATAAGGTCATCACTCGGTGCTACGTTCACCGCCCCACCCCATGCTATCACACCACCGATCTCTTCGGTTATACTCTTTATCTGCGGGATGGTCAGGGTGACATTAGTCAGCACTTCAAATATGTCTGCAGTTCCTCCGGCGCTGGAGATAGCCCGTGAACTGGTCTTCGGTATCAGTAGTCCGGCTGCCGCTACGATAGGCACAACGAGTAACGTGATCTTGTTTCCCGGTACGCCGCCTATACTGTGATGGTCGAATATAGGGTGTTTATCGAACTCGATCGTATCTCCAGTTTTGATCATAGCCAATATAAGATTCTTAGTTTCCGCGATAGTCATGCCATTGGCGTATATACCACAAACGTAAGCTGATAACTCTATATCCGAAAGCTTTCTGTCCGTGATATCTTCGATTATCTCGTTGATAGCGTGTTCGGACAGTTCTTTATCCTTCAGTTTTTCCTTAACATGCTCTATGGATTTTGGTCTTTCCGAAGGCACGATGACAAGTTTTTCGCCGGCTTTGACGTCTATCTTTTTAGCTACACGATCTATCACACCTATATCTCCCTCTTTTACCAGCGTATCGGACAATTCGACGATAGCAACGGTAGATTTTCCGGAATGATCTAACTTTACTCTACTTTGACTTCGCAAACCCATCTTTTCCGCGTCTTTCTTATTCAATATGACTTTGCTCTCGCCTGCCTCTATGTCTATCTTTATGGCTTTTAGTCTTTCGAACATATTAACTCCACCTTTCAAGAGCCTTTTTCAGCTCGATATGCGTCTCAGCATACTCATGTAATGGTATGCCCTGGTAAGCAGCGTCGACGGCCTGTATCATCGCTGCAGCACCCGCTCGAACGCCGTCGGGATGTCCCGATACGCCCC
>CAYVTG010000034.1:0-18016 GCA_964454575.1 uncultured Thermoplasmata archaeon
CAATGCAGTATTTTGGCTCGTCGGGCATAAGAGGAATAGTGAACAGGAAGATAACTCCTGAGCTTGCACTAAAGGTAGGAAAGGCAGTAGGGGCAGGTAGAGAACGGGTGATCATCGGCCGTGACACTAGACCCACCGGGATGATGATAGCTTCGGCGTTGAAGACGGGGTTAACTGCAGTGGGGGCAGACGTAGTGGATGCGGGGGTTTTAGCAACGCCGACTCTGGCCTTCGCCGGAAAGGACTACGACTGCGGTGTGATGATAACCGCGTCACACAATCCGGCGCCGTACAACGGAATAAAACTGTGGAACCCGGACGGCAGCGCATTCAACACCGAGCAGATGCTGGACACCGAGGCGAAGATATTGGATGAGCCACCGCTACCGGAATGGGACAGGGTCGGTAAGATCAGTCAAGAACACAACGCGGTAGAGAAGCATATCGAACATATCATAGGGATGGTGGGGACAGACCACGATCTAAAGGTCGCTGTTGACTGTGCTAACGGTCCCGCATATCATACAACACCCTATCTACTGAGAAAGATGGGGTGCCGGGTGGTCACGCTTAACTGTAATCCAGACGGAACTTTTCCGGCACACGACCCGGAACCGACGGAAGAGAATTTTGCAGACCTGGGAAGACTCGTGGTGAACACGGGAGCAGACCTGGGCATCGCCCACGACGGTGATGCGGACAGGATGGTCGCCTTCGACAGAAACGGAAATTACCTGGGAGGAGATACTCTGCTGGCACTCTTCGCCCGCAAGTTCACAGATTCAATAGTAGTACCGGTGAACACGTCCATGGTGATAGACGAGATGGTGAAGAAAGTCATCAGAACCAGGGTGGGAGACGTTTACGTGGCCGAGGAATTGAAAAATCACGGTGCACAGTTCGGTGGTGAGCCGTCGGGAACATGGATATTCCCGGAGATAAGCTACGCACCGGATGCCATCTACGCCGCCGCCTTCATCACAGCGATGTGCGAAGACGAAGACTTAGCGGATATCAGAAAAGAGCTACCTTCATATCCTTCAAAAAAAGTCGCCTTACAGGTGGATGATAACAAAGGGGTCATGCTAAAGCTCATGGACATATACACAACTCAATATCCGGAAGAAAAACTTAACTTCATAGACGGCATACGGGTAGACCACGGCGACGGCTGGACCCTGACGAGAGCGTCGGGTACCGAGCCGAAGATAAGGATCACCGCCGAGGCGAAAGAAGAAGAATTATTGGAGGAAATATTCCATGAAGCACAGACAAAACTCAAGGAGGCCATGAGATGAAGGCATTCATACTCGCTGCGGGAAAGGGTACCCGCATGAGACCGCTAACAGCGTACACACCTAAACCACTATTACCAGTTGCCGGCAAGCCCATACTTCAGCACACCATCGACCAGCTGGAGGGAAAGGTGGACGAGGTCATCGTGCTGGTGGGATGGCAGGGAAGACAGTTGATGGAGTCGCTGCACTCCGACGACGTAGAGATAACCTATGCAAAACAAACTGAACAGCTGGGAACGGCACACGCCATCGCTATAGCAAAAAAATACGTTGACGATAAGTTCATCTGTATAAACGGCGATGTACTGTTGAGCGGCAACGCTCTGGATAAATTCATCAACGATTTTAAGGATACGTCTGTGATGGCAGTTACGCATATCGAAGATCCGATGGGTTACGGTATAATCGAGACAGAGGATGAACTGGTCACAGACATAATAGAAAAACCCGACGTTCCCACGTCTAACGACGTGAACGCCGGTATATACGGATTCACTGAAGATATATTCGATGCCATCGAACGTACTGAGATATCATCGAGAGGAGAGTACGAGATAACCGATTCTCTGAGACTGATAATGGAACAGAAACAGCTGAAAATGCATCGACTGGACGAAAACGTTTGGTTCGAGATGAGCCGCCCCTGGGATCTGCTCTGGGCCAACAGCGAGTTATTGAAGAAAACAGATGAAGAGCTGAGAGAAGGGACCATAGAAGACGGAGTTCATCTCGAGGGTTTCGTAAGTGTGGCAAAGGACGCTATCATCAGAAGAGGCAGCTACATCAGGGGCCCGGTTTACATAGGAGAAAATTCAGACATAGGCCCTAACTGTTTGATCAGAGGGGCAACCGCCATCGGTAAGAACTGTAAAGTCGGCAATGCAGTAGAGGTGAAGAACAGCATAGTCATGGACAACAGCAACGTTCCACATCACAACTATGTTGGAGACAGTATAATCGGCATGAACTGTAATTTAGGCTCGGGAACCAAGGTGGCAAATCTCAGGTTGGACGGTAAAAATATCAAGGTCACTCACCAGGGAGAACATATCAACACCGGCATAAGGAAGCTCGGCGTGATAATGGGAGATAACGTAAAAACCGGTATAAACAGTATGCTCAACGTAGGGGCGATAATAGGCGAAGACACTTTCATCGGTCCGGGAGCGTTGGCCGAAGGAGAGATAGCACCAAGAAGCATGATAAAATGAAGATAATACAACTTTCACCGTACTTCTATCCCCATCTCGGGGGCGTCGAGTCACATGTGTTCGAGTTATCAAAACATCTGATCGAGAGAGGACACGAAGTCAAAGTCATCACCAGCAGGTTGGAGGGAACCAAGAAAAAGGAGGTCGTTGACGGAGTACCGGTGGAACGTGTAAAACCCCTGTTTATAGCACTCAGAACTCCCATCCTGTTCGGAATCAGAGATGCATTGATGAAACAGGACTGTGATATCGTTCACGGACATTCGCCTCCGCCATTGACGTGTTTCTGGGGTGTTAGGACTACTCAAAAGATGGGGGTTCCCTTCGTACTCACTTACCACTGCGACCTTGAGCTTTCGTTTCCCTTCGGTCCCTTCATGGTTCAGACGTATCAGAACACCATCGGTGCCTACACGGTCAGTAAATCTGATAAGATCATCACCACCACTGACACATACGGTGCTACATCGAGAACGGTCTGGCAGGAGGACTCTAGAGTCATACCGAATGCCGTTGACGCAGATACGTTCAATCCGGAGAACGACGGTTCAAGGATAAGGAAGAAACACGGTATCAAAGAAGATGAAAATATGGTGCTCTACGTGGGTAGAGTGGTACCTCACAAAGGGATCCAGTATCTGATAAGATCCGCGACGTATATGGATGATAACGTCAAATACGTGATAGTGGGTACTGGAGAATACAAAGAATATCTTATGCAGCTAGTGCGCAGCAATGATCTGGAGGATAGAGTCATCTTCGCAGGACGGGTCCCTATGAAGGAGTTACCTGAATACTATGCCGCCACCGATGTCTTCGTCCTCCCGTCCATATCTCGGCTGGAAGCTTTCGGGATAGTCGCACTGGAGGCACTGGCTTCCGGAGTCCCAGTGGTCGTATCTGACATACCCGGTGTGAGAGATGTGATAGTTGAAGGAAGACACGGGCTGCTGGCCGAGCCGATGAAACCGATCGATATTGCCGGGAAGATAAGGACTATATTAGAAAATCCGGATATGGCGAAAAAGATGGGTGAGCTCGGTAGGAAGGTAGTCGAGGAAAAGTATACGTGGGATAAAGTCGCCGAACAGATAGAAGGAGTTTACGAAGATATCATCGGATGACCGGCAGATCGATCTTTTTACCGTCGTAGTCGTAGGCCTGCCAGTTACTCATATCATAAGGCATTCCGACGATTATGTGAACCCTGCCGTAGCGTCCGAACATGTTCAAGTCGTTGGATGACGGTTCGATGTGCGGAGAAGGATGGCTGTGAACTACGCCTACCATGGAGTAATCGATGGGAAGATTATGTAATCTGAGCAGTGCACTCCTGGGGCCGGATATGGTACCGGGTACGAGTATCAATTCAGAGATTATCCCGTCTATCTCGCGCATCCCAGCGGCGAATTCGTGCGGATATGCATCTTTTGAAGCTTCGAATACCATACGGAGTATCTTCTCGGTTATCCCTACGATCTTCTTCTTACCGAGTATGCTCATCTCCACACCAGTTTTTTACGTATACGATTGTAGAAATCGTGCTCGAATCTCACGAACTTGGCGGTGGTATCTCCGATCTTGAATCTTATATCGTCTTCATCGTTGACCACATGTTCCTTCTGGCCATCGGGAACCATAAGACATGATTTACCCTTTTCGATGAGCTTTATGCATATCTCGGTATCCGTAGGTACGATATACGGTTTGGTGGCGAGTTTATATGGAGATATGGGCACGATAACGAATGCCTGGACCCGTGGATCTATTATAGGTCCTCCGGCACTCATGGAGTAACATGTGGAGCCGGTGGGTGTTGAGACTATCACTCCGTCGGCCCTGAAACGGTCCACAACGGAATCGTTGAGATGCACTTCAAATGCCCTTATCTTTGCCACTCTATCTGTATGAACAACAACCTCATTTGTGGATTCACCGATATCTTCTCCGTTCAGTAGTGTTTTTAGTTTGATACGTTCGTCGATGTGATAATCTCCATGGTCCATCCGTAAAAGAACATCGTTCAGTTCCGGCAGATCCACCGCAGTCAGGAACCCCACCCTTCCGGTGTTTATACCGAGTATCTTGAAGTCGCTCTGCTGTAGAAGTCGTAGTATGGTCCCGTCTCCACCGACGGTCATCATGAGATCCAGACCGGCTTCTTTTATCTCCTTTAGGTCGTATCCCTTTTTATCCAATTTATCGGCGATATGTTTGTGGTACATCACCTTATCCACAAGTGGGTGTGAGTCCAGTTTGCCTATAACGTCCAATACTTTTTCATCGTGTTCATTTCCATATACACCGAATCTCAATGTCATTCTATCACCTTCCTTACGGATCCGTTCTTTACGGCGATCACATCGCTCCTGGCACTAACGTCCAAGGGCATATCGACCGGGGTCCATTTAGATCCGTATACTTCACCGCCTGCCTCTCTGAGTATCAGGGTCGATGCGCATATATCGGTTATCCTCAGACTGCGTTCTTTGTTGACAGTTACGATATAATACAGATCGAATACGCCCTCGGCCACCATGCACATCTCCAAAGACGCAGAGCCCAGAGAGCGAGTTCTTCGAGCCAATGAAGCTACACCTACCGAGTCGGGATGTGCGTTGCGGCCCATGTAGACGGAAAAATTCAACTGTTTATTCGGCGGCAGCCTGGGAAGCTTATCACCGTCGAGATAGCTGCCCTCTCCACGAACGGCGTAGTACTCTTTTCCCAGTGGGAGGTTCTTTACATAGCCAACAGAGGTTTCGGAAAATCCCTCCGGAGTGAATGCGAGAGAGAGGCTGTAGAATGGTATACCGGTCAATGCATTGCTGGTACCGTCTATTGGGTCCATGATTATACTGCCTTCACCGGTACCCTCCACAAATCCGCACTCTTCGCTGTATATATTGTGATCGCAATTCTCTTTAAGAAATTCAACGGCCGCATCTTCTACCATGCTGTCCAGCTCGCTGGTAGGGGTTCCGTCGGCTCCCATCATCTTGGTTTTACCCAAAGACGCAGTGTCCAAACCCTCTATGGCATCCTCCACGACGGAGGCGCATTCTCTGAAAAGTTTCAGTGTTTTATTTTCCATCGGCTCAACAATGATGTTCGGGGTTTAAAATACTTGTTGAAAAGAGATCACTCTTTTTCTTTGGTTTCGTGCAGCCATACCGTCCGTTGAGGGAATGGTATCTGGATATTTTCCTCTCTGAAACGTCTATCGATAGCTTCTCGGATATCACTGGTCACCGTCCACTGCTTTATGACCTCATCGACCCATACTCTCAAGGAGAAAACAAGGCTGGAGTCTGCAAAATCTTTGAAGCGTACATTTGTACTGTGATTTTCGTCGATCAAAACATCGGGGTGTTCTTCCGCTACCTCGTAAAGTATCTCTTTTACCTTCTCGACGTCGGAACCATAGGCAACTCCCACTTCGATGGGGGCCCGTATGGTGGCATCGGGCTCTACGATATTGACTATCTTCTGGCTAGCCAAGTTATTGTTGGGAAGTATTATGCCTTCGTGGTCACGGATGTTGTACAGCTTGGTCGTCCTCAAGCCTATGTCATTTATACGGCAGTATTCACCACTTTCGAGAAGGATTATATCCCCTATCTTGAAAGGTCTGTCCAGCAGCAAGTGCATGCCGCTGAAGAAATTTGAAAGCGTGTCCTGTGCGGCGAAGGCTATCACCAGACCGACGATACCGGCACCGGCTAACAGTGCAGTTACCTCGATCCCCAGCACGTTGAATACCAATATTAGACCACCGATGAGCAGGATGGCACCTACTATCTTTTCCAGTATCGGTCTGAGCACCGTTCCGAACATACTCTCTTTACCGCCTTTCTCATCGGTCACCTCTTTTAGTACGGCTAGAACTATCTTGTATGTAACGAACACACCGATGACCACCACGGTTACAAGGTATATCTGGTATATGGTCGTACGGATACCCAGTTTGAGGTTGAGCCTCATCAAAGACTCTAATAAACCGTAGATGAATATCAGTACTAAAATCGGTTTCCGTATCATACGGATTATAACTTCATCGATATTTGTTTTCGTCTTTTTGGTGAATCCGTGTATGACCGGGCTCACCATGAAGTAAAATACCCAGCCGATGATGAACCAGATCAAAAGATTCAGTCCAAAGGCTCCATAGGGATCATTTAACTGGCCGGGAAGTGGATTAGCAAAACCACCGATGATGGTATTGGATTCCTCCACCGGAACAGCGCCTTTCACGTTCACTGTTACCGGTTGTGTTACTTCTTCATATCCATCGGCACCGAGTTCTCTGAACCGGAATATGACTGTGGCGTCCATGGAATCTTCTTCGGGAGTTTGGGGTACGTTGAAAGTGATGCTGACTATCTGGTAAGGATTATTTTCGTCCAGTACAAAATGAGAATTTGATACTTCGTAGTCCCAGTCGGCATCTTGATCTACGACTGCACGGACTGCATGATCAACCGAGTCATCTCTGGAAAGGGTCCATACGAACTCCGCATCTTTACCGGTAGATACGTCTTTTACGTATTCATCGTCCTCGCCGACATGAGGTAAAGCATGCGTGTATGCTGGTAAAAGGATGACGCAGAGTACCAACAATACCAGTATGATCTTTTTCGGCTTTGCCATCACGCACTAAAAAAGAAAGGGAGTTAATAAGTCTTTATATTGATGTTTGACGCTGAAAAGGCTCGTGTCTATAGGCAGACCTTCCCACGATATATATCCGATGATGAAAAGCACCAGTGCCAATAATATCACGATCAACACGACTACGATTATGATACGGATAAGGTCTAGAGCGAATTCGCCCATCCTGTCCGCGCCCATCAGGTATGCTATACCTGCGATTATAAGTAGTAGGATGACGATCCCACACAGGAGATTACATAACATCAAGGCGTCATATACTTCATGGTATATCTTTTTTTTCGATGTCAAGAGACTGTAACCTTTAAGTATTAGAACATTTATGAGACCTTCTCTTTCAATCATTTAGAGGATATAAACATGGCACGAATGCACGCAAGAAAACGCGGTAAATCGGGTTCGACGAAACCACTCGTAGATGGCACTCCGGAATGGGTAGAGATCGATGAAGACAAGATAGTTGAAGTCATCGGCACATTAGCCAAGGACGGAAAGACGTCTAGCGAGATAGGAGTGACGATGAGGGATCAGTATGGAGTACCCGATGTTAAGCTTATAACCGGAAAAAAGATTTCCGACATCATGAAGGAACTGAAAGTGTATCCGGATATGCCGGAAGATCTTCTCGAACTCATGACCAAGGCTGTAAATCTTCGGGATCACATGGTACAAAACAGGAAGGACCTGAGCAATAAAAGAGGTCTGCACCTTGTAGAGGCAAAGATCAGAAGATTGGCCAAGTACTACAAGAAAGAAGGTGTATTACCTGCCGACTGGAAGTACTCCATGGATAAAGCCGAGATGCTGGTAAAATAATCAACGCATGTGAGGAGGGAATTTGCTCCGTTTACAGGAAGGATTACAGACAAAGTTCGACAAAGCTGTCGCGTTACTCGAGGAGTACGATAAATTTAGGATAGTCACTCACTACGACGCAGACGGTATCTCGGCTGCCGCAGTGATCTCTCGTATGTTGATGAAGTCTGCAAAGGGTTTTCATTGTACTTTTGTACATTCATTTCCAGAGAAGATCCCTGAAGATCTACCCATGATATTCACTGATATCGGGGCGAGTCACACAAGCACTATATCCGAACTGGATGTTCCGGTTATCGTACTGGACCATCACAGGGTAGAGGAGGTTGCAGAGGATAAGAAAGATAAGATATTCATCAATCCGCATGAATTCGATATCGACGGTGCACAGGAGGTGAGTGGGGGCACACTTGCATTCGTTTTGGCGATATCATATGACGATAATAACTGGGGCAAGGCGATATATGGCCTGGCCGGCGCCGCTGCAGACAAGCAGAATATAGACGGATTCAAGGGCTTGAATAAGGATATCCTCGACGAAGCTTTAGAAAGAGGGGCGTTGAAGATCGAAAAAGGTCTACGCATAGACGGTAAGGATATACGTGAAGCATTGATCTATTCATGCGACCCATACTTCCCGGGTGTATCCGGTAGGACCAATAAGATAGAAGGTATGCTCCAAGATATCGACCTTGATCCCGCTACACCGGTAGACGAGATCCCAAGAGATAAAGAGCGAAAGCTAACTTCCGTTCTTGGACTGAGCTTACTTAAACACGGTGCACCGGCCTTCATCGTTGAGAGCATAAGGGGCGATAAATACATCTCACCCACTCTAGGGATCAGTATTGATGTTCTTTACAAATTGTTGAATGCATGCTCACGCGTTTCCAAACCTGGGCTTGCACTATCTTTCTGTCTCGGAGATCGTGGAGCTAAAGATATCGCCGAGGGTTTACGAGAGGATTATCGGCAGAACATGGTACAGAGGATAATCGAATTTGAAAAGGAAGGACCGATAAGTTTGAACAATATTCAATACTTCTATGAAAGACAGAAGGCAAGAAAGGGTGAATTGGCTGGTCTGGGGATGCTGTATCTCTTTGATCGAAGTAAACCGGCCTTTGGTTTGAGTAAAGTCGACGGGCGTGTTGATATTTCCGCACGGGGGACGAAAGATCTCGTGGAAAGAGGATTGGACCTTGGTGAGCTTTGCAGGAAGGTTTCCAAAGAATTTGACGGCTCCGGCGGCGGACACGACATAGCATCCGGTGCCACAGTCGATGAAGAAAAGATCGACCTTTTCTTAAAACGGATGGACGAAGAAGTTGGCGATATGCTAAGATGATCGATTGTTAACACAAGAACCACCGAAGATTTTATATCAGAATTGTTCATTACGTAAGTATCAGCCCTAATTCAAATATCAGGAGAAATCATAGTGCCGTTTGGTAGAAGCAAAGAAGAGAAGGTTGCTGACGAAGCAAAATCCATGATCGCCGATGCCATAGATAACCAGAAAGGCGGGCAGACTAGTAAAGCAGTATATGAGTATAGAAGAGTATTACGTTTTTTGACCGACGAAAGAGCTACCGTCAACAAAGACCCGGATAGATTTTCGGATATATACAATGAGATAGGTCAAGGATTCTTCAACGCCGGAGAACACGACCACGCCATCGAATGCTTCGAGATGGCTCTCAATCTCAACCCGAAGAATGTATCGTCATGGTTGAACAAGGCGATGACCTATTTCAGCATGAACGAGATGAACGAATACGCTTTATTGTGCTTCAACGAAGGTCTTAAGCTCGATCCGGAGAACGAAAAGGCACTTTTGAACAAGGCCAATGTTCTTAGATTGTTGAATCGTAAAGAAGAGGCCATCGAAGCTTACAGTCGTCTTCTTGATATCGACCCTGCCAACGTTAAGCACATCCACAAGATGGTAAAACAAAGCCCGGACGACCCGGATCTTTGGAGGCTGGAAGCTGAGAATTTCAAACGTCTTGGGAACAAGGACAAGGCTGCAAAAGCATATGAAAAGGTAGTTGAACTTGATCCAAGCGACGAAGTCGCACTGGAAGAATTGATGAAGCTCAGACCTGATGATAGTAGATTCGTACTTGCCAACGCCGAAAAACTTCTTGAGGAAGGTAAAACCGAAGAAGCTAAAGAAGTTTTCATGGATGCATTCAAACAGGATTCCAACAGCCATGAGATACTGGATAAACTGCTTGAGATCGATCCGTCAGATCCCAGATTCATACGTAAGAAGGCCGAGTTGTTGGAAAAGGAAGGAGAGAGGCCGGAAGCTTTGAAACTCTACAAACGACTTCACGAACTCGACGAAACGGATATAACTTATTTCAACAAGGCACTGGAGATGAACCCAAAGAACATACCACTCCTTTACAGTAAGGGAGATGCGCTTTATACCGCAGCTAAATACAGAGGTGCTTTGGAAACGTTCAATAAACTGATCGATATGGGTGAGAACAACATTGATCTCTGGCACAATAAGGGAGCATGTCTCTATCAACTTGGAGAATATAAAAAAGCTGTCCAAGCCTTTGATAAAGTACTCGAGATGGATAAAGACGAAGTAGTAGCATGGTTGAGTAAAGGAGCGGCTTTGTTCCAGTTGGGCGATTACGAAGAGTCGATGGCGGCCTTCAACGAAGTCGTTAAGCGTGAGTCTGATACACCGGGTGCCTGGTACTACAAGGCAAAGATAGCCGCTAAACAGGGTAATCTGAAGCTGCTTAAACCACTGCTCACAAGGGCGATATCACTCAACGAAGAGTACCGCGAAGAGGCTCCGGAAGATGAGGCTTTCCAGGACGTTAAGGACGAGGATGTATTCAAAGAGATAGTCTCCTGAATATGCATAGTGTAGAGCTAGAGCCTGGGATATTTATCAACTCTGATTTTTCTGTTTATTACGAAGACTATAAGACTGTTTTCATCGCCGACCTTCACCTGGGATACGAAACATCCATGGTTGAAGACGGTATATCACTGCCGCCTATACAAAGAGAAAAAATAATGGATCGGGTCTCGGCGATAATGGATAAGTACGGGCCTGAAGAGATAGTGGTCGTGGGTGACTTCAAGCACTCCTTCGGTAAGCGCTACGAGATGGACATGTATGGGATAATGGACTACATTTTGGAACGTACCAACTTGTCTTTTGTTCGTGGTAACCACGATAATTTTTTACGCACTCTGATCAGCAGTAGAAGTTTAAGGATGGAAGAAGAGAAACGCTGCGTTGGTGAAGTGACCGCAGCTCACGGACACTTGGGGGTTGAATTTGATGGTATACTCGTCCAGGGTCACGAACATCCGGCACTGCGTATACGGGACGATTCCGGTGGTGTGGTGAGCCTTCATTGTTTTTTATATCATCCTGAGAAAAGGATTATCGTTCTGCCTGCATTCAATCCCCTTACACACGGTAGGAATATACTGACTGCCGACGGTTTTCTATCTGAAACACTCCGGGAAATTTCACCGGATGAATTTGTTGTGTATCCCATCACCGAGACCGGCCTGATGAATTTTCACCGATTGACCGATGTTAAAGCTGCCATGCCAGATTTGATATGATAATGGAGACGGAAAACCTAAAAAGGATGAGGTTTTCTACATTGCTGATATACCCGATGGGGGTATAGGGTAACTCGGCATCCTTATGGGCTCCAGTTACGTGGAATGATCGCCAATCGGGTTTGCTGACCAGTTATGGGATGATGAATAACTGGAGCGGTGACCCGTAATTCGATAATACATGGAGGGTAGCTCCCTTCGTGGAGGAAACCCGTCGATCGGGGTTCAAATCCCCGTGCCCCCATTCACTTTGTGAATGTGGCCACTCTGTGGAAATCAAAGATTTCCACTGGACCACAAAATTACTGCGTAATCTTGTTAGGTCCCCGTGCCCTAACTTATTAAAATCTCCTATTTTGATAAAGTTGGAACTACGTTCCGACACTTCTTTCGAACGAAGTAAGTTCTTCTTCCTTATCCTCTCCGGATGATCAGGAAACCATAACTAAAATCGATACTTGTATTGTTTATGGTGTGGACAACATGACAGTCTTGGCAAGCTAAACTACAAATACTTGCAAGTTCTATTTATCAATAATGACAGAGAATGAGCCTAAAGAAGAGGATATATTCCTCAAGGTCGTTAGGGATTTCCGGGACATCATTCCCGAGCTGTTAGATTGAGTGCCAACGACCTGAGCCAGCCATTCCTTTGAGTGAAATGGGTTTCTCACTTTCGTCTTTGTTTTCCAACTCTCGTCTTATTTTGTTTAATTTCTCTAGCTCCTTTTTCATCTGATCGTATTCCTCTTTGGGTATTGTAACTGTATCTGATACCATCAACTGAATCATCTGTTTTGAAGTTTAAATGATTTTCTAAGAAAAGTTATCGAACCCATTTGTTCGTACATATTCACTGATCCGCGACCTATTCGACTAAGAAATCAAGAGCCATGGTACGTTAATAGATGATGAAGGGGTAGCAGATGATACTTATGGATTACGAGGACATCACATATATTTACCATTAAAAAGTTTGCCATTACGTTGTCATACTTCTTCCAAATGTTTGTTATTACAGTGTTAGTAGGTTTTGATCCTCTATCAATTTAGTATTTACCATCGTACATGGATCCAAATTTCCGTAGAAATCGGAGGTTTTTTACACCATCTCTACGGAAAAAAGACGAAGGATGCCAACGATGTGATTATCCATGCAAAGCCCACGAATCCGAAGAAGTTGATGAAATCGTAATCTGTTTCGTCTCCTCTCTCCGCCTCATCTTTATACTGCCGGGTCTGCCACCAATCCGGGTTGCCGTCCAAAGCCATCCTTTTGTAGGGATTTCCGGAAGCTATGCCCCCGCTATATATCCATATCCCGATAAGCATCACAACAGCAAAGATAAACAGAAAATACGGAGATAGTAACAGTATCGGAAGACCGGCCAGATATATCACCAGAAAGAGCCATTTGGAGGACATCTTATGAGTATAGAGAATATGTGCGTATTTAATGTTATCCAGATATATTGGGTATTCGGATGTCTGCTATTAACAGATAGATCACAGGTCAGTAGTCCAAAGTCTAGACCACGCTGTAATCACCATCGCTGTGGTATCCAGTCATCCTCCAAAAGATTTATAAAGGCTTTCTCGATGTGCATGCATCGGCATAACGAAATAACATCACGATAATCACCCTCTACAGGAAAATATTTTATATTTTCCTTCGATTTCCGGAAGCTATTCCGGATAATCCCTCCCTTTTTCTTACTTTTACACGATAAATAGGGGCAAATATTAATATTACGAACATCTGTTTTAAAGCGATGCATCCTGCGATACACGTAGCCATATCGGTACTCATCGGGCTGGGCATGGGCATAAATAATAAACATAGATATGCGATAATCGTTCTGGCTGCCTTCTTAGTCAACGGTTTAATAGATATGGATTACATATTCTACATGCGCGGTATATTCGATGAAAGGTACTTCTCTACGGGTATAGTGATGCTGTACATACCTGGACTCATACTTCTCGGAGCTCACGTTTACGAGAAAGGCAGTAGGAGATCTTTATACACCCGGATAGCACTTTTGGTCATGCTCATATCCACGAGTCATCTTTTGTTGGACACTTTCTCACCAGATGATGCGGTTTATCTGTACTATCCCTTCAGTATGACAGAATATAGATTAGATCAGGCTTTACTGCCCTATGTGGCTGTACTCTTCGCAGGGGTGGTAGTCATTATCAATCGATTGGAATATTATCTGTATCGCAGTAACGAAGGTAGAAAGAAAAGAGTACGATATGTGCATGATGCACCGTATCTACAAAGATATGACGAAAGACTGAGCCGTGTAAAAGAGCGTATGGAGACCTTTTTTAAGTGAAATAGATGAATGAACAAAAAGTTTATTGCTTCTTTGTGCGTTATACATCAAGGTGGATCAAAAATGCCTTTAGATTCGGATAGATGCCACTTCTGCGGAAGATGGTCAAGGGAATACGAAAAGATCGGAGATCGTTCGATATGCGAAAACTGCTTCAAAGAATTGGTAACTAAGATAAAAAATGCATTGTAAACTAGATCTCCACGTCTATTCCGTAGAGTTTTTCAGGGTTATGCTTATGTATTTTGAGAAGCGATCCTTCCGTCAGCACGCCTTCTTCCATCAGTTTGATACTCTTTTTTGGAACCGTCTTGATGCCAAGCACCGCCCCTGGTCTGGTCGGGTCGTCCAAGAAGTCGGTTTCCATCATAAATCTGTCTCCCTTTGATAGTGCCGCACGAAGATTCTTTTCGCTGGCAAGGACCGATGGAAATAGGCCGTGATTGTCTTTTTTGTCTATGATGGGTGGACTGTAGTGCTTAACCACCTTTTCCCGAGGAAGACCGGCATCGTCTGCCAGCTCCGCCAATTCTTTACAAACTTCGGGTGTGGCACTCTCCGTATGTAGTACCACCGGACAGCCAAGTTCTGAAGCCAGCTCCATCCCGTACTTCATGATCCTGTTAGATGCATCCAGTATCTCGTCACTGACCTCAAAATGAGGTCTACCTATCTCTCCCAGGGCGATGGCTTTGCCATCCTCCACGTAGCTGGCTGCTGATTCCATACCTTTCATGAGTATCTGCTCCCCCTTTTCCATACCTACTATCTTCTCCAGATTGAGTAAGTCCACAGGATATGGTCCCAGGGTCACATATATCTCAACAGACGTTGCCTTCCTAGCTCTGTCGGCAAGCTCGAGTGTTCTTTCATATATGGGCTTGTACCCTTTGGTGTCCCATTCCCTAAGATCATGATACGGCATGTGAGAAACGACCATGTGGGTACCTCCGGCCTTTTCGAATTTTTTGACCGCTTTAACGTTATCTCCGATATCCTGAAGATGAACGTGATTGTCGAAAATAGGTATGTCTCTAATGGATCAATCCCGCCTTTTTTAGCTCGTGTTTTACGGTATCGACCGCTTCTTCCAAGGCAGGTACATTTTTTCCGCCTGTACATACCATATTTCCCGAGCCGAACAACAATAGTACGACGTCGCAGTCCCTTGGTCGGTAAACCAGACCTGGAAACTGTTCCGGCTCGTACTCCACACGCTCCAATCCAAGTGTCATGGCAACGGAGTTAAGGTTGAGTTCTTGACCGAGCCCGTAGGATGCCACTATGTTCTGCACTGTTACATCGACTTCTTCCGATGTTTCGAGACCGTGCTCGTTGAGAAGTCCTTTTATGGTGTTTACACTGACCTCGGCATCCTCGAGTGTCTTACCTCCCGTACAGACTACTTTACCGCTGGAAAAAAGAAGTATAGCGGTTTTTGGGTCTTTTATGCGGAAAACAAGGCCCGGAAATTTTTCTTTGTCGTATTCTGAACCTTCAAGGACTTTTGAAGCCTTCACGAGGTCTATCTTAGCCTCCATCGAGGAGGACGCCACTACATTTTCTATCTTAAGACCTTCCATATAGATCACTTGTTAAATCAACGTTAAAAGGATGACTGTTGTTTATAAACCCTTCGAAAACCAGCCTTCGAAAAAGGTTTATATGGGTTATAGATGGCACGCGGGAAAGCATGCTCCGTAGGGAACTATACCGTAACGACAAAGGCACTGCCTCCTTCGCCCTTATGGGAGTTCTGATAATACTCCTCTCCCTGGTCGCAGTCGCGTATATATCTTACATAGATAACTTGAACTACGAAGATCGGCTGAGAACAGACCGTATCGCGGCCCTCGAAGAGACTGCCGATAAAACAGTTGAATCCGTTAAGGCAAAACTGCACTCCATAGCCATACAGAGCGCTTTCGACGGCAACAGCGGGCTTGTATTGGACAATTCTACCCGACTGTTCGAGTCGCGTGTGGAGGAATATCTGAACAGTTCCGAGTGTTTGAACAAGGGCAGGTACAAGGTTATGGTAGAAAAAGACGGTACGAACGTGACCATGAAACCGTCGGTGACCGAGATCGATGTTATCTTACCAACAGCCGATGACAGGGGACGCTTCGAGAAGATGGCCACGGATGTTCCCGGTGAGCTCGGAAGGAACAATCGAACGTTTTATTACGGTATCCAGGGCAGCATCTCAGTCACCGCTGAAGATAAGGACAACGGGCTCAGGCTGAACCGGACGGAAGATATAGACATGAGCGTTGATGTACCGTACCCCTTTTTAAGGAATAAGATGAAGAGTTTCGGTAACGAACTGAAGGGTTCGGAGGGGCAGGTGGCCAGGATAACCAGGTACATACTGAGTACTCTTGCACAGTACCGTACCTTGATGGGCTACGGGATGATGTCCTTCGAGAATTTCGATAATTCATCAAAAAAGAGTACGGTGGATATCCTAACCATCGAGGACATTGAGATGGCTCTCAATCTGGCCATCATGCTGGAGATGGCATATCAGTACAGGGCCTACGATCCCTATGCCCTTGAAGCCCTTGTGGAGAACACTACGGTTTCGGGAGTGGTGAGTCTGGAGGTGCTGATAGACACCTACATAGGCCGGGGCAGGGTGGATCCCGGAGACCTTGTAGCACTCTTCCACGGTTGCGGCTACGATAACGACACCGTTTCAAAGGACGATGCAAACGAGCTGGACATAGGTGCGGTGATAATGCAGGCACTCTACGCGATCATGGACCAGTTAGTTATAAAATATCTAGAATACTTCGGCGTTATCGGTTTCGCCAACCTTGCCCTGAAGGGTGTGTTAAAACTGAAGGAATTCACCGACAGTGCGGCTGAACTGGGAAAAACCGTACTGGACGTACTGACCTTCTGGGAGGACGACGAGGTCGAGATCAACCCTAAGCAGGTGAACATGGTAAAGGACTGGGCAGAGGAGATCTTTATCGCTGCCGGGCTCATGGGAACCCATGTGATAAGGGACACCTATCTGCCCTATGATACTGTAGATGGTGAGTATATCCAAGGATACCCTCGGCTTTCCGACGATTTCAACGAGATATACGAGTTGGAGTACAAGACGAGATTGGTTGGAGAGGAGCATCGGCTTTACCGGTACTCCTGCGGACACGGAGAGGTGCACCATAAAAGGAACGATACCTGTTCCGAGACCGTCGTTGTGGAGGATTCAAACGGTGAGAGCGTTGAAGTGCGCTGCGGTGCCGAGGAAGTACTAGCGGGGTACGAATACGCGATCCACACGGTAAATGTAAACGTCAACGGAGGACCGATACTGTATCGATCCTTGGATATACTCGATGGCAGCGACGAGATATGGCAGGAATTCTACACGGAAAGTTATTCGGATGAGGGAGACGAAGAGATAGACGACGTACAATACATGTTCAAGGAGTTGATCAAAACTATCGTCGATGCCATCACCGAGCAGCCGGCGATACAGGCGATCATCGCAAAGTACAACAAAGTGGAGGTAGACGTATATTCCAGACGATCCATGTTTCATGACATCGAAAAGGCGGTCAATTCGGCTATCGAAGACACATTCGATCATTTTAGGGAAAACCCCGATAGGATACTGGACATAGTAAAGGACTACTTCAACCCGGACCCAAGGATAGAAGATCTTAAGGATCTACTGACGGATAATTACCAAAGATTTCACGGGAGCGGATATGCTGACAGCACGGCCGAGAGAACGGCGGAGGCCTTGCTCGGCGAAGTGGGGCCTTACGTATCATTCCAGATAGTAAAAACAGAGGTGATCGAGGGAGGTATTATGGAATCCGCGGATGCATCCCGCCTCGACATGCACGAACCAGACGAAGAGATGCTGCGAAATGTACTGGTTCACGGAGGCGTTCGATCTCAGGAACGGGTGTCATCTCTGAGAGATGCCATACTTCCATCCGTTGAAAACGGCATGGATGAGATAAAGGAGCGTGAGATATCTGAGAAGGATACAGAGGAAAGACATTCTACAAAAGACGGACTTCTCATCCAGGCACTGGATTCC
>CAYVTG010000035.1:0-17970 GCA_964454575.1 uncultured Thermoplasmata archaeon
CTGATCGAACATGGAAAAAATATCATTCAAACTTCACACGGCTGAACTCTTACCAGTCGTGCGAACAAAACCGAAGGTTTTGAGAGTAGGGGGAATTTGCCAAAATTCCGACGTATGAACAAAATTGAAAATTTTGAGAGTAGTTGGAATTTGTTTAAATTCCGACGTGCGAACAAAACCGCAGGTTTCGTGAGTAGAAGGAATTTGTTTAAATTCCTACGTGTGAGCAAAACCCCTGGTTTTGCGAATAGAAGGACTGCTGTCCTTCTTTCTTCACATCAAAGATGTGACGACTAGTAGGAACAAAGTTTATAATCTATCTGTGTTTGATTTGGAGTGATGCACAAAATTTGTGACGTTATGATGGAAAAGAACATACTTGATGAAAACAACCGACTAGCCGAAAAGAACGCTGCCTTATTCAAAGAGCACGATGTCAGGGCATTCAATATATTGGGTGCCATCGGCTCCGGCAAGACAACTTTGATAGAACAGTTATCAGAAGGTATAAAGGATCTACGGGTAGGCGCCATCGCCGGCGACCTGGCAGGACAGGACGATTACCTGCGTTTTAAGAAGAAGGATATACCCGCAGTAGCGATCAATACCGGTAAAGACTGTCATCTGGACGCACACGATGTTAGTCACGCACTGGAAGAGATACCACTCGAAGATATAGACATCTTGTTCATCGAAAACGTAGGCAACCTGATATGCCCCGTGGATTTTCCACTCGGTACCGAGAAGAGTATAGTGATGATCTCTGTGACCGAAGGGGACGACATGATACGCAAACATCCGCTGATATTCGCACAATCCGAGATCTCGGTTCTGAACAAGATCGACCTTGCAGATCTGATGGAAGTGGATACGGGAGTCATCGAATCTGATTTCAAGAAGATAAACCCTCACGGAGAATTGATCAAGGTCAACGCTAGAGATGGAGATGGTCTAAAAAGATTGGCTGAATCTATCGGTTTACCCTACGACCTGCCTTTATAGTAAGGTGAGTCTTCCAGCCTTACCACCGAAGTCGTGTCCCTGTTTTTGTAGAATTCTCGGCGCTTCTCGACGGCAACACCTACGATGAAGCTGCTGCCTATCAAAATACCTACAAGGATCGAAGGTAAACGAGATATCGGCTCAGGTACCGGTAGTACGGAACTACCCATCATCGTATTCTCCAACTCTATGGATTCGATGGATATCTGATCCACTTCCGGATTGTAGTCGACACCCAAGAAGAAATTGTTGGCTCCAGAGATGTATTCCGTATTGGAGCGGGTACCGTCAACACGGGCATCCGTGCTCCAACTATAGTATCCCTTGTGATTTGCAACTGAAAGTTCGAAGAATTCTATAGGCTCTTTACCTGGAACCGTATCGCCCGGTGAACGATTGACAGAACCGGGTGTCAATATCTCCTGAACTATGAAGAATTTACCTTCAGGGAGTTCGGGGATGTCTTCAAGAGTGAATGAAAAGGTTATCTCTGAAACTGATGATGATGAGAATACGTTCGATGTGAGATGCAGAGTTCCGATGTACCTGCCATCTACATCCATGGGGCTTTCGAATCTTACGGCTATGTGCGGGAATTGTTCATGAGGTACATACTCGTGATGAGTCTCCCAATCCACTTGAGAGAGGTCGACTCTAAAATTCATCTCTTCCTGGTCCAAGGGTTCGAACAAAAGGTAACTGTACCTAACACCGTACAATTCGGTGGATTCTTTGTACAGGTTTATGGTCGGACCGTATTCCGTAGAGGAGGAAACGTCTATATCGTTAACCGAACCGAGGGATCCTTGCGCACTAACACTGAGTGCTAACGAAGATATCACTAAGAATAAGAACGCCGCGAAGACCCCGAAACGGGTACCGAACTTTGTTTTTTGCTTCATTTTATGCACCTTTTTCCCAACCCATAAAGAAAAAAAAGGGTTGAGGAGGTTGTTATTACGAGGAGGAGTTTTTTTATCTTGATAGATATAAGAGTTATAAGGTTATATAAAAGGAGTTTCGCACAGTTCTCGAACTGAGAGCTATTCTAGACCGAATACCGATTTCAATATAAGGGGTGCTACCGTCACCTCATTTCCCTTGCCTTCGATAGTATCAGTACAAAATATACTGTCGCACACTTCACTCAACCTTTGGAACGCATCGCCGACGAAGATGCCGTGGGTACAGCCAACATGGACTTCTTCCGCCCCCTGCGCCAAAAGCTGTTTCGAAGCCTCAAGCATCGTCCCGCCTGTGGAGATTATGTCGTCCAGGATGACCACTGTCTTACCCTCTACGTTCATACCTTTGGGTTCGATCTTAACTGTTTCTCCGTCTATCCGTTCCTTAACCAGGTGGTCCCATTCTACCTTCACTTCTTCGGCCGCTTCTTTTATGCGCTGGATGCCGCCTTCGTCGGGAGATAAGAATAAGTCCGGGTCATGTAACTCAGCATGGTCAGCCAGCCACCCCATGGCGCTGAGATTGCCGGCCGGTATCGTAAAGTAATCTGTTATCTTGCTGGAGTGGAGGTCTACACTGTAGAATGAATCTGCCTGGATCTCTATCCTTTTTGCTATGGATCTGGCGCTGATCGGTTCACCTCTACGAAAACACTGGTCCTGTCTTGCGTAGGAAAAATAAGGGACTACAACGGAGAGAGAGCGTGCTCCACCCTGGAATATGGCGTCCTGCAAAAGGAACAGATCCAGTATGTTCTCCGAGGGGTATGTAGTATTGACGAGAACACAATCTTCGCCACTTACATCGCCCTTCAAACGAACGTATCGTTCACCGTCGGGGAATATCTTGTGTTCTACTTCTATCACTTCACCATCAAGCCGTTCAGCGAGCCTAGCGCATAGTGCCGGAGAGCCTGGTCCTTTCACCAACATATTACCACAGGGAAAGAACAGGGGGTTTTAGAATTTTCGTTTGATGATGAGATCATTTAGCCTTGGTAAAGCCGCCAAACTTATATAGTACTGCAAACTAATTTTAACACCCATGAACAGGGCACAGTTGATCGACGATGTAAGAGGAGTGCTGGCCAAAGCAGGATTCTATCTCTCCGAAAAACATTACGATAGAGGTATAAGTTTCGATGTTATCGCACGTCGAGATAACATACTTTTGATAATCAATATCATGGTGAACGCCGACAGTTCCCGTGTTCGTAATGCACGAGAGATGCAGATATTGGCAAATGCACTGAACGGCTCTGCTCTTTTCATCTCACTAAAAGGAGGACGGCGAAAACTTGAACGCGGTGTGATATACTCCAGGAGAGGTATACCCGTGATATCGGCAGACACCATGGAAGATCTTTTTCTCGAAGGGATACCACCCTATGTGTTCTCTGCCCCCGGCGGCTTTTACGTAACTATCGATTCGGACATACTCAAAAGAGCAAGAAGTGACCAGAGGATATCTCTCGGTACTCTAGCTGAGATCGCGGGTGTTTCACGGAAGGCCATACAGAAATACGAAGATGGTATGGGAGTTGACCTGGACGTTGCATTGAGGCTGGAAGAATTCCTGGGTGAAGATCTGATAATGCCCTTGAATCCTCTGGATTACAGTAAAGAAGACGTTGAGGAACTGGAGAGCCTGGACATAAAAGATGGATTCCAGAGGGCGATATTCCAGTCTCTGCTCACCATCGGTTACGATATAGTCCCTACATATCACTGCCCCTTCGAAGCTATCACATCCGATGATGACATAGTGCTCCTCAGCGGCCTCCATTCCAAGGGTAATACGGACCTGAAGAGCAAGGCTAAGATAGTGGCAAATTTATCTTCGGTGACAGAAAAGAGATCGGTGATATTCCTTGATAAAAGATACACGAAGACCAGTATAGAAGGTACGCCGCTCATCTCTCATCGAGAGCTGATATATCTTGATTCCAAAAACGATATCCTGGAGCTGCTCAAGGAAAGAACAGAGAGGAGTTGAATAATTGTACGAACTAAAAAATCCGGAAAATAATCATATCTATCTGGAAGGCGTAGTCAAGGGTCTCGTCCAGGAATCCATCAGGATCAAGGAGATATACAAAGGACTGGAATTCTCGGTGGGCGGGCTACCTATCTCGGCTGAAGAATTGAGAGCCCTTGAAAACATGGACGATCCTTTGGATCTGGATTACGAACTGAGTACTCCTGAACTCGCTTACGCCAATAATCTCAAAAGATTCGGAGATGTGATGATACCACCGCCCTCTTATACGGTGTTCTTAAAATACTGCGATGAGAACGGAATCAAGGTGCACCCTCTGGATATGGATGATGACCACTTCACCATGGCTTACTGTAAACACGTCTCGGGAACGAATTGGATTATGCAGTCGTTCCGGGAAAAGAGGCTATTGAGAAAGACCATCCCGGGAGACACTCCGAGGGAATTCGCTGTGAATTGGGATACCGAGATAAACCGATTGAAGGGGTATCGGGCCCTTGAGGAGCACCGGGAGGAAGTGATGGCGAAGAACATAAGGCGTCTCTCAAAGATGGGCGATATATTCTCCATAGTAGAATTCGAAAGACTTGACGGTATTTTAGATAAATTGAGATCAGCGAACTGCACACTTTTTGAACGATAAATATTATATACGCAATCTTTTGATGGAGTGTGAGCGAACATAAGAGGTTAAATCATGCCAACAAGCAAAGATGCGATAAGGCGAAGATTAGAAAAATACCAGTCCAACATAAAGAAACTGAAAACCCAGCGAATAAAACTTCAGAAAGAACTAGTTCGCTTGAGGGACGAAAAAAGAAAGATACTCGAGGATAAAAGAAAGGTTATAGAGGACAAAGACAGGGTGATAAAAGAGATGAGAAACCGGCTGAGTGAAGCCGGTGATTTCAAGGATCTGGTGCAGGAGAAAAAATCTCTACTCCAGGATCTTGAAGATGAAAACACTCAGCTCAGAACTGAAATCGAAGAGCTGGATGAAGAGAATCATAGATTGAACGAGGAGTTGGATAAATACGACGATAGAGATGGAACTAACTCCATACGTACATCGGAAGAATTGATATTGCATTCGAACTCGCAAGTAGTGGGAGACATTTACTGCGACGGCAAGTTGATCCTGGAAGACGATGTATCCGTAAAAGGCTGTATAACCGGGGGAAACGACGTTACTATCGGGGACTCTGTTTTCATCGACGGCGATATAATGGCCACCAAGGGCATCGTTAAGATCGGCTCCAAGGGGCAGATCCAAGGTATGATACGAGCCGGAGCCGTTGATATCGGTTCAAAGTCCAACACGGGTTCCATCGAAAGCGACGGCGACGTTAACATAGGTGAAGGCTCCGAAGTAGGAGATATATCTGCTATAGGAGACGTAGATCTTAAAAAGAATGTAAAAGTGGACGGAAGCATCGAATACTCCGGTGAATTGAAGGCCGCCAGTAGAGTGGCCATAACCGGTTCGGTATTACCTCGTACGAAAGAAGAGATACAGAAAGAGGAAGATGACGAGAAAGATGGTGCTGAAATATGGGGTGAAGAGTCAGAAGAGGAAGATGACGAGGACAAAATATTCTGCCCGATATGTAATTCACCCACAGAAGAAGACTCGGATTACTGCGGCTCGTGCGGAGCAGAGATGCGTAAATGAACTTTAAAAGGCGAGATAAATGAGTTTCAAATCCCCTTCCGGACGGGTGATAAAGAACCCGAGAAAACTGTCCTTCGATTACGTTCCGGATAAACTACCTCATCGTGATGAACAGCAGCAGAATCTATTCATGCTCTTTCGAAGAGTGGTGGAAAACGGTGTGTCTCAAAATGCGTTTCTACACGGTAATGTGGGTACGGGAAAAACCGCATCGGCAAAAAGATTTTGCTTGGATTACAAAGAATGGGCCTCTGAGAAGGGGAAGTCCGTGGACCATATTTTTGTCAATTGCAGAAGAAGAAGTAATAAAAGTTCCATAATGTGGAAACTTGTATCTCATTTCGACAAGAATTTTCCGGACAGAGGTTTTTCCGTAGGGGAGATGATGGGGATAATGAAGAAACACATCAACAAAAACAGCACCCATCTGTTCGTCGTACTCGACGAGGCCGACGCCCTGATACAGCGTGACGGACCGGAGCTGGTATTCCTTTTGTCTCGTTTCGATGATGAAAACACCATACCGGTGGGAAGTGTATCCCTTATATTGATATCTCAGAAAAACGTACTTGAATTACTGGACGAGAGCGCCTTGAGTACATTCAAAAGGAGTAACCGTATACTGTTTCCATCCTACGATAAAGATGAGATGAAGGATATCCTTTTCTACCGTTCTGAACTCGCCCTGTATCCCGGCTCGATAGAAGAAGATGAGATCGACCTACTGTCGCTCATAGCCGCAGAAAGAGGTGATGCGCGTTTGGGTATAGAGCTCATGGAGAAATCCGCAATGTTGGCTGAGCAAAAAGGGGAGAACAGTATCGGACCGGAAGATATCAGAACGGCGAAAGCAGATGTGGACCCACATATGACCGTGAGCCGTCTAAAGGCCATCAATAAAAACGAAAGGATGATACTTCTGGCCGCAGTACAAAAATTACGTAACAGCTCCTTCGTGACCACAGGAGATCTGGAAAAACATTACAATATGTTGTGTGAAAATTACGGATGCAGCAGTCTTGGACACACTCAATTCTGGAAATATCTTAACTCACTGTCTGCCGAAGGGCTGCTGGATACCGAAACGGCGTCCTCCGGTAAGGGTCGTACCACCAGGATATCTCTGAATGATATCCCTGCAGACGTTCTTGAAAAGAAGCTAAAGGTTCTAGTCGAGGGCTGAGATGCTGAGCAAGGAAAAGATGATCGCACTGGCGATAGCCATATCCTTGATAGGTACCGCATCCCTATATATCCACACCGCTAGTCGTGACGTTCAACATCTGGACATATCTGAAATAGACCACGATCTTGCAGGTGTTAAAGTTGAAGTGGAAGGTGTGATAAGCGAGATGATAGGGCTGCAGTCTATGCACATATTGGATCTGATCGGAGAAGATAAAGACGATACGCTGAGTGTCGTGGTGGAGGAACAAGCCATAGAAGCCGTTGAGGAACAGCACGAGATCATGCCCGGCGCTGTTGTAAGGGTCAGAGGCGTGGTAGAACTATACGAGAACGACGTCTCGCTGCGGGTCACCGTACCGGGGGAACTGGTCATAGTGGAAGAGGCCTACAGCAAATTCACTACGCTACCTAATCTGCTTGAGAACCCTCAGTGGTACTCCGGTATGGAGGTAAAGGTCAGGGGCAAGGTTACGGACATGGAAGCTACTTACAGTGGAACTTACTTCGAAATAGAAGAGCTGGACGGTGGGTTTCATCGGTTGGGATGTTTTGTAGAGGGATCGGACCTCTCGGAAGATATGTACATGTTAAATGGCGATCCGGTCGTTTTTAAGGGCACTTTTATTTACGATACAGGAACTGGTAGATGGATAGTAAAAGGGACCGAACAGCCGGACGTCCGCACCGTCGGCTGATCTTGACCCGTTGTGCATAAAGATAATATACCACCTACATCGACATATAAGCTAGGTCAGGAGACCGAGAACGGCTCACGGAGTTAGACTCTGAGGAAAGTCCCCTCTCCACTGGAAAGGTGGGCTGCACCGAAGCAGCGAGGTGAGAATCTCGGCAATCCTTCGGAGGAGACCCCTCCAAGGACATCGAGTTAAAACTTGATGGGGCGCAGAAACGACACGTCCTCCGGCGAGTGATGAAGTGTGCGAAGCCTCCCGTGAGGGAGGTGAGATAACCCGCTGAACGTAGACCCGGAGGGATCGTTGAAACGGCGACTTCCCCACTGGAGCAAGTCCAAACTGATCGGGATGAACGTCCAGTGACCGACAGGTAGGACGCATAGACGAATGCCGTTTAAAACAGAAAGGGGCTTACTACGGTCACCTGACCTATTTTTGTAGCCAAATTACCCCTATTTGTGAGGAAAGCTTTAATACTCGTAATCCTATCTGCCGTAGGAGTGAATAAACATGACACAAGCATACTGTGTAAAATGCAGGAAAAAGGTAGAGGTAAAGAATCCTCAGAAAGTAACGATGAAGAACGGCAGACCGGCAACAAAGGGCAAGTGCCCGGATTGTGGGACTGGCGTGTACCGCATCGGAAAATAAAACCCCTTATTTTTTTCTTTTTATTATCTACATGTACATACTGGGATTTGAAGGAACAGCTCACACACTCGGTATCGGCGTAGTTGATCATCATGGTAATATATTATCCAATATCATACTAACATATCCGGCTGTAGAAGGTATCCATCCCAGGGAGGCCGCCAATCATCATGCCGCTAATATGAGCGACACCATATCCAAAGCACTGGAGAGTGCGGATATCGAGGCGAATGAAATAGGGCTCATTGCTTTTTCACAGGGGCCAGGCCTGGGACCGGCACTTCGAACCGTAGCGACTGCCGCCAGGGCCATGTCCATTTCACTAGACGTGCCTTTAGTAGGCGTAAACCACTGTATAGCTCATCTGGAGATAGGACGCTTGTTGACCGACGCTGAAGACCCTGTTTTACTGTATGTTTCCGGAGGTAATACACAAGTGATAGCATTCAGCCGTGGTAGGTACCGCGTCTTCGGAGAGACACTTGATATCGGTCTTGGAAACATGCTGGATAAATTCGGTAGAACTTACGGGATACCTTTTCCCGCAGGACCGGTCATAGAAAAGAAGGCAAAAAACGGCTCTCTGGTGGAATTGCCGTACAGCGTGAAAGGTATGGACGTATCTTTCTCAGGTATACTGACCGCGGCTTTGAACTCCGATGCATCCATGGAAGACCTTTGTTTTTCCCTGCAGGAAACCACATTCGCCATGCTCACAGAGGTTACGGAAAGGGCTCTTGCCCACACCCGAAAATCCCAGATATTGCTTGGTGGAGGGGTGGTCAGAAACGAGCGTTTAAGAGAGATGACGAGGATCATGGCGGATGAGAGAGGAGCAGAAACCTACGTACCGGAAGGTGGATTTTGTGTGGATAACGGTGCCATGATCGCTTGGACAGGATACTTGATGCATCTAGCTGGGATGGATATCTCAGTTGAGAACAGCCACATAAAACAAAATTACCGTACCGACGAAGTGGACATCCTTTGGAGAAAATAGTCGAAAGTTATTTAATCGTAAATCTATTTAATGTCTGAAAAGGTGTACATATGGTAGAGAAGCCAAAGGAAGGCATATGTTCCCAATGCGGGACCGAAGAACTTGAGTTCTACGATGACGGTACCGGCTCTTGCTCTAACTGCGGTAGAGTATTTCGATGGGACCATGAAACATCAAAAGACTTTATCGAAGAACATACACCTTCTGACATCGATGATGAAATAGATGATGAAGGATCGATTCTTCCGAGATTTCGTAAAAACCGTGGCTTCACTCCCTCCAGACCACCGGCGGTTTCATCTAGGATAAAACCCAAGAAGGGTTTTTTGTATATCTGCATCACCGGTATAATCCTATTGATAGTGGGTTATGTTTTGATATTCGGATCGACTATTGAAAGCGTTGAACCGATGGAAGATGAAGTAGCAGACGATACACATATGTTCATCCCCATAGCTCTGATGTTGAACTGTATAGGAGTACTGGTATTGTCCTTAGGATTGATATATGGTGCAGCTACGGCGGAACAACTGGATGGTCAGATACGCGCATGGATGATACTGGCCATGGCCATAATTCTGGGGCTTTTCCTAACATTCGGTACAAGCTTTATGTTCAATATGTTGTGATCCTGTTGACATAACTTTTTATACATGGCATATTTTTTGACTAACGGTGTCTAACCATGTCTGAAAAAAAGGTAACCAAAGAAGAGCTATTGAAAAAAGCTGAAGAACCTGCAAAGAAAGCGATGAAATGGCATCCCTTTTACCGAGGTAAGATAGAAGTTTCCCCTAAAGTACAGGTAAAGGATTTTGATGATTTTGGAGTTTGGTACACTCCCGGAGTGGCTAAACCATGCCTTGACATCCATAAGAATCCTGAGACCGTTTACGAGCATACGAATAAATGGAATAACGTAGCGGTAGTCAGTGACGGCAGCCGTGTTCTAGGTCTTGGAAACATAGGTGCTGAGGCGAGCATGCCCGTTATGGAAGGTAAAGGACTCTTATTCAAATACCTCGGCGGTGTTGACGCGTTTCCAATATGCATCAATGCACACGACCCGGACGAGATCGTTCAATTCGTCAAATGGTTGGCACCTTCCTTCGGAGGCATCAATCTTGAAGATATATCTAAACCCAAGTGTTTCTACATTCTGGATAGATTGAGAGAAGAGATGAACATACCGGTCTGGCATGATGATCAGCAGGGTACTGCCGCGATAACGCTTGCAGGCATCATCAATGGATTGAAGGTGGTAGGCAAGTCATTGAAAGCCGTAAAGATTGGACTCGTCGGGTCCGGTGCGGCAAACATCTGCCTTGCTAGAACACTGCTCAAAGCTGGAGTACCCGGTAGTAATCTTTATATGTGCGATTCCAAGGGACTTTTACACGCGGATCGAAAAGATATCGACGAAGAAAAAAGTCCTCTGAAGTGGGAATTTGCACACAAAACCAACAAGGAAAAGCAGGATGGTGGATTACCTGAGCTTATCGCCGAAAAAGACGTTGTTGTTGCCGCTTCAAAACCAGGACCTGACACCATAAAGAAGGAATGGCTCACCAAGATGAACGACGACGCTATACTTTTCGCCGAAGCTAACCCCATACCCGAGATATGGCCCTGGGAGGCAAAGGAAGCCGGCGTAAGGATAGTAGGCACAGGACGTTCAGATTTCCCAAATCAAGTCAATAATTCCATCGGATTCCCAGGTATATTCAGAGGAACACTGGATGTGCGAGCATCCACAATATCTGACGAGATGCACATCGAGGCGGCTTACGCCATAGCAGAAGTGGCCGAAGAACAGGGCATCCACGAAGATTTCCTTGTGCCGACCATGGACAATACGGAAGTCTACGTAAGACAGGCAGTACGCGTAGGTATGAAAGCTATAGACCAGGGCCTGGCAAAGTTAAAATTGAGCGAAGATGAACTCAGAGATATCTCCGAGGAGATAATACTCAAGAGCAGGAAACAGACACAGACTTTGATGGATGTAGGACATATCAAGATGGCCCCTCCCTTAGACTGAATATCTTCAAAAATATTATATGGTTAGACCACGATAGACTTCATCGTGAAGATAATCGCCGTAGTAACGGATAACTTCAGGTTCTATTACGATATAGTCAAAGAACTGAAACAGCGCGATATCCCCTTCATCAGCATATCACCTAAAGATCCTGTTCCGGAAGATGTAGAAGTGGTTATAACCACCGAACGTGAACGTGATGCTGTTGATTTTAAAAATGTCGTCGCCGTATCTCAAGATATACGGAAGGGTGTAAGGAGGGCACTTTCCATCCTATCCGGTAAAGCATCCTATCAGCAGATGATAGTAGGGGTGGACCCCGGATCCAAACCGGGTGTAGCATTAGTTGGAGATGGACAGGTGCTGGAAACAACATATGCGGATTCTCCCGAAGACGTTAAAAATATCGTAGAACGTTACATGAACGGTTACGAATATCAGAACATACTAGTTAGGATAGGCCACGGAGATAGAACAAATCGAAATAGAACTATTGGCGTGCTCAGAGAACTACCTGTTATCATGGAGATAGTCAACGAAGAGCGTACCACAAAGGGAGGCATCAGTCCGGACCTGGAAGCTGCAAAGCAGATCGCTATGAGCATAGGGGAATTGGTGGTAGGTGAGTATGCTATAGAGTCTACGGTGGGTGAACAAAGGGAGATGCAGCGTAGGAGTCGCATTAAAAGTGAAGGTGAGATAACCATCTCCCGTGACCTTGCAAAGAAAGTCGTAGAGGGAGAGCTCAACCTAAAAGAGGCTATCGTGCTCCAGAAAAAGAAGAGCTCAGATGGTTAGTTTGAGATAACCCAGTGTTGGTTCTCTTAATTCTCCACGCTTCATAAGTTCGGTCACTGCCTCTTCGAACTCAGATAAAGTTATATCTTCACGCTCTGCGATGACTTCCCGTACATGATCGTACTCTACACCGTCTTCACTGTCTGTTTCAGATTCCATCGTATCTATTGTCTCTAGTATCGTTTTCAGAAGAGAATCATCGGTGCCTTTTTTCGCGGATACCGGTTTTTCTACCGGTCTTTCGTACTCCGGAAGAACATATCTCAAAGAATCGTTCAACATTCCGTAATAACGTTCGAAGGGGATATTCCCGTAATGCTCCGAAGCCTGTTTGATGCCTTCGGCGATCTTGGGATCATAACCTATATCTATCAATTCCTGCGTTGAAACTTCTTCCATCTTTGATGCTTCTGCAGCTGCTTCCAGACGTGTTTTCATACTCCGGGCAGCCTCGAGTATCCAGTAATTTCTCTGCTCCTCATCCACCTCTTTTACCTTCTCTGCGCGTATGGATGTTAGTACTGTTTCCTCGTCCGGCCTGTATATGTTGGTTTTACCTACCACGGCTACGAATATAGGTGGTTCCAAGCTGGACAGTACCGTTGCCACATCGGGCTGAAACTGTCCCGCAGATATGAAGAATGTACCTGTGGGGTCCGACACGCGCGCCAGCCACATCGGCTCTTCCGGTGTACCCCTGTTCTCTATCTCCGTCAATACGCCTACCGCATATATCCTGTTCACCATGGCACCAAGAGGGGTGACCACGTAGGACGGTGATCTATCTGTTTCGCCGCCGCTTTCCAAGGTTGAATTATTGTACTCTTCTGCAAAAATACGCCATGCTACTTCTCTTTTCATCATGCTCATGTTCATGCCTCCATATTAAATATAAAGAAAGAAGGAGAGCGTGTGTGATTCACACACACACCTCGTCCAGTAACTTTCTTGCTTCTGCTTCTACGTCTACCGTTTTGAACTCCACGTTGGAAGCTACGAGCATCAGACCGTACTCGTCGCTTGTGACATTTCCGCGAACCCGTAGTGGTTGAGCTATCAGCTTCTCCTCGAGTTCATCTTTAACGGCATCCTGGTCCATCTTGTCTCTTGCGATGGATTTAGCCTGCTCTACGTCGTAACCGAGTATGTCCTCGGTGAGCTCTTTGGTGATTATCACAGTAAGTGCTCCTGTTCCGTCGTCGATGATACCTTTTACTCTCAGGTCCGCCTCGCCGTCTACTTTACCGTGTATCCTGCATGCGCCCTTCTGTATCACTCGATTGCACTCATCGCATCTGAATATGAGACCGCTGCCGGTCTTTATGTCGATCATCACTGCATCCACTATGGCGTCCACGGCACCGCCCATCCTGGCGAGTTGTGAGATGGTCATCGTACTATTATCTCTTAGATCCTCCTGAGGTGGGAGTTCATCATCTTCTAGAGATTCGACATCCGCATTTTCGCCAAAGTTCAGCTGGGGTACTCCCCTCCATGAACGGACGTAACCTCCGGCTATACGGAGAACATCATCTTCTTTAAGCCCGAAATCGTGCCATGCGCTGAACTGTACCTTGCCTGATTCATCTGCGAGGATACCGGTATATAGGTCCTTCTCACCGTTATCCGTCTGTACTACCTTTTTATCGACCGTGAGTACCCTTGCGGTTATCACAAGATTCCTCATGCCTTCCCTTATATCTCTCAGGTCACAAACCTGAGGATCACTATCAAAAGGTGGTACCTCGTCGTCATCGAGTATCTTAACAGCCGATCTCGAGCCGATGTTCACCTGTGGTTGATCGTTCCACGTATTGGCGTAGGCATTCTTCAAGTGTATAGTGTCTCCCTTTTCCAGTGATGCCTCCAAAGGATCCCACAGTGTGAAAGATACCGTACCTGTGTCGTCTCCGAGTATCCCGTAAAAGATTGTCTTCTCATTTCCTTCGACTTCGATATTTTTGTCCTGTATAGCTACGATACGCGCCTTCAGGTCAAGACCCTTTTCGTCGCCGCGTATATCGCTTATCTTTTTTTCAGAACTTACAGATAGCAGAGTCGGATCGCCGTTGAATTTCTTCACGATGGCCCTCTTTGCATTATCCAGACTAACTCCGTAGTTCTGGAAATTCTGTATTTCGTTTTCTATCTCGTCGTTGCTTACTTTTCCTTTTAGCGCCCGGTTTATGTCTTCGATGTGGGGCGCGAGTTGTTTTTCATTCATGTTTTCACGCTTCTGTTTTTTTAGTGATTGCCCTAAGCCTCAAGCTCTATATAACACTTATCAAGAGGGGTAAACGAAAAAAGTAAAAGTACGGAAAATGGTTTGATATCCGGTTACTCCGGATACTCTTCGATCTTATCGTAGTTGTCCTTAACGTGGTCGATTATTATCGATCGATCGCCTTTGAGGTGAGATTCGTACCACAGCTTGACTATTTCTTTTAGCGTGTCGTGGTATTTGTCCATCTCTTTATTACTCAATGGAAACTTGTAGTCCATCAGAGAGTAACGAGCAAAGATCCTTTTCCAGCCACTGTATTTGTAATAGGACTCGCCTTCGCAGAACTCGAAGAACATACCCACCTTGAGATCTTCATTTTCGTTATAGTACTCCACTATAAGAGAATCGCCTGTGCGGTTATCCGCTTGGCTTCGGTCCATAAGTTTTACATTTCTTATGTCCGCAAAATCGAAATCTTCCTTGAATTCCCATTCCGTAGGAAATTCTTCGAAATTAGCAAAATCCTCTTTCTCCGGGATCATGCTGAAATGGACATGAAGCTTTTCGAAACGCATCCAAACTCTCCAAAAATCCTTGATGAACTCTCTATTCAAGTCTGCTAATTTAGAGTCCTTCTCGTCCAAATTTTTGATTATCTCTTCTGTCTTCTCATCGAGCTCGGCGTCGAGCTCATCAAACCAATCACCGGATTCCTTTTTTGACTTTTTCTTTGAAGCCATGATATCACTTTTTATATTTTAAGACGTAACTTATCTACGAGGTAATGGGGGCAGGGATATAAAAGTTTTCGCCGAAAGAAGTACTATGATCGCAATAATCTTTATAACCTTCAAAGTACTATCGTTATTCAATCAGGGGGAAATTAAAATGAACTGCGAACTTTGTGGTAAACCGGCCGGAAGGACAAAAAAGGTACTTGTGGAAGGAACTACTCTACAAGTATGTGAACGATGCGCTAGACATGGCGAAGAAGTTTTTAGCGCAAAGTCAGGAGCAACAAAAGAAGACATACTGGCTAGAGTAAATAGAAGAAGGGATCACCCATATTCATCACGCAATAAGGAAAGCGAGAAAGAGCTCGCGTTGGATTATGCCGAAAAGATCAGTGGTGCACGGCTAGAAAGAGGACTGACCCAGGAAGAACTCGCTAGGTCGGTCATGGAGAAAAAATCTGTGATCGCCAAGGTGGAGCACGGAGACCTATATCCAAGCGACGATCTGGCAAAAAAGCTAGAAAGTGCTCTGGAGATAGAGCTTTTTGAGGTCATCGGCGAAGTTGCACCGATACAAACCAACAAAAGCAGTTCTATTACGATCGGGGACCTGCTAAAGGGAAAATAAAGGATGCAATAATCATATGAAAGAACTGCGCTTGGTATTGATCATAACACTATTACTCGTCTTCCCAAACGTTGTGATCTCGAATAACGGTAGCGCGGAAACGAGCAAATGGACGCCGAATGCATATCATGAAGCACCCGGAGAGGTAGAGTTAGGAGAGTCACAGGATATCTCCGTGACCGTAGATGCCTATAATATCACATCTGTTTACCTCAATTGGTGGGATGTGGAGGGACGGGAATTCCAAAGAAGTATGGAACGAGAACCGCAGGATAATCTTACCTGGACCTACACCATACCTCCTCAGGAAAAAGAGGGGAAGATACTTTACAACTTCACCGTAAGAAAGGAACTAGAGAGATGGCATCATCCTGAAGACGGAGAACGGTTTGAGATGGATGTTAAAGAGGAGGAAAGGGATTGGACAGATTATAGATATTATGTGATGGTGGGTGCCGTCCTTTTATTGGCCCTGATTCTATTCGAGATGATACGAAGAAGGATACCCACCGGTTACAAAAAAGATTATAGACAGCCTGTCGAAACCGATGAAGATCGCTGGAGAAGACTTTAGCTTTATTTATTCTTCTTACTTTCCAGTTTCTCCACTATCTCCTCTACCTTATCCATGTTCAGATTATAGTAAAAGTTCTTACGTATGGTGACCAGATCTCGGGTTTTTAGTGAACTAAGGTTGTTGCTGGCGATCTTTTCGCTGATACTGAATATGTGTGCAACCTCCGGGGCAGTGGTTTCTCCACATTCAAATATGTATTCGAATATCCGTTTGTTGAGGTTAGATATCTCGATATTCGCAAGCACCGCATCGAATTGCATGTATTCAAAGGGCGTATGTTTTATCCGTTTGTGGTAAGGTGCTTTGTGTAGAGGATGGGGTTTCTGTTTATTTGCCAAAAGGTCTATCAAACATGAATATCTGTCTTTTTTTGTGTATAGACATATACGCATCTCCAATGGGATCATGCCGCCTCTTACATCCTTCCATAAGTTCTTGATCTTCTTCAACCGTGGATCATAGGCACGTGGTATATCTTCTGCGTGATGATACTTAGATTTAGTTGTAATAGACATGGGCACGAAGAATTTGGTGATGTATCCCATAACCATCACCATCTCTTCTTTTACACTGCTAGCCATGGTCCAACCGTTTATGAAAGTAGGATCATAATCAAAGGTTCGAAAGATCCCCTTACCCCCTCTTTCCATCAACTCCTTGGCAGGTTTAGAGAAGGTCCACTTCCCTTTTAGGTCCGGCTTGAGAAACTTGATCTTCATCTTTTCCAATTTTGGTACATTGTAGAATGCATCGAGTAAAGATGAATATCCCTTTCCATTCACGAAGTACTCTAGGTTGGCAAGATATTCCTTTTCGGTGTTGTGCCATTCATAGATGCGCTTCCGTAACTGTTTTTTCGAATATTCGTCTACTTCCTCGGATGGGGCGAACTCCAGCAGACGTGTACATCTATTCAGCAACTCTTCCATATATTGATCGTAAATAGAATGTCAGTGTACTTCAAATAATTTTCTGTTTTTGATGTGCGTGAACGTTTTATACCCCCTACCGCTTGAAACGGATATGCCAAAAAAATTGCTCCTT
The DNA here is from genome assembly GCA_964454575.1 of uncultured Thermoplasmata archaeon. GTDB lineage: Archaea > Thermoplasmatota > Thermoplasmata > Halarchaeoplasmatales > Halarchaeoplasmataceae > Haladaptatiplasma. The sequence continues at coordinate 17,219 of CAYVTG010000035.1, forward strand.
GGTGTTGGAAGTGACATCAGAGGGGACGACGGGATAGGCGCTTTCGTTGCAAGGGAATTCGAAGACCCTGGATGGGATGTGGAAGACTGCGGACCCATGCCCGAGAATTATATAATCCATGTGGACGAGGAAGTGTACGAAGATGCCGTACTTGTGGACGCGGCACACATGAACCTGGATCCAGGAGAGATAAGGATAGTCCCCCGAAAGGGTCTAAGGGTTTTTACCATGAGTACACATTCGATCCCGCTATCGATGGTGATGGATTTTTTGCAGGAAAAGGTCGACCGGGTTATATTGATAGGTGTGCAGCCGAAGGAGATGGGGTTGAAAGAAGGCTTGACGCCAGAATTGACAGCGGCTAAAGAACGTTTGCTCGCGCTGTTAAAAAATGGAGAATGGGAAGATATACCCCTACTTGAGACGTGATATCAGGGGTTGAGTATCATCCCTTCGGCGTATTTATCGGTACCCGCTATGAGAAATTCCTCTGTCAGTTTGAAACAGTTCTTGGGGCACACCGCCGCGCATTGTCCGCAGAATGTACATCGTGCGACGTAATGTTTGACCTTCTTTTCGTCGGCCTTGAAGGCCAGTGCTTCCGCCGGGCATACCTTGAGGCAGAGTTTGCAGCCTATACAGCAATCCTTGTCATAACTCAGCTTGCCCCTGAATTCCGGCGGCACTTCGACGAAGGGTTTTATCTCAAGCTCGCCCGAAGCTATCAGAGCGGCGGCGGCGTGCATGTTGTT
>CAYVTG010000036.1:0-16357 GCA_964454575.1 uncultured Thermoplasmata archaeon
AGGTAGGCTCAATATGATTTCAATTGATCTGTGACCTTTTTACTCCACCCTCATTGATGTAAACATACCCGTATTTCCATCGCTATCAACAGTCCATATATACCAATCACTGCCCGACCATCTTGCATACTTTAGGTTTCCATTAGCCTGATAACTTATGTGAGGAAAGCCGTTACTGTCCAAGTTTATTGACGGATAAGATCCTCCTTCACTATCCACGTTCTCGAAATGCCAATCATTGCCCGACCATCTCGCATATTTAAGATTGGAATTACCCAAGTATGCGAGGTGCGGATAGCCGTTAGAGTCTAGAGTTATGGATGAGAATGCTCCCACATTTCCATCGCTATCAACCGTGTCTACACGCCATCGGGAATTTTCTTCCGCACCTCCAGATGCACCCGTAGGCGTATCAAAAAGAGTAGTTATCAATATAGGGGTAATACCGATTAATAAAACCATACAAACACATGTTGTTTTCTTCATGATATCATCCTACATCTAATAGATACATGAGAGATAATCTATACCTTTATAACCTTAATGGCGAACGATACTAACTGTATAATCTGCGAATTTTTTCGATTCGTCCGCAGAGCTAAGCTTGAGGATGTTGGAAAAATGTGAGACTTACGACGAGATAATCGAGAGGCTCCTGAAATTAAGAACGGAATAACAGGATCTCGTAAACGATGTGTACAGACTGATAGAATAATCTGATCGTAAGGCGTAACACGATTTTTCCAATCTGCTCTGATTTTTTAAAACGTAGTTTCACGGACGAAAATTATATACCTCTACGGGGGTTAAACGGTTCCATGGAATACAGAAGAGAGGGAAACATACTTATGGTAAAGCTGGACCACGGAACGGATATCTTCGATGCACTTTCCGATCTATTTAAGGACACACAGGGAGCAATGGTTGTTTCCGGTATCGGGATGTTGAAGGACTTTCAGTTGGGGTACTACGATTCGGAGAGTGGCGAATATCAGTGGAAAGAATATCACGATTGTATGGAGCTTTTGTCACTCTGTGGAAGTGCGGCCAAGGATGGGAGCATACACCTGCACGCCGTTGTTTCGGGTCAAGACCATGCAGCTATTGGTGGCCATTTGAAGGGCGGTATGATACATAACGTTGTAGAACTTACTGCTATCGTACCCGAAAAAATCAGACTTCAACGAAAACTCGATGAAAGAACAGGTACGAAATTACTTTCCATAGAGTGATGTACATGGCTTACGAACAATTCGAACACACGGCGGACATAGGGGTGAAGGCCACCGGCGACAGCCTCGAAGAGGCATTTGCAGAGGTAGGAAAAGGCATGTTCAACGTGATGACTGATATCGACAATGTGGAACCTTTGGGCGAATATCGTATAGAGCTGAAGGCCCACGACTATGAAGAATTGGTAGTCGATTTTCTATCTGAATTGATCTACCTCTTCGAGGTCGAATCACTGCTTTTCTCTGATTTCGATGTGACCATTACTTCTAACGATGAGAAGGAGCTGGTTGTGAAGGCAAGAGGCGAGAAGATCGACAGCGAAAAACACGAGTTGTTGACTGCCGTGAAGGCGGTTTCCTACCACGATATAAAGGTAGATCTAGATGGAGAGATACGTGTGATATTCGATGTTTGAAGTACCAATCGTAAATGTTATATATTGACCCTTTTTGCCACGTGAAAGTGGTTAAGGTAAAATGTCTGTAACTAACATAAGATCAAAACGTACGCGCACCCCCAAAGAACCGAAGACTTCAGGGTATATATCTGGATTTTTGATAACTGCTCTGGGTTTGTTAGGATTGATGTTCATATTTTTTACTACGTGGGCACACAGATTCGACGAAAACCTCACTTTAGAGGAGATAGGACTGTCCAGATATTCTTTATTCCCTTTTATATCCATAATTCTTAGTATATCTATTGTTGCCGGTGGTGTAGTGATACTCTCATCTTTAGTGATGCATGATCTGGAGATAATAGATAAGATGAGATCTAACGGGATAAAGTACATCATCGGAATTTTAATTTTCATACCATCTTTGGGATTGGTAGCTATAGGATTTTTATTCATGGGGATACTTTGGAGCGGTTCTTCTATCTTCTTTCAGACTCCTGCCCTGTTATTATTTACAGGGTTATTCACATTTAAACTATCTTCAAGGATAGCAAAGAAAAACATGAGATGGTTATGTTACCATACTATCAGGATGAAGATGATCCGGAAAAGACCTGTGAAGCCGATACCGATAAAAAAATCACGTATCCCGGACGGTGGTGAAAAATGAAGGTGACAACAGCTTTACTGGAAAAGATATACCGTACAGTATTCTACGCTTCGGTCATCGGTTTGATGGCAGCTATGTTCTTACCTTGGTTGATGGTGGACGCACTTGAAAGGATAGTGTTTCTAAATCATATAACACTATATCAAGAACAGACCATGGACCATGAATTTAACTATATCTCATTTTTGATAACTGTTTCTTCCATCGGATACTGGGGCGCTATAATATTTTCGATAGGTGGGTTCATAGGTCTCGGATACAGAAAGATAGACGAGATAAAACGTTCACATTATTTTATGATAGGCTCCATACCATTACTGTGTTTCTCGATCATCGCACTCGTGCCTAACATATTGATTTGGGTAGAGATACTATCTTATGACTTCTTTTTCCGGCATGCCTTTAATTTCACACCATTGATCATGTCCGTTGTTATAGTAGTTTGTTCCTCACTTTTAGTTGTAATTGTCGGTAAGCGATCTTTATTTGAAGTTTTAGCAATTTATAAGGACAAAAAAGAAAAATCCATCAAGGAAAATGATGGATATGCTATCAAAGATCATGATGAAGAAGGTTCAAACCATGAGTATCCTTGCCCAAATTGTGATGCGGAGTTGATGGGGGAAGAATTGATCTGCCCTGTGTGTCGGGAAAACATCAGTAAAAGGTGTCCTTCCTGTGAAAAACTGATATCTTCATTTTCGGAGAGATGCCCTAGATGTGGTTTCGTTGACGATGATTGATCACTTTCACTCACCCCCTTGGAGAAGTATTAATAGTATGATATCCCCTTTAGGAGCGATAAAATGAGCAAAGACAAAATAGAAAAGTTGCCAGGAGTAGGACCCGCAACTGCAGAGAAGCTCATAGAAGCTGGCTATAAGGATTACATGGCCCTAGCGGTTGAATCACCACGGGTCTTGGCAGACGTTGCCGAGATAGGTGAAGCGACCAGTGCTAAGATAATCAATGCTGCAAAAGCGGCTGCTGATATCGGTGGGTTCGTAACTGGAGACCAGGTACTAGAGAACAGAAAAGAGATCGCGAAGTTGACCACCAGTGCGAAGGCTTTCGACGATTTACTCGGAGGCGGCGTCGAATCCCGTTCCATAACCGAATTCTTTGGAGAATACGGCTCGGGTAAAACGCAGATAGTGCATCAGTTGGCCGTCAATACTACGATGTCCATAGAGGATGGTGGATTGGACGGAGAGGTATTCATAATAGATACCGAGAACAGCTTCAGACCGGAACGTATAATACAGATAGCTGAAGGCATGGAACAGGACCCTATGACAGTACTCAAACGTATCCACGTCGCCAGGGCCTACAACACACACCATCAGATGCTGCTGGCCGAGAAGGTGCTGGATATGGCTGAGGATCACGACATCAAATTGTTGGTTGTGGATTCTCTAACATCTCACTTCAGAGCAGAATACGTCGGTAGAGGTGCACTCGCCGAGAGGCAGCAGACATTGAACAAACATCTTCATAAACTACTGAAGTTCGCCGATAGGCACAACGCCGCCATCGTCGTCACCAACCAGGTATCGGCCAATCCGGACCAATTCTTCGGAGATCCGACACGACCCATCGGCGGTCACATCCTGGGACACACCGCCACCTTCCGCATATATCTCAGGAAGAGCAAAGGCAACAAGCGTATCGCACGACTGGTGGATTCACCGAATCTACCCGACGGCGAAGCGGTGATCACCATCGAAACCGGTGGTGTCAGGGGATAATACCCCATTTTTCTTTTTTTTACAGCGTGATATACTTAGCACCTAGAGATTCCACTTCTTCTTTTTTAAACACTCTGCGTACATCCACTAGTACCGGAGAATCGTTCATCACTTTATCGACCAGATCCTTTGCCTTCATCCGACGATATTCGTCGTGGGCCACTGTGATCACCACGCAATCGGCTTTGATATCATCTAGGTCCTCTATGGGTTCTACGCCGAATCCTTGGATCTCCTCTTTACTCAAAAGTGGATCATGTCCGTAGATCTTGACGCCGTATTCTTGGAAGGCCTCTATCATATCTCTTGCAGGGGATTCCCTAGTATCCGGAACGTTCTCTTTGTAGGTCAATCCCATGATCAGTAAGTTGGAGCCCTTGATCACTTTACCTACGGAGTTTATTCCCTTGATCGCCATCTCGGCGACGTGTTTTGGCATGTTGTCGTTTATCGCCCTACCGGCTAGTATGACTTGAGGGTGATGCCCCAGTTCCTTGGCTTTGTAAACCAGATAATAAGGATCTACAGGAATACAGTGTCCACCTACCAAACCGGGACTGTACCGGTGAAAATTCCATTTGGTCGCTGCGGCATCCAGAACGGCCTCTGTGTCCAACCCGATCTTATCGAATATCATCGAGAGTTCGTTCATCAACGCGATGTTCAGATCCCGCTGGACGTTCTCTATCACCTTGGCGGCTTCGGCGGTTTTTATGTTATCTGCCTTGAAAACCTCGGTTATCTTACCATACAATTCCGCTAGTTGTTCGGTGACATCTTCGTTCATACCCGAGACCACTTTTACGATACCGTCCACGTCGTGTTCTTTATCACCGGGATTCACCCTTTCCGGAGAGTATCCCACAAAGAAATCGGTGCCGCACTTCATCCCGGATTCATTCTCCAAGATCGGTACTGCAAATTCTTCGGTGACACCGGGATATACAGTGGTTTCGTATACGACGACTGCTTTCTTTTTCATGTACTTGCCGACGGTCTTACTGGAAGATTCGATGTAAGACAGGTCGGGATTTTTGGATCTAGCCACGGGAGTAGGCACACATACCAATATGTAGTCTGCTTTGCCGATGACCGCAGGATCTTGCGTCGCTGCGAAATCCTCGTCTTTCATACTCTCTACTTTTTTCTTTGAAACGTCGTAACCGACCACATCGAAATGTTTGGACAGCAGTCGCGCTAGGGGTAAACCTACATAACCTAGACCTACTACGCATACCACAGTATCTAGTTGTAACCTAATAGTCATTTTGATCGGATGTAAGGAACAGTTCAATCCGTAAATATCTTTCGTAAGATGTCAAATCATAAATATTAGGATCCTATAGATATCCATATGGAAGATCTGTACGTTTGGTTCGGGATATCGCTCGGCCTGTCCGCACTCGGCTTTGTATGGGCACTGACCACGGCACTCAAAGAACGTCGTACCGTTATCGAGAACACAAAGATGGAGATAGATAATAGGGTGGAAAAGGACGACGAGGAGTTTGAACCATCCTTCTCTTCGATCTCCCTAGTCTATGCATCGGTGACCGCTCCTGCGATGACATATGCGGTACTATTGATCGTTCTTGTATGGATGTTCGGACCCTATACTGATGATCACTTGACGATAGTAAAAGGTGCATTACTCTGCATAGGCCTCAGTTCGTTCTTCGGTAACTTGGGTCGCAGCTTGATGTACAACGAAGTTATGGAGGGCACCGCCAGATCTAGTTCGCTATTTGGAAGATACACCATCTTTCTTGTACTGCCGGAAACCACCGTTATCCACGGCCTGCTGTTCTCGATACTTGGGTTAGTTTTCAGCGGTATAATTGAAGGAGATGCCACACCGATAACCTCCGGAGCCGCCGAGATATACTTTCAGGCATCTGTGATACTCGGTATGTCCGCCATCGCAGCTGTCTTCACAGGGCAATTCTTCAGAAGATCGGAAAAGCTTGAAGATACCCAAGAAAGTTTCGGAAAGAAAATTAGGGTGTCCGTATTACCACAATCGCTCAATATCGCAGCTCTCGCATACGCCATCTGGCTTTTACTCGAAAGCGGTTTGATAGGATAAAAACATTAATATCATCCTTAACTATGAACCGTTCATGCGTATAAGTGTGATCGGTACGGGATATGTCGGATTGGTGAGTGGAGTAGGCTTTTCGTCGGTGGGTCACGATGTGACATGTGTTGACATCGATGAAGATAAAGTGGACATGATCAACCGGGGTGAACCCCCCATATACGAAGAGGGATTAGAGGAATTGCTCGGCGTTTTGATAACTTCGGGGAAACTCAAAGCCACTACGGATACCGATAATGCGGTGGTCAACACCGATCTGACATTCATCTGTGTAGGTACTCCATCGGAAGACGACGGTAGTCAGGACATGAGCTACGTGAAGAAGGCGTCGGAAGATGTAGGAAAAGCTCTTGCGCAAAAGGACGACTACCATGTGGTATGCGTCAAAAGCACTGTTGTACCCGGAACTACCGACGGCCTTGTTTTAAAGGCACTGGAGATCAGTGGTAAAAAGGTCGGCGACGATTTCGGGCTCGCCATGAATCCTGAGTTTTTACGTGAAGGAATAGCACTGAAGGACTTTTTGGAGCCGGATCGAGTCGTAGTAGGAGGTTGGGACAAAAAGAGCATGGAAGTATTGGCAGAAGCCTATGATGATTTCGACGCTCCAAAGGTGTTCACCGATCTGAGAACCGCTGAGATGATAAAATATGTTTCCAATGCATTGCTGGCAACAAAGATATCCTTCGCCAACGAAGTATCCCGGATATGCGAAGAGACCAGTATCGATGTTTACGATGTGATGGAAGGGGTCGGGCTGGACCATCGCATAAAACGTGATTTCTTGAACGCCGGCTGTGGTTTCGGCGGCAGCTGTTTTCCAAAGGATGTAAGAGCATTAGTGAAATATGCACATGAAAATGGGATGAGCAGTCATCTGCTTGACGCTGTACTGGAAGTAAACGAGGAACAGCCTGTGCACGTTATAGACATGCTGGAGAAAGCACTTGGTAGCTTTGAAGATAAACGGATCGCGATACTCGGTCTTGCATTCAAAGGCGGGACAGACGATATCCGGGAAACCAGAGCTCTACCCATGGTGAAGGAACTGGTAAAAAGAGGTGCCGACGTGGTCGGCTACGACCCGGAAGCCATGAAGAATTTTTCCTTCGCCGTGGATTATATCAATTACGCGGATGATTTAGAGGAAGCTCTCGAAGGGGCCGATGCATGCATCATACAGAACGATTGGCCTGAGTTCAAAAGTTTGAAAAGCGGCGATTTTGCCGTTATGAATAATAAGGTAGTGATGGACGGACGACGGCTTCTGGATCCCAGTAAATTGGATGAAGATATAACCTATGTGGGCGTCGGTCTTTAGGCAGTTTCGTGATAATTTTTGTACCAATCCACAAACTGCTTTATGCCTTCTTCAACACTGGTTTTAGGCTCGAAACCCAGCATCTTTTTTGCCTTTGATATATCCGCATAAGTTCTCTCCACATCTCCAGGCTGCATGGGAAGCATGTTCTTTTCCGCTTCAATGCCTAGAGCTTCTTCCATTTTACTTATCACATACATCAGGTTGACTGTTGTATGATTACCCAGATTGAATATCTCGTAGTCATAGGGATTGTCTATTGAGCTGAGTACGCCGTTGACTATATCATCTATGTAGGTAAAATCACGCTTCATGTTGCCGTAATTAAAAACGTCTATGGGTTCACCTTTGATCATCCTCTCTGTGAATAGATACATGGCCATATCCGGACGCCCCCAAGGGCCGTAAACTGTGAAGAATCTAAGACCGGAACATGGCATACCATAAAGATGATGATATGAATGAGCCATCACTTCGTTGGCAGCCTTGGTTGCCGCATAAAATGATATCGGATGGGTTATGTCATAATCTTCCGAGAACGGTATCTCTTTGCATCCGCCGTATACGGAGGAAGATGATGCAAAAACCAGATTGTCAACTTCATTGTGTCTGCAGACTTCTAATACGTTGGTAAATCCCTCTAGATTGGACCGTTGATAGGCATGTGGATTGTCGATAGAGTATCGGACTCCTGCCTGAGCCGCGAGATGGCACATCTTTGTTATATCGTGTTCCTCGAAGGCATCTTCAAGGGCGTCATGATCGCAGAGGTCCTTATGATAGAATTTGTAGTTATCGTATCCTTCCAGTATGGAGTTACGTTCCCACTTTAGGTCCTGATCATAGTAGTCGTTCACGTTGTCGTAACCCACTACGTAATCTCCTCGCTCCAGCAGTGCCTTCGCAACGTGAAAACCGATGAATCCTGCGGATCCTGTTACCATTATACTCATTCGTATTCCCCCTCTTCCAAGATACGCTCCATCTCCAGCTCGTCGGCTTCACGCAGTGACTCGAACGTGCCTATATCGAAACGTTTTCCCGTGAATATATAGCCGTACAGGTCGTTTCCATCCTTTCTCATCAATTCGATAGAGTCTGTTAGCCACAATTCCCCGTTTTTTCCGGGTTCGGTGTCTTGGATATAGGAAAATATCTTGCCGTTCAGCACCATCATCCCGGCGATGTTCAGCCAATGGTCATCGAGTTTATAGGGTTCGGCCTCTTCCCAGGTGGGCTTCTCGATCATCCCGTTGATCTGATTATTATCGTCCATCTCGACCACACCGAATCTTCTCGGATCTTCCACCGGATTCAATACCAGTGTGCCGGTACTTTTCTTCTCTTTATGGAATTTGATTATGGAGTCCATGGTATCGTAGGGTGTGATATAGTTATCACCGTACATTATAACAAAATCTTCATCACCGATAAAATCGTCACCGAGAGACACCGCATGGGCGGTACCCAAGGGCTCTTCCTGCATCCTATAATATATCTTCAGACCCAGACGTTTACCGGAGCCCAGATAATCCACTAGGGCATGTTTCTTCCACCCAACGATTATCAGTACGTCCTCTACACCTCCGGCCTTCAACACTTTAAGTACGTGCTCGATCACCGGTCTCCTACCTACCCGTATCATCTCTTTGGGGATGGCATCGGTTATGGGTTTGAGTCTATTACCAACGCCAGCTGCCAGTACTATCGCTTTCTTTACCATGATTTTACACCTTGCTCGATAGGATGTCAATGAGAGATGGTTATAAATCTTTTACCGATACGAAAATTACATATCGGTATCTTTGTTTTGTGTTCGTATGAAAGATACAGACGATATCGAAGGCGGGGCATTCGTCATGGAAGACCTCGTTGACTACCAGAAAGGTTCCATAGTTAGTAGAACTCTGATAGACAAGGACACCGGTACATTGACACTCTTTGCCTTCGACGAAGGACAGAGTCTAAGCGAGCACACCGCACCCTTCGACGCGATCATCAATGTTCTCGATGGTAGTGCCAAGGTGATCATCGACGGAGATGAATATACTGTTGATGGTGGAGAGTGCATAATCATGCCTGCGGATATACCACATGCCGTGGAAGCGTTGGGTAAGTTCAAGATGCTGCTTACGATGATACGGTAGTGTTTTGTTTCAGAGTGAAAGAAACTATCTTGCCGATATACTCAGGAGTATATTGCTTACGAGTATATTACTGTAATTTAGTAGCAAAACTCTTTAATTCTTTCTTCCACCCATCTTGAAGGCCTTCTCCTTTTGACGTGTTGTCGCCCATACGGAAATCTATCTCAGCTACTTTGATCATCTTATTTTTTGATAACAATTTTTCCATCTTGCCCAACCAATTTCTCTTCATGCTGTGTGTGTTGATTATACCGTATCTCTTGCCCTCCATCCCCTTGAGTCCCTTCATTATCTTTCTCATATCCTTTGGTATGGTAAACTTTTCTGCAGGAGCTGAGAAGATATACATATCCCCATCGGGTAAGTTGCTCGGCTCAGTTTCCTTTGCGTTCAATATTGCAACTTTTGAGCCTTTTGATTTTAATATATTTGTTAGCTCTTTTATGATTTTTACACCATTGCCGTATCTCGACCAATACACTATCACATATCTCATGATATACGGATATGGTTTGTGTAAAATAAACATTTTTATAGAGAGAAAGTAGGCAAATCCATGATACGGTAAAAATATATTGTGTGTGAACATACCATGTACGATGTTCGATACCTCAGAAAAACACGCTAAAGAATTGGATCAAGGGATGAAACTATCCGAATATCGGGATGAATTTTACATCCCTGAAGGCGTGATATATCTCCTCGACAATTCCCTCGGGCTGATGTGTAAAAAGGCTGGAAGCAATGTTGAGAAGGTCATGGATGAATGGAGGCAAATGGGGATCAAAGGATGGCTAAACGGGGATCCACCGTGGTTCTACTACGCAGAGAATATCGGTGAGAAATCTTCTCTATTAGTAGGGGCTAAGGCGGAAGAGGTCGTTTGTACCGGAACGACCACGGTCAACATACACCAACTTGTCAGCACCTTTTACGAACCTGTGGGTAAAAAGACGAAGATGATGGCCGACGTTCTGAATTTTCCCACAGACATCTACGCTTTGAGGAGTCAGATAGAACTCAAGGGACTGTATCCCAAGGATGAACTATTACTGGTAGAGAGCGAAGACGGTCGCACTCTCGATGAGGATGATATAGTGGAACAGATGTCCCATGAAGTGAACTTGATCTTACTCCCCTCTGTGCTTTACAGGAGCGGTCAACTGCTGGATATGGAGTACCTCACACAGGAAGCACATAAACGAGATATCTTGATCGGTTTTGATTGTTCGCACTCCGTTGGTGTAGTGCCGCATCACTTCGATGAATGGGGCGTTGATTTTGCAGTATGGTGCAGTTACAAATACATGAACGGAGGTCCCGGGAGCCCGGCCTTTCTGTACATCAACGAGAGACATTTTGATAAAGAACCCGGTCTCGCCGGCTGGTTCGGATATGTGAAGGAAAAACAATTTGACCTGCTTTTGGATTTTAGATCTGAAGAAACTGCCGGAGGGTTGCAGATATCTTCACCTAGCATACCCGGTTTCGCCATGGTCGATGGTGCTTTAGATATTCTTATCGAAGCGGGTATAGATAACATAAGGAAAAAATCCGAAGAAATGACCTCATACCTCATGCACATGGCGGACGAAGTACTTGGAGAATCACCCTACAACTTCGAAATAGGTACACCACGGGAAGTAAGCAAACGAGGAGGCCACGTTGCCTTGGAAAGAGAGGACGCCTACCGGATAAATCTGGCATTGTACGAAAGAGGAGTCGTCACTGATTTCAGACCGCCGAACGTTCTCCGACTGGCGGTTTCACCCCTCTACAATACCTATCACGAACTGTGGCTAACGGTGAATCATCTGAAAGAGATTATCGACTCGGGAGAATACCTTGAATATTCTGAGGACCGAGCGGCTGTTACTTGAACTAGAGTTAGATAAGTAAGCCACTGCTTTCAGTAATCCACCGTCCATATCACGCTATAGTCCGCACCGTTGTATATCCAGTAACCCTCTCCGGGATTCAAGGAGATTGAAGAGAGATCTTCTTCATATAATAGGTAGTAAGGTGCTCTGGCATAAAAATAGCCCACTTTACTTATTTCCGGAGGTAAGGTTGAACTAGCTACATTACTCGTACTGGAGGGATAACCAACCATGTTCCAGCCTGGTTGCAGCGTAATATTGGTTACCGTCGGTTTCGTCCCAGCTATCGTTAGGGTATCATTGGAAGTCATATGTATCCAAAATCCCATGGATTCATTCAAGCGCTCTATATTGTTAAAATGCGATGGTCTTCCAGGGACATATGAACTCCAATCGTTACTATGCTTTTCTACTACGGTCTTGATTCCGGTGATTCCGATATCATCGATGTACCATCCTTCGTATCCATTATCAAACTGGTCCACGGTATCGAAAGAAAATCGTATTCTTAGGCCTCTTGCATTAGGTATATCAACATGATCTTCCAAGTAGAACTCCTGTTTTTCCCAAATCGTATTGGATCGATATTCTTCAAAGACTTGTGTCCAGCCATCTTCATCTGTTTGGACATATAACGAATAGAGATCGTATCCACTCGAATCTTCAGTTTCCACCCAATCATAGTACGACAATATAACCGATTTATAATCTGTGATGTCCATCCAAGGACTGGTGAGCGTTCCATTACTCCTTGAACCCGTATCATAGTCAACTCCGTCGTTATACGCCCAGCTGTGATTATAACTGTTGTATCGATTATCGGATATATGCCAAAGTGGATCTATACCGTCAACCGTCCATTCGCCGGCTCCACTCTCGACATCATCGGATAATAAAATATCATGTATCTCTACGAATTTGGGTCGAGCTGAAAATACCTTATCGTAATTGCCTGATATTCCATACTGAGAGTCATCAAGTATGGACACTAACGATGTATTCGTTGGTATCAGGTTGAATGATACGAAGTTCCAACCATCCGCATCACCGCCTGCTTCCATAGGAATACTGAAACTATCTAATGGAGTTGCATCTACTTCGCTACTTTCTTCGGATTCCCCTGCCGGGTTTTTTGCTGTTACATAGTAGTAATAGATCTGATCGTTTATAACAGAAGTATCGTTGTATGCGGTCTTTGAACCATCTACCGAGTCGAGATAACTTTGATTTCCCGAGCTCGTTCCTCGATAAATGTTGTAACCGGTTATCGTTGAGCCACCATTGTCCAATGGTTCTTCCCAACTTAAATAAACTTGTCCATCGCCAGCTATTGCCTCAAGGTTCTGGGGTGCGGAGGGAATTTTCACACCGATAGCATACAGGTTGTAATCGTCTGAGCCGACGTATATCGTGCCGTCTGAGCCGATGGCTGGCGAAGAACGCACCGATTCGCCCGTAGTAAAGTTCCACTTTTCCGTTCCATCTGGGTTGATCGCATACAGGTTGTAATCGTCTGAGCCGACGTATATGGTGCCGTCAGAGCCGATAGCCGGTGAAGATTTCACATAGTCGCCCGTTGTAAAGTTCCACTTCTCCGTCCCATTCGGGTTGATCGCATACAACTTGTAGTCCCAAGAGCCGACGTATATCGTGCTGTCCGAGCCGATGGCAGGTGAAGAATATACCTCGCCGCCCGTAGTAAAGCTCCACTTCTCCGTCCCATTCGGGTTGATCGCATACAACTTGTCGTCGTCTGAACCGACGTATATCGTACCGTCCGAGCCGATGGCAGGCGAAGAATATACCTCGCCGCCCGTAGTAAAGCTCCACTTCTCCGTCCCATTCGGGTTGATCGCATACAACTTGTCGTCGTCTGAACCGACGTATATTGTCCCGTCTGAGCCGATGGCAGGCGAAGACCTCACATAGTCGCCCGTAGTAAAGTTCCACTTCTCCGTCCCACCAGGGTTGATCGCATACAACTTGCTGTCGTCTGAGCCAACGTATATCGTGCCGTCTGAGCCGATAGCCGGTGAAGATAACACAATGCCGACCGTGGTAAAGCTCCACATTTTCGTACCATCTGCGTTGATCGCATACAACTTGTGGTCGCCAGAACCGACGTAGATCGTGCCGTCTGCGCCGATGGCCGGCGAAGAATGCAAGATGCCGACTGTCGTAAAGTTCCACTTCTCCGTCCCATCTGCGTTGACAGCATACAACTTGTTGTCATCTGAGCCGACATATATGGTCCCGTCTGAGTCGATAGCCGGCGAAGCATTTACATCGTAGTTGGTGGTAAAACTCCACTTCTCCGTTCCACCCACGTGGCTGGTGTCGTAGGGACTCCTGCGGGTGTGCTTCAAGTCATGGCCGAACATAGGCCATGGTGTTTTCGTTCCGATCGCATATAACTTGTGGTCGCTGGAACCGACGTAGATCGTGCCGTCTGAGCCGATGGCTGGCGAAGAGTCACTTATTACACTGCCCGTTGTAAAGTTCCACTTCTCCGTCCCATCTGCGTTGATCGCATACAACTTGTGATCGTATGAACCGACATATATGGTGCCTTCTGAGCCGATGGCTGGCGAAGAATACACCCTGTTGCCCGTTGTAAAGTTCCACTTTTCCGACCCATCTGCGTTGATCGCATACAACTTCCTGTCCCATGAGCCGACGTAGATCGTGCCGTCTGAGCCAATGGCTGGTGAAGAAGTCACATAGTCGCCCGTTGTAAATCTCCACTTCTCCGACCCATCTGCGTTGATGGCATACAACTTGTCGTTTGAGCCGACGTAGATCGTGCCATCCGAGCCAATGGCTGGCGAAGAACGTATCCAGCCGCCTGTCGTAAAGCTCCACTTCTCCGTTCCATTTGCGTTGATGGCATACAACTTGTCGTTTGAGCCGACGTAGATCGTGCCGTCTGAGCCGATGGCTGGCGAAGAACTCACGCCACCACCCGTAGTAAAGTTCCACTTTTCCGTTCCATCTGGGTTGATCGCATACAATTTGTAGTCGTCTGAGCCGACGTAGATCGTGCCGTCTGAGCCGATAGTTGGCGAAGAACGCACCCAGTAGCCCGTTGTAAAGCTCCACTTTTCCGACCCATCTGCGTTGATCGCATACAACTTGTTGTCGTTTGAGCCAACGTATATGTTGCCGTCTGAGCCGATGGCTGGAGAAGACTTCACATAGTCGCCCGTTGTAAAGCTCCACTTTTCCGACCCATATGAGTTGATGGCATACAACTTGCCGTCGTTAGAACCGACGTAGATCGTGCCGTCTGAGCCGATGGCTGGCGAAGAACTCACGCCACCACCCGTAGTAAAGTTCCACTTCTCCGTCCCATCCGCGTGGCTGGTATCGTAGGGACTCCTGCGGGTATGATTTAGATCGTAACCGAACATAGGCCATGGTGTTTTCACACCGATAGCATACAACTTGTTGTCGTCTGAGCCGACGTAGATCGTGCCGTCTGAGCCGATGGCGGGTGAAGAATATATATTATCGCCCGTGGTAAAGTTCCACTTCTTCGTCCCACCAGGGTTGATCGCATACAACTTGTCGCCCGATGTGCCGACGTATATGGTGCCGTCTGAGCCGATAGCCGGTGAAGAACCCACAGAGCCGCCCGTGGTAAAGTTCCACTTCTCCGTCCCATTCGGGTTGATCGCATACAACTTGCCGTCGTAAGAGCCAACATATATTGTTCCATCGGAGGCGATTGCCGGCGATGAAGAAACATAATGGCCCGTAGTAAAGTTCCACTTTTCCGTCCCATCAGGGTGGATGGCATACAACTTGTTGTCGTATGAGCCGACGTATATGGTGCCGTCAGAGCCGATAGCCGGTGAAGAACCCACAGAGCCGCCCGTGGTCAAGCTCCACTTTTCCGTCCCATCAGGGTGGATGGCATACAACTTGTTGTCGTCTGAGCCGACATATATTGTGCCATCTGAGCCGATGGCTGGTGAAGAACCCACAGAGCCGCCCGTGGTAAAGTTCCACTTTTCCGTCCCATCGGGGTGGATGGCATACAACTTGTTGTCGTATGAGCCAACGTATATCGTGCCGTCTGCGCCGATGGCCGGCGAAGAACCCACATAACCTGTGGTAAAATTCCACTTCTCCGACCCATATGCGTTGATGGCATACAACTTGTTGTCGTATGAGCCAACGTATATCGTGCCGTCTGCGCCGATGGCCGGCGAAGAACGCACCCTGTCGCCCGTTGTAAAGCTCCATTTCTCCGACCCATATGAGTTGATGGCATACAACTTGTTGTCGTATGAGCCGACGTATATCGTGCTGTCAGAGCCGATGGCCGGCGAAGAAACCACCCTGTCGCCCGTTGTAAAGCTCCACTTCTTCGTTCCATCTACATGGCTGGTGTCGTAGGGGCTCCTTCGAGTATGATTTAGATCGTAACCGAACATAGGCCATGGTGTTTTCGCTCCGATCGCATACAGATTGTTGTCGTACGACCCGACGTATATCGTGCCGTCCGAGCCGATGGCCGGCGAAGAATGTACATCGTCACTCGTAGTGAAGCTCCACTTCTCCGTCCCATTTGCGTTGATGGCGTACAGCTTGTCGTCGTATGAGCCAACGTATATCGTGCCGTCCGAGCCGATGGCCGGCGAAGAACGCACATTGCCACCTGTTGTAAAGTTCCATTTTTCCGTCCCATTTGTGTTGATGGCGTACAACTTGCCGTCGTTAGAACCAACGTATATTGTGCCGTCTGAGCCAACGGCGGGCGAAGAATCCACATTGCCGCCTGTTGTAAAATTCCATTTTTCCGCCCCATTTGTGTTGATGGCGTACAACTTGCCGTCGTTAGAACCAACGTATATTGTG
>CAYVTG010000036.1:16457-17872 GCA_964454575.1 uncultured Thermoplasmata archaeon
CCGTCTGAGCCAACGGCGGGCGAAGAATCCACATTGCCGCCCGTAGTAAAGCTCCACTTTTCCGTCCCATTTGCGTTGATGGCATACAACTTGTCGTCCCAAGAGCCAACGTATATTGTGTCGTCAAAACCAATAGCGGGCGAAGAATGTACATTACCGCCTGTATTAAAGCTCCATTTTTCCGTCCCATTTGCGTTGATGGCATACAACTTGTCGTCGTATGAGCCAACGTATATTGTGTCGTCAAAACCAATCGCGGGTGAAGAATACACAAAGCTGCCCGTGGTAAAGCTCCATTTTTCATCCCCATTTGCGTTGATGGCATACAACTTGTCGTCGCTCCCTGAGCCGATGTATACTGTACCGTCGTTGGCGATAGCGGGCGAAGAAGGCACCCATCCGCCTGTATTAAAGCTCCATTTCTCCGTCCCATTTGCGTTGATGGCATACAACTTGTCGTCCCAAGAGCCGACGTATATTGTGCCGTCTGAGTCCACGGAAGGCGAGGAATAAACATAGCTGCCCGTGGTCAAGCTCCACTTCTCCGTCCCATCCACGTGGCTGGTGTCGTAGGGACTCCTGCGGGTGTGGTTCAAGTCACGACCGAACATCGGCCAGGGAGAGGCTGCCAAGCTTTTAACATCCTCCGCACCGATGGATGCGCTCAAATCTTCAGCGCCTTCTTCTGAACCGCTGATATCACTCATCGAATGGCTCACCGCACCAACCAGTCCACTAATTATCAACAGCATGACCAATGCAAAGCTCAAACCTTTTTGATATCTCATTGTTTTCACTCCTATACGTTTCTAAATTTTAAATGTATAAAATTGTATTTCAATAAATACCTTCCCTTGTCCCCCTTTCAACCTTTATCATCGCTGCAAAGAACTTCAAGCATCACAAAATCCAGCAGGAAGCAAAGCTTCCGACATCTCATAAGATTGAGAATGTAAATTTTATCTTCAAAAGGAATATCGTAGAAATAAGATATTCCTGTAAATCACATAATTGTGAACAATCATGTTCGTGAACCCACGGCATGTAATAAGAGAGAAGCCACTGGTGGGATTTGAACCCACGACCTATTCCTTTTTGGGCGGTAGCACAAGATACGAGGAATCTTATGTTCCTCAGCATACCAAGGAATCGCTATACCTCTAAGCCACAGTGGCAGATTGGGATAAGGTTTGATTTGTACAAACTATTAATCTTTTTCGTTCTGTAGTTCGCGATATCTCCAGCGCTTTTTGATATCGGCGACCTTGCGGTGATAAAGTTCTTCGTCAAGCTCTCCGTCGGCCAGCTTAGTGTCCAAAACATCGATCTGGTCGTCTGCCCTTGCCAGCATGGATTCTTTGTAACTTGACATTGTTAAATTGTACAAAGGGATAGATGATATTTAAATAACAATT
>CAYVTG010000037.1:0-17699 GCA_964454575.1 uncultured Thermoplasmata archaeon
TCTTCAATATATCCATCACACCGCACCAACTATTTTTGGCACACTCCACGATATCTTCGTAGCTTATCTTCTCAGGACCGATGCCATGACCGTAATTATCTACCGAAACGATGGACGCATATCCTAAACCGATCTCTCTTGAAAGGGTGGCTTCGGATGCCATGGTCATACCCACCAGATCTGCGATACCAGACAAAAATCGAACTTCGGCTTTTGTCTCCAATCGTGGCCCGGCGGTTTGAACATATACGTCGTCAGTTCGAACGTCTAGGCCGATATCCGTTTCAGTGGCTATCTCTATCAATCTGTTGCGTATCTCCGATGATAATGACGGGGTGATGTGTTTGATCTCTTCGTCGTAAAATGTTACGGTGTTCCAAAAACTAACGTAATCTGCAGGTATAGATATGGACGGAACAGACATCTCTTCGCTGAGTGCCCCGGCAGAGGAAACTCCTATTATCCTATCGACTTCTCGATCTAGGGCATAAATATTTGCGCGATGGTTTATCCTGTGGGGTGGTATGTTCCTATCTGTTCCATGTCGAAGTAAAAGGGTCGCCTTTTTACCCCCGATTTCGCCTGTATAAAGGGGCGATGATGGCGTGCCCCATGGTGTTTGAACTGTTTTTGTGTCTGTTATCTTGAAATCGGAACTATTCTTAAAACCTGTTCCACCGATTATTCCTATTGAAGACATGAGATCACTTACATATATCTATTGATGGTATTAATGTTTATTGAAAAAAATAAGAAGATTTGGAAAGGGTTTATGCGTTAGGATCTTCGAATTCGGGTTCTAATTCCCTGTCAAATTCCAGTTCACCTGCAAAATGGCACATGGCATAATGACCTTTTTCTACTTCGCGCATCTTTGGTCTTTCCTTACTGCATATGGCCTTTTTGTATGGGCAACGTGGATGGAATTTACAGCCCGGTGGTACGTTTATAGGGCTCGGGATCTCTCCCTTTACCTCTACTCTGCCTCTTTTGAATTTCGGGTCAGGTACAGGTACGGCAGATACGAGTGCGTTTGTGTACGGATGGAAACTCTCGTGTATCACCGGATCCGTAGGTCCTAGCTCAACGATGTCTCCTAAGTACATGATGCCGATCCGATCGCACATATATCTGGAAACCGCTATGTCGTGGCTGATGAATACGAACGGGATCCCATAGTCATCTCTTAGCTCTAAGAGAAGATTCAATATCCCTGCACGGATGGATACGTCCAACATGGACGCCGGCTCGTCTGCCACGATGAATTCTGGTCTCAAAACCAGAGCCCGGGCAACAGCGACTCTTTGCCTCTGACCTCCGGACAACTCGTGGGGATATCGGTGTAGATATTCCATAGCAGGTTTTAGTTCGGAAGCCTCCAGCGCTTTACAGACTATGTCCTCTCTTTCCTCTATAGAACTGCCCACGTTGTGAACGATCAAAGGTTCTGCGATGGTTTGAAAGACGGTGAATCGAGGGTTCAGTGATTCATATGGATCCTGGAAGATCATCTGTACATTGCGTCGGAATTTTTTAAGATTTTTACCTTCTAGTGTGCTGACATCGATGCCTTTGAACATCATATGTCCGTCAGTCGGTTTATCGAGACGCACCATGCATCGTCCTGTGGTTGTTTTACCGCATCCGGATTCTCCACAAAGACCTAAGATCTCGCCCGAACGCATATCGAAACTTACACCGTCTACAGCTTTCACCCATAATTCGGGAGATGATTTCAGACTCGCCATCAAACTCTGTTTTACGGGGAAATATCTTTTCATATTTCTAACTCGTATCATAACTCCTTCTTCATCGTCTGCCATACTATTCACCCCCTTTTCCGAGTTTTCCGCTGTAAAGATCTTTGGCGAAATGACAGCGTGACCAATGATTTTCGTCTACCAATATCATCTCTGGTTCGGTCTCCATGCATTCTGCTTTAGCATATTTACATCGGGGATGGAATTTGCATCCTCTTGGAGGGTGTACCAGATCAGGAGGGCTGCCGGGGATCGACCGTAATTTGCCTTTTTCGCCCCTGATATTCGGGAAACCTTCTTTCAGTCCTTGTGTGTATGGATTGGAAGTGTTATAGAAGATCGAGACTATATCTCCATACTCCATGAACACGCCTGCGTACATGACTGCGATCTTTTCTGCAGTCTCCGCAACAACGCTGATATCGTGGGTGATCAAGATGGTCGCTATGTTCAACGCCTTTTGAAGATCTCGCACCTCTGCGAGTATCTTATCCTGCATTATCACGTCGAGTGCAGTGGTAGGTTCGTCCATGATTATAAGAGAAGGACTGCAAGCCAGTGCCATGGCGATCATGGCTCTTTGCTTCATACCGCCACTGAATTCATGGGGGTATCCGTCCATCCTTGATTTTTCAATGCCGACCAGTTTGAATAACTTTCCTGTTCGCTCTCTGGCTTCATCATAGCTGATATCCTCGTGTTGAAGGATGGCTTCGATTATCTGTTCGCTCACTTTATGCACAGGGTTCATGGCGTTCATGGCTCCCTGGAACACCATGGATATCTCTTTCCATCTTAGACTGTTGATCATATCTCGCTTGGCTTTGGCATCTTTTGAGCGAGAGAGGAAACCGGATGGTGAAGATTCTTTTTCGGCTATCTTTTTACCCTTATACCATATTTCGCCGCCCGAAATATAACCGTTGTCAGGGAGAAGGTGGTTTATGGTAAATGCCGCTGTGGTTTTTCCACATCCGGATTCACCCACTAGGCCCATGGTTTCGCCTTCTTTGAGCTCAAAGGATATACCCTCGACGGCTTTTACTTCGCCGCCTTGAACTTCGTATCTTACCTGTATATCCTTCAATTCGAGTATGTTGCCACCGGTGAAATCATCCTTCTTGATCTTGGCGAATTCTTTCGCCAAGTCCATGTCGATCTCTATTTCCTGTGTCTCCGTAATAACCTCTTCTTCTTCGATAATGTCTTCATCTATTATTCCCATATCATACCACCTCTTTATTTCCTCTCTCTCAACCGTGGATTGATTATCTCGTCGAAAGCCCTAGCGATGAAGAAGAAACCCATCACAAGTATGGTTATACTCAGTCCAGGGGGTAAGAACCACCACCATGCAGTGAACGTATGACCGGATCCTCTAGTCAAGTTGTAGAGCATCTGTCCCCAGCTCGTTACCATGGGATCTCCAAGACCTAAGAAACTCAGGGATGCTTCTGCCAAAATTGCACCTGTTACTTGGAAGGTCATGTAAAGCAGACTTAAAGGCATAACGTTCGGAGCGATGTGTCTGAACATGATCCTTGCACTGCTAGCCCCTGTTACTCTCGCTGAGTCGACAAACGGTCTTTGTACAAGACTCAATGTCTGCGAGCGTATGACCCTGGCTATTCCAGGCCATCCTAAGATAGCTATGACTATCACTATGTTCATGACGTTGGCGCCTAATATGGCTATCAAAACGATCATCAAAGCTAACCCTGGCATGCATAAGAACACATCGGATAATCTCATAAGAACTATGTCAACTATTCCTCCGAGGTAACCGGCGGCGACACCTATCGCGGTTCCGATTATAACTGCAAAGAACGCCGCAGCAAATCCGATGATGAGTGCGATCCTAGCACCATAGACTAAGTTCGAGAAAATGTCTCTACCTTCGTTATCTGTTCCCAGTATATAGCGAGTACCGCTTTTATAGACACCCGGAGCTAAAGGTGCAAGGAACTCTCCCAGGGCTTCCCATCCTTCGGTTCCTCCGCCGACATCTTCGTGATGTATAATCATAAGGACGGGTTTGAGTGCATCTTGCACTAAACTATGATGTATTACCCTTATGGACTTCGGTTGACCCGCGATCTCTGTGGCCCATACCTGCTGCTCATCCCTTCTGGTGGGGTGGAAACATGATATGTGTCCTTGGTCTGTAGCCACATATACGAACTCACGATAGAATATCGGTTTGGCCGTTACCGGAGCTCGCAGTTGGTAGCTCCAACTGCTAACTCGCTCTTCGGGACCTACTGTTAATTCGGATGTAGTTAAGAAATGGATCTTACCGAGGCCTTGTCGGTTAGAGGCAACGTAGATACCGCTGCCGTCGTCAAGGACTTCAGGAACTGTCAATGTAGCCCCTTCTTCTATGAATGCGATATTGTCTATATCTATATCGTCTGCTGTAAGTGTTGCATTGTTTGGGAATATGTAGACCCTACCGTCGTTGCCGCTTGTGTAAAACGTTTGCAATTCGGCTTCTCCTCTCTTCATGTTCAACGGGATGACCGGTCTCGACAGTGATATGGTTTTATCCACAGATGTTTCTTCCATGTTGAATTGCCAGAGCACGCTGCCGTCGTTATAATCTAATAAAGCTACATCTCCTTGTGTACTCGTTAGTGCTATGGTCTGTGTGTCCCGGAGTTCAGCGGCTCTTGATCTTTTGAAAATATCCGGTTGATTGAGCTCCATGCCTTCAAGGGACGTATTCCACAAAAGCACAGGAGTACTATCTGAGGAACGACCGTCTCTGATGGCGTGTACTGAGTCACTTGTAGCCACGATTATCGTGATACTCCCTTCTGCAGTCTCTTCTGCGACCAATGGCATATGTTCGATAGAAGCGTCTGTACCTAATTCGTTTGCAAGATTATAGGACCAATCCGCTCTCAAAGATCTGGTGGCAAGAGAGTAGCTCACACGGTGAAGTATCCCTTGGTCCGTACCTACATAAATTCTTTCAGGCCATGCCTGCTGTTCATCATCAGCCGTTGGATAGTGTATCGGTCCGCTTGTTCCTTGACCAGATAAACTAAACTCTCCCCTTATCTCGGGAGAACTTCCCTTCTGTGGTCTTATAAGGTACAAGCTACTTTCCTCATCTCTTGTACCAACAATATAAAACGAATCATCTCGTAGTGATAGTTCACCGTGTATTTTATGGGGACCATTGAACACCCAATTGTCCTGAGTCCACATCTGTTCCGCATCGAACATATCTTCGTTTGGTGCGGTCCATCTCACCGGATGTCTATCTGTTAACACGGGGGCCATCACGGCCATCGTAACAAATGAGAAGATTATTATGAGGCCAATTATACCTAACTTGTTTTGCTTGAAAAGTTTCCAATTTTGCTTGAATATCTTTTTGATATCTCTGTACTTATCTTTCATCAGTTTTTTATTTATAATGGGCATTTTATCACCTCTATAATCTTACTCTTGGATCGAGATACGCATAGAACACATCTGATACTGCATTCATAACTAGCACAAGGATAGCGATTATGAAGAATGCTCCTTCTACAACAGGATAATCTTGTGCCAATGTTCTGGTTATCAAAAGTGTGCCTAAACCCGGCCAAGAAAATACTATCTCTGTGATCACACCGCCGGCAAAGATGAAAGCGATGGATATGGCTATGGATGTGACTATGGGTAACAATGCATTCCTTGCGGCATGATGGATCATTATCTTCCGTTCAGGAAGTCCTTTGGCTCTTGCAGTTGTGATATAATCTTCTCCTAGTGTATCCAGCATGCTTTGACGCATGAGAAGTGCTATTCCTCCTATACCAACGATGATCATGGTCATCAAAGGTAATGCCATATGATATAGAACATCCAGTATGGCCCCGAAAGTCGACATCTCTACCCCGGCAGTTTTCATGCCTCCGGTAGGGAACCATTCTAACTCGCCGGAGAAAATAAACAGCATCAGTAAACCAAACCAGAAATAAGGCATGGACCTAAAGCTTAGACTTCCGATTATTCCCCCCATCTCCAGTTTAGAGCCTCGATTCCAAGCCATGAACATACCTAATAATATTCCTAATATGTAAACCACTATCATAGACGTGCCGAATAGTAGTAAAGTTGGCATTATACGTGGTTGTAGGTCCATCCAAACTGGATTCTGGGTTCTAAAAGAAGTTCCGAGTTGTCCGGTAAGCATGTTTCTCATATAAAGTCCGTATTGGGTGTAGAGTGGTTTATCCAAACCATAAAGTGCCATTAGGTTTTCTTTTGCCTCTGCAGACATCCCTGGATCGATCACGTGACTTGTTGGATCTCCCGGCATGAGCCTGAAGATAAGGAACAGTAAGGTCAAGATTATCAATAGTGTGATAAAGACCTGTATAGTCCTACCGATTATGAATTTAGACAGTTTCATTTTTAGCACATCCGTGTTTATTTTATATATTAAAGAAGGAAGGGGTTTTGTGTTTTAGTTCTTTCTGTGCTTCTTAGACTTTTTACGAGAGTCTAATACGTGAACCAAACAAGCTATTCCTGCAGCTCCTATCAGGAGTGGTAGTATGCTGGGTGCCGGCGTACCATTTTCATCTGGTGTTTCTGGTCCTTCCACCATTATGTTCACTCTCTCGATGGCAGATCCATAACCTATTTTGACCGCTTCAAATTCTAGTATATAGCGTCTTATAGTATCTTTTTCTACGTCCTGAGCCTGGAAATTGATGGTTACGGTCTCACCCGCTGTTAATTCCAACGGGAATGTTTTGTCAACGACCGGATTGCCTGTATCAGGAGATATGGTCATACTGATACTGACGTTCTCCAAACCGGGTTCGTCCGCCTGCAGCTGCAGCGTTATCATCGCCGTATCTTCATGGGTGATGATGTCAAGATCCACACTACCGCTGAGGTATAATTTTGGTATCTGTGTGGGGTAAACGTTTACACTTCTACTCACCATGCTAGTGCCATCTGCAAGTTCGGCCGTCAGCGTGACGACCGTTGGTTCGGTTACGTCAGGAGCGGTGAAAGTTGCATTTAGAACTCCTGTGGAATCGGTGACAGGGACTGTTTTTGCACTGAGTACCGCACCTTGTTCGGCATGAGTAGTACTCAGATCTATCGAAACACCAGCTCGCGGATTACCATCTCCGTCCAAGATACGTATAGTCACATCATGTTGTGTTGTTCTACTGACGTCACTCGGTGCGGACATAGACAAACCTCCTGTGTCGCCGCCTTTCTTTACATTCGAGAAGGAAAAGCCGTTCCAGATGCCGCCGGGCCAAGCTACCCATCCCGTCCACTCGTTACGGAAGCCGTTGACCTGGCTTCTGAAGTAAAGAACATTGTACGGAAGTTCTTGGGATAATATGCCTTGCAGCTGTTTGACCATCCTTGTCCTTTCTGTTGGGTTCATCTCGCTTTCTGCCTTACCGACTATCGTGTCAAATCTTTCGCTTCTCAAACCGGGGAAATTGTAACCGCCGGGTATGTCATTTCTGGAGTGGAAGAAAGCTTCGATGCTGCCCAACGAGTCGAATCCGCCTATGGACCAACCCAACATAAATATGTCGAAATCCGCAAGCCCGGGATCGAGCCTTTGGGCTAAAACTTGGAATATCATCGGTTGAGCTTGTATCTGTACACCACATTCTTCACGGAGAGTGTCGGCAACTAGCTGACCCGCTTTAGCCCTTATGGGATCGTAATCTGCAGTGGGAGTACGTAGATAGAATGTGCTGGTATCTTCGTAGATGTTTCCTGCTGCATCTTTTCTTGGTATGGGGTATGTTGTGGGTGAATCAGCACTCCAAACTGTGTTGAAGCCGTCTAGCTCGTCTCTCCATATCTTGTTCTGTTCTTCCAATAACTGTTTAGTCATCTCTGTATCATATGCATATCTTTGAACGGTACGATTATGATATAGATTATTATCCGGAGATACCACAGACCATCCTACCGCACCATAACCTTGAAGCAGGTTGTTCACGATGTAAGATTTATCTGTTGCATGCGTTACTGCCTGTCTGAATTTCAGTCCTATGTCTTCGCCATACCATGTTTCTATTTGTTCACCGGCTCCGGGATAATCCTTGTATCCGAATGCTGGTTTTCTCATGTTGAAACCCATGTAGAAGAAACCGAAATCCGGTGTAGACATGACATCTAATTCAGCATGCTGCTGTACACGGGATATATAACCAGGATCAACAGGCCATGGTAATGCATCCACCTCTCCTCTTTCCAGAGAGAGTATAGCTGCATCTGTGTTCGAACGCACTAGGAATTCCAAACCATCTATGTTCGGCCGTGAATCCAGACCGTTCAAACTTAAACCGACCGGCCGGTGTGCGTCGTATGAACCATCTAACCAATAATGTGGGTTGGTATCTAAACGTATAAAGTTGCCTTTATCCCAATCCGTCCACATGAACGCACCGTTACCGACTATCGCTCTGCGCTGGTCCTCGATGCTGCCACCTTGTCCGAGATCCCAGTTCAGTGCGGAATCCGAGCCTTTATCGACTAATGTATGTTCTGCCCACACCTTCATGGACATGGACGAAGGGAATATGAATTCATAAGATGCATATGGTCTGTCGAATTCGAAGCGTATGCTGTAATCGCAGTGTCCGTCGTCCATATCGTACAACTGCATACCCTTGTACATACCTGTACCACCGTTCACCACCCAATTCTGGTCATCAGCCTCATCGTCAGAACCGAGTGTATCCTGATTGAGATATAAGAAACTCGATTGATACAGTGGTGCTTTCCACTGCAGCATCTCGCCGGAAAAAATGATGTCCTGTGCTGTTGCTTCCCTCATCTTATCCATAGGCATGGTGAAACTCGGATTCTTCGGCGAGGCCCATACATCGCCTGTCCAATCCTCTGATCTGTGAAACAGTATGCCCGGCCGCATCCTTGCAACTACCTCGAGATCGGCACTGGGTATAGCTTCGTTAGCCACTGTATCCGGATCATCACCGTCTTCATAGGTGTATGCTAGGGTGGGATCGAAATTACCATCGTCATCATAATTCAACGACGGATCGTAGGTCCCCTCTCCACTGGGGCCGATGGGGCTCCAGTCATATGCCATATAAGGGATGATCTGCTCGGAATCCTGGTGATATCCACTCAAGCCGCTGTAAATAGGGCCTCTTGCAGTATATGAACTCCATACATCCGCTATCGTGAGAGGATTCAAATTCTCTATGGGGCTCTGCATAGCAGCTGTCAGATAATTATCCGACCTTGTTCGTTCCTCCGGTTGACCCATCGGGGTCACCTGGGCATTCGAGACTGTTGCCGTAATACTTATCAACATCGATAGCACTACGCACAGTGTGGCTAAAATCGTTATTCTTCCGCCAAAGTTTCTTAGCAACTTCTTATTCATGTTTGAAACACCACTTTACGATTATTAAAGCTTTTCTAACTGATACCTTTAGAGTGGTGCTCTATAAATAATTTTCTTTAATCATACCACTGCACCCAGTAGTAGATAAGATAAAGATTCGAGGGAATATTTTATTACGCAGAAAACAGATAGTTTAAACGACCATGATAGCAGAATTCACCATCGTCCCTCTTGATAAGGGGGAAAGCCTTAGCGAATACGTCTCTAAAGTGTTAGACCTAGTCGATGAAAGCGGGATAGAATATGTACTGACGCCCATGGGCACCGTAGTGGAAGGTGATTGGGATGAGATAATGGGGCTTATCCGTTCCTGCCATATGGAGATGAGAAGATATTCAAAAAGAGTTTCCACCACCATAAAGATAGACGATCGAGAGGGGGCGAAAGGTCGGATAACAGGTAAGATAGAATCCGTGGAAAAACGATTAGGGCATCGTGTAAGAAGATGAGTTCAAAAATCACTCAATGATGTCTGCGGCTCTTTGTCTGTTACCTTTGATGAAAGTCTATCGCCTATGCCCGGTAATTTTCTCAATTCTTCGGGACTAGCTTTAGCGATATCCTCGGCATCTTTGTAACCGGCATTGAAGAGTGTTCTCGCCCTTACTCGACCAACTTGCTTGATCTTCATAAGAGGTAGCAATTCTTCTTTTATCCCGTGTTTCATACGCTTTGTCAGTGCTCTCAATATGATGGCTTTGTCTTTATCGTACATCTTGGCCAATTCCGCGGCGGAATGAAGCAGCCATTCTGCAGTTTCGACCCTGTTCCTGATATCCCCGGGACCTATATCGTAGCGTTCGGCGATGGTATCCTCGGTTTCCTCGTTTATCCAATCATCCAACATGAGTGCAGTTTTGAAGGAAGTCAGATAGGCTTCAAGATCTCCCTGATCAGACGGAGGTTCCTCGAATAGATCCGCTCGGTGGTGGTCGACTTCAGCTAAGAGGTGTTCGATGTCACTCTTCCTTAAGAATAATGTATATACATCCGGCGTATCGCAAACCGTGTGCAGATATGAGAGCGGTATACCATTTTTCCCCTTATTCAAGGCGCTCTTTATCTTAACTCCGGATAAAGGATCGATATATAGTTCCGACACCCGTTTTCCAAAAGGGGTCGCTTTTAAACCGTTTTCGTGTACATCCAGTAGCTCGTTTTCCTCTAGCAGGTATAGTGTTTCCTCTATCTTGCCCCACATACCTTCAACACCACCGTAACGTGCGAAGAATGTACCTGCCATGAAGTCATCTATCTCATCTCTAGACTGGCAGTGATCGGTCGCTATGAGGGCAAGAAGATGTTTTCTCAAAGACGTCTCCATGGCCATCCTTGATACCACTACCTCGCTTTCGCCGTAGATGTATTGTTCGATGAGCGCTCGCACTTCGTTTTTTCTTTTTGCGATCATGATGGCTTCACCGGTCTCATCGTATCCCGGCCTACCTGCCCTTCCACACATCTGTTTTACTTCCATCACCGAAAGAGGGGTATTGAAACCGTGGAGGGCGTCGTAACGCCGCCAATCTCTGATCACCACCCTTCTTGCCGGTAGGTTGATACCGGCTGCAAGAGTGGGCGTAGCTGCTATGACCTTTATCAGGCGAGCTTTGAATGCTTTTTCCACGGTTTTTCTCTGATGATTGTTCAAGCCTGCATTATGGAAGGCCGTGCCCGATGAGATCACAGCTGCAAGACGTTTTCCAAGAGAAGTTGTGGCTCGTTCTTCGATATCCGCTGCTATCTTAGCGAGTTCTTTTGCTTCGTCTTGAGTCAGCAACTTCTTTACTCCTTCGCTTATATCAAGGCTTGTCTTTTCTGTCGATTTTCTTGTAGATACAAAAACCAGGCACTGGCCGCCCTCCTTTACGGTCTGTATGCACAATGATCTAGCCGGAGACCTGCCCCTCACTTCCGTTATCGTCTCGTCTTCAAAATGGATCTGTTGTTTGTAATATATGCCTTCGGAGAGTTCTACAGGCCTCCATTCGCTTTTATGATGTTCCGCATCGAGCCACTCCGCGATGGTATCTGAGTTCCTGATAGTAGCTGATAGTGCGATTATCTGAGCCTCCGGGTTAACCTGTTTCAATTTAGATAATGTAACCTCCAAAGTAGCACCCCTGTCACGATCATTTATCAAGTGCACTTCATCGGCTATCATCAGATTGAGATCCTTTAACCAATCCACGTTCTGTCTGAGCAGAGAATCCGCCTTTTCAGAGGTGGCGACTATGACGTCATAATTTTTTAAATTCGGGTCCGGCCGATCGTAATCGCCCATGGAAACTGCGACCTTTAGACCGAGATGTGTGAATTCCTGGAGGTCCTCCACCTTTTCCGATGCTAGAGCTCGAAGAGGAACGATATACAGTGCCTTGCCGCCTTCCTCCATCACCCGTTTCACTATGGCGAGGTAGGCCAACAGTGATTTACCGCTTGCCGTCGGGAAGGCCAGTACACAGTTCTTTCCTAAAAGTACGTCCTCTACACACTCGGCTTGAGGGGGGTACAGGGTATCTATACCCCAACCACGGAATATGTCTTTTGCACCCTGAGATATATCCAGGTCTCGAACCTTCATACAGCCCTGATTTTACACAAATATATATAGTTGACGCGCATTGAACAACCGATGAGGTACAGGAATCGACACAGACTGAAGGATAAGGAAGTACAGAAATACCTGGACGAGATCAGATCCAAACTGGGTGACGTACCATTCGAACCAAACGAACCCATCGATATCGCAACCATATCGTGGGGAAAGGTCCTTTTATCCGGTGATAAACCTGTTGTAGCTTTTTTTGAGAAAGGCATTTTCCCCACAATAGAGGGTTTACTGTCCATGGGTGCTGTCAAAGCGTACGTCACCGTCGATATGGGAGCTGTCAAATTCATCTATAACGGTGCAGATGTTATGGCCCCCGGAGTGGTCGACGCCGACGAAGGGATAGTGGAGGGACAGTTCGTTTGGATAAAGGATGAATCTCACGGTAAGCCCCTTGCGATCGGGACTGCCTTAACCGATGGTCGATCTATGGTGGAATCTGATGAAGGTAAAGTTGTAAAAACCCTGCATCATATCGGCGACGGGATCTTCTCCTGACGTGTTTACAGCCTTTCTTTAAGACGATCGATCACTTTTACCGGCGAAGGGTCTAGGCCATACAGCATGGCTAAATATATACTCACGAAATCGCCCATGTATATCAGATATAGTATCCTAGCGAGCTGGGTATCTCCTTGAGCCCATACTTCGAGAACATCGTCCGTTCGACCTTGGAAGGCGAGCTCTTTGGTGAGCTCGATCCGTTTTTTTATGCTCTCGTTTTCCTTATCATCCCTCAGTAAAATCGGTAAGAACAGAGCGGCGTTTTCATCTCCGGACCAACCCACTATCTCATTGTGATTCATCTCCGGGATGGCACCGTACCACGATAAAACTTCGGCGTTCTCGTTGAACTGAGTGTGCCATCGGTTTGCGACGGCTTTGTAGATCGAATGTCCGTATATCACCGATATCTTACCGTGTATCTGTTTTGCGAGTTGTTTAGCTGGATTTTTTTCCGTAGGTACGGATGCGTTTATCTCGTCCCTTAGTGATTTCAAGACCGCCAAAGTATCTAAGATAGCAACGTCGGAATCGTATATGAGCATCTCAGAAAGTAGCTTCAGAACAGGAACGAACATGAATGCTATTGCGGCCCGTGGATGATATCCTTCAGGAGCTTTTATGAAGACCATGCCTTTCTCTCGGCACATCTCATGCAGTTCGCCGTTGGAGCTTATAGCCACAACCTTTGCACCCTTTTTGATACCTATCCTTGCTGCGTTCAAAGTTTCCTCTGTATTACCGGAATACGAGACGACGAAAAGCAGCGTGTTCTCTCCTACGAAAGAAGGCAGCGTGTAATCCTTGTTAACGTATATGGGCATGCCGATACGGTTTGCGAGAAAACTCTGGAGTACATCCCCCACTATCCCCGACCCGCCCATGCCGGTTATAACTATATTATCTGGTTTGAACGGGAGTAAATTCAGCGACAGGCTGTCGAGAACTTCCTGTATCTGTTCAGGAAATTCGTTGAGTGTATCCAACATCTTGCTGCTGTCCAGTGTTTCTAAACGTTCCATGTCGTCGAGCATTTTATCGCGATGCGTATCAACCGGTTCGGATAAATAAGTTGCGCAAACCAAAAGTCTATTATAAGTAACCCCGATTTTTACAATGATGAAAGATTCAATTGAAGAGGCGATACGGACGTTAAAAGAAGGCCGGTTCGTTATGATCTACGACGTCGACGATAGGGAGGAAGAGGTAGACCTGGTCATACCGTCCAAGGATGTCGGACCGGATGAGGTCAGACGGTTGCGTAGGGACGCCGGCGGATTGATATGCGTTACCGTACCACCGGAAACCTGGAACAAACTCGATCTACCGTATCTTCACGAAGTTTACCGATATGCATCTTCTGAATATAACATATTATCGTATATGAAAGCCGACGACATCCCATACGATGAGATATCTACATTTACGCTGTCTGTAAATCATCGAAACACTTTTACGGGTATATCTGACAACGATAGAGCGTTGACCATAAGCAAATTCGCCGAGATCGCCGGGGGTATCGACGATATGGAAGGGGAAGCGGCGAAAGTTCTTTTCGGTAAAGAGTTCAGAACGCCCGGGCACGTGTTCCTGCTCAACGCCACCGAAGGACTGGTGGAAAATCGTATGGGGCACACGGAACTCACCACCGCACTGCTTGTGCTGGCGGATATGTATCCTAGTATGACAATCTGCGAGATGCTCTCTTCCGATGGCGACAGTATGACAGAAGCAGAGGCTTCGGAGTATGGCAAAAAAGAAAATATACCGCTTCTGGAGGGGAAGGATATAAAGGAGGCCTGGGAGGAGCTGTATGGGTAAAAAAACGGTCATGGCCGCCGGCGTCTTCGATCTGATCCATATGGGACATATAAACTACCTACAGGAAGCGAAAAAATTGGGTGATCGGTTGGTGGTAGTTGTGGCCAGTGACGATACCGTTAGACGTAACAAACACGAACCACTCATGAGTCAGAAAACCCGTGCTAGCATGGTCGGATCACTTAAACCGGTCGATGAAGTCGTCATCGGTCGAACGGGAGACCCCTTTGAAGTTGTAGAAGATATAAAGCCGGATATCATAGCTATAGGATATGACCAGGAACACGATGAAGAAAGACTCAATGAAGAGTTGTTGAAAAGAGGATTGGGTATAGAAGTTAAACGTCTTAAACATTACAATCACGATCTTGACGCTACCCGTAAGATAATAAGGAAGATAATAGATTGGTACGGTATGAAAAAAGAGCTAGAGGCGGTGGAGGGCATATGAAAAAGATCGGGATAGCCGATACCACCTTCGCACGCTATGATATGTACAAAAGTGTGGTGGATGAACTAGCGTCTCTAGGCACAGGATATACCACCGAAAGATACACCGTACCAGGCATAAAAGATCTGGCTATAGCTTCTCAGCGCTTGATAAAGAGCGGTTGTGACATCGTGATAGCCCTGGGTATGCCGGGCCCGGAGCCCATAGACAAACAGTGTGCCGATCAGGCATCACGTTCGTTACTCAACGTTGAGATCAAACATGACGTTCACATTCTGGAAGTCTTCGTTCACGAAGACGAAGCAGATGATGATACAGAGCTTGCAGAACTCGCACACAACCGTGCGAGGGAGCATGCGATCAATGCATATGACCTTCTTTTTCGCCCTGAAAAACTTCAGCGAGCCGCTGGAATGGGGCAGAGAGAAGGTTATCCAGATGCAGGTCCGATAAGGAGATGATATAGATGGCAAAAAAGATGAAGATAGGTATAGTGGTATCGGAATTCAACTACGATATCACTCGTATGATGCTAGAGAGGGCAAAGGAACACGCTGATTTCCTGGGTGTCGATGTAACAGATGTTGTGCACGTACCCGGTGTATTCGATATGCCGCTGGCGATAAAGAGGATGCTGAACGATAAAAACATAGACGGCGTGGTCACCCTTGGTGCCGTTATCAAGGGAGAAACAGACCATGATGAAACCGTTATCAGTCATGCAGCGAGAAAGATCGCCGACCTGGCTCTTGAATACGACAAACCGGTCAGCCTCGGTATAACAGGACCCGGCATGACCCGTATGCAGGCGCAGGAAAGGATCGAACGTGCGAAAGCAGCCGTTGAAAGCGTCGTCAAACTCTACGGAAACGTCGTCGATAGGTAAAATTAAGTAGTCCTCCGCGATTATCCCTACGATGGCCTACACCATCCCTGACGACGATGAGATCGTGGATGCACTCAGAGCAGTGATGAGAAGGATGAAGGCAGTGGGGTCTTTGCGTAAACTCCGAGAATTCGTGATCAAAGAGCTGCGCTTTAAGGACCGTGACTATACCGTAGGTCATGAACGTTTACGAGAGATCGCTGTTACCGCACCTTTTGTCAATACACATATAGAGGCAAGACACGTTGAAGAAAGAAAGGATCTAAAGGGAAGATGTCCAGTATGCAGTGGTAAACTGGATAAAACCAAGAACGAGACCATCTTCGGCGGTACGGTAACCATCGGATATGAATGCGATTCATGTCCCTACTGGACCACACTCAAGATGCGGGTTCCAATCCGCTACAGATTTGAATACTATAAGGAGCACTCTTAGATGGAGATCAAATACGAACACGGGATATGTTTGGAAGACGATAAACGAAAGGTGATACTGGACCCTTCGCGTCAGAGTGAAATCGGAGTGGTCACCCACGGACATATGGATCATCTGGTAAAAGATGCCTACATGACGCATCACACACTCGACATATTGGGTGTGAGAACGGGGGAGCGCAGAGGGAAGGGGATCTCCTACGGGTTTCCGTATCCTGTCGGTGGATTCGATGTTACATTATATCCTGCCGGGCACGTGTTCGGCTCTGCCATGGTGATGGTGGACGATGTGTTGTATACCGGAGATTTCAACACCGACGGAGGTAAAACCTGCGGGAAAGCATCTGCATACAGATGTAATACATTGATAATCGAGACTACATACGGTAAGATAGATTATCGTTTGCCTTCGAAGAAAGAGGTGATCGAAAATATGATGGCCTGGACCGAATGCGAGTTGGAAGAAGGACCAGTTGTATTCGGTGCCTACGAATTCGGTAAGGCTCAGGAGATAATATCGCTGCTCAACAGCATGGGTGAAACTCCTTATGTCAACGACAGCATCGCCAGGCTGTGTGATATATACAACAAACACGGCGTCGGTCTTCAGTATAAAGAGGGGATGCCTACGGGTAATTTCACCGCAGTCGTGCCTCCGAAGGATCTCAAAAAACCCATCGGTACGCTTGTGGAGAGTGTAAGAGAACAGAACGGCTCTTCCGCTTATCTGTCCGGTTGGTGTGCTTTTTATTCTTTCTTTCACTCGATGAATATAGACGCGCAGTTCCCTCTGTCAGACCACGCAGGATATGACGAACTACTCGATTATGTCAAACTGTGCGATCCTGAACAGGTACTCACGGTTCACGGCAGTTCTCAGGAATTTGCCAAAACCGTAGAAGAAGAACTCGGCATCAAGGCGACGGCGCTGAAGTGAATGGTTATTGACGGATTTGAAAATATTGGCAGTATTCGAACTATGTGAATCATGAGCAATCAAATTTTGCGTTTTTTTTCATTGAAGACAAAAATTAAAGCGATCACGATGATACATATGATAATCGCGGGTATAAACCACCAGTAGGATGTTGTATTTTCACCTTCGATCTGGGTTGCATACTTCAAATTATTGTTGGTAGCATCAAAATAGCTGATGTGGGGTCGGTCAGCACTGTCCAAGGCTATAGATGTCCAAACACCAACAACCCCCTCTCTATCCACGGTTTCTATATGCCAACTACTACCCGTCCATTTAGCGTATTTAAGATCATTTGTGGGCCAAAAGGTCGCATCGTCATGTTCTTCCACATGATGATAGCTTATGTGCGGATGACCGTTACTATCCAAGTCTATAGATGTGTAAGCTCCAACAGTTCCAGATGTGTCCACAGTTTCGATGTGCCAATTACTACCTGTCCATTTAGCATACTTTAGGTGGTTAACATGCTGTATGTGATCTTCACCATAATAAGCTATGTGGGGTTGGCATTCTTTGTTCACTGCCAAGGAGGTGTAACCACGTGAGTGATCTATTGTTTCGATATACCAACCGCCCATAGGTTTCAATCGAGCATATTTAAGATATCCTTCGCTAAGATAGCTTATGTGGGGATAACCATAAGAGTCCTGTGCCATAGATAAAAAACCATCCGATTGGTCAACCGTTTCAATACTCCATTCATTATCAATCCATCTCGCATATTTAAGGTGTCCCATACTGCTACTATAATAGCTGATGAGAGGGTTGTCAGCGTTGTTAAGTACTATTGATGAGGGCGAAGTAAAAAGGGTAGTGCCCAAGATTTTTGATC
>CAYVTG010000038.1:0-17166 GCA_964454575.1 uncultured Thermoplasmata archaeon
CCTTGGAAGTTCTGACGGTGACTCCTACTTCCGCCTTCAGTCCTAGGTCAAGAAGTACCTTTATGGCCTCCCGTTCACCGCTGGACATCATTGGAAAGCCGGCGTCGATCACGGCAACGCCCATGTCGTCCATGTATGTGGCTATATCGACTTTGTCCTGTACATCGAAGATCACACCCGGACTCTGCTCTCCACCCCTCAGGGTCTCGTCCCAGATGTACACTCTCTCCGGCATGCTCTCTTTGGATAGGTATTTCGTGTTGTTATCTTCTATAAGCCCGCTCATCAAAGCACCGTTGGTAGAGATGATACCTATCAATATATGTTTCGCTGTTGGGCGGGAGTTCCGCACTAGATCCGATTTTTAGTCAAAAATGATATATACGTATTCTGTTATCTTGGTAGGAAGTGATAGAAGATGTTGGACCTGGAGATTATCAGAAAAACGTTAGATGAATATGACATGGAGAAGTTGAAGATAGGCGTGGTCGCTTCTCACTCGGCCCTTGATGTTTGTGACGGTGCCGTTGACGAAGGATTTCCCACTCTGGCGGTGTGCCAGAAGGGACGGGAGAAGACCTATGACAAATACTTCAAGAGCTTCTTTGACGAGAGTGGAAACAGGATACGGGGAGTGGTGGACGAAACGTGGATACTGGACAAATTCAAAGACGTGCTCCAGAAAAAATATCAGGATAGATTGAGAAAGGAAAACGTTCTGTTCGTACCCAACCGCTCGTTCACTTCATACGCACCTTTGGACAAGATAGAGGACGAGTTCAAGGTCCCCATGGTGGGCAGCAGGAATCTACTTCGTTCGGAGGAGAGAGAAGAAGAAAAGGACTATTACTGGCTGCTGGAGAAAGCCGGACTTCCGTTCCCGAAAAAGATAGATGATCCGCATGATATAGACCGTCTGGCGATAGTCAAACTGAAGCACAAGGAAAAGCGGTTGGAGAGAGGATTCTTCACGGCAGCATCCTACGATGAATACAAGGAGAAGGTGGACAATCTGCTGAAACACGATGTGATCACCAAGGAGGACCTGGGGAACGCCAGGATAGAAGAGTACATCATCGGTCCCGTGTTCAACTTCGACTTTTTCTACAGCCCGTTGAACGAGAAGGGCTATCGGACGGAACTCATCGGTATCGACTGGAGGTTCGAGACCAGCCTTGACGGCCATGTAAGATTACCGGCACCGCAGCAGATGACCTTGAACGAGGAACAGATCGTTCCGGAATACACGGTCACCGGTCACAACAGTGCCACTTTAAGAGAATCGCAGCTAGAAAAGGTGTTCAAGCTGGCGGAAGTCTTCGTGGAAGCAACAAAGGAACACTACGCACCCGGGATCATAGGGCCTTTCTGCCTGCAGACCTGTGTGGATAAAGATCTTAACTTCTATATTTACGACGTAGCACCGAGGACCGGCGGAGGCACCAATGTGCACATGAACGTTGGGCACCCCTACGGGAATACACTATGGGGAAAGCGTATGTCCACCGGTAGAAGACTTGCTATGGAAGTTAGACGGGCAGTGGAGATGGAGAGAGTAGAGGAGATAGTAACATGATAACAAGAGGTGAAAAGAATGGGATTCCTTGATTCGTTGGACGCGATTGTAGATAAAGAAAAAAGAATACTCGGCAAAGCTCAGGGGTATATAGAGAAAGGTGAAGGATACCATCGAGCAGGCGATATCGGAAAGGCACGGGAGATGTGTGATAAAGCTTGGGAACATCTAAAGAAAAAGGAAACATCCATAGAGAAGGCACACGACAAACTATCGGAAGTCTATGATAGCCTGGGATGGTTGTACTATCATATCGGATTCATCGAGAACGCCATCAGATGCGAAGATGAGGCTCTGAGAGTGTATACAAAGAATATCCTCGCCATGAACCATAAAGCTATGATACTCACGGAGATGAGGAGCGAGGAAAAAGCTCTGAAGATACTTGAGAACGCACTTTCCGTAGATCCAAGGAACAAATACACACTTACCAATAAAGGAGATATACTCGCAAGGGTCGAAAGAAAGGACGAATCCATCAGAACATATCAAAAGGCCCTGGATGTGGACCCGGGAGATATCGCACTCTATGATAAGATATTAAAATTAGAGCCGTGGGACGCAAGGGTATGGGCAAAGAAAGGCTGGGCACTCAGAAAGGCCGGGAATTTCGAACAGGCCATCGAGAGTTTCAACCATTCACTGGATATAGATACTTCCCAGGGTCGGATATGGTTGTACAAAGGTATAACACTGAGGGATATGGAAAAGTACACTGATGCCATAGTTTGTTTCGATAACGGCATAGAGACCGACCCACAGAACAAAGACCTTAGAGTCGAGAAGGCAAATACTCTTTACAAGTTAGGACGAAAAGAAGAAGCTCTGGATGCATTTACACATGCCCTTGAACTGGATTCGGAAGACAAAGAGCTATGGAATAGAAAGGGGGGCATCCTATACGATCTGGGCAGGTACAAGGAAGCCGTTACATCTTTCGATAAAGGTATCGCTATAGATCCTGGAGATATACGACTTCTCACCAATAAAAAAGAAGCACTCAAACCTCTCGGTAAATTCGAAGAGATAATCCGTGTAGCGGATAAGATATTAGAGAAGAATCCTGACGATGCATCGACACACTACGACAAAGGTAGAGCACTACAGAAATTGGGAGAATATGATAAAGCGATCAACCAATTCGAAGAATCTTTGACCCACAATCCCAGAGACAAACGTGCACTGCGGCACGAACTCGAGATATACACAGAATTGGCAAGGTGGGACGAAGTGGTACGCACTGCGGACAGAATAATCCATATCGATATCAACGACTGGAAGGCTTTTTACCATAAAGGTAAAGCACTGATGAAATTGAACCGGGCAGAGGAGGCTCTGGAAAGTTTCGATAGAGCTCAGGCATTGAACGATTCACACATCCCGAGCTTGGAAGGCAAAAAAGATGCACTCATAAAGTTGAATAGATACAACGAAGTGATCAACGTCGCCGACCGTTTGATAACTCTCGATAAGAATAATGTCGATGCTTATTTCGACCGTGCAAAGGGTTATGAAAAGCGAAAGCAATTCGATAGAGCTCTTGAAGACCTTGAAAGAGGGTTGGCACTCGAACCCAACAATGCGGAGAAATGGAACGAAAGAGGTATGTGTGAGTACAGGATGCATCTATACAAAGACTCACTAGTCAGTTTCGAGAAAGCCATAGGGATAGAATCAGACGATAAAAGATTCTGGAATAATCTTGCACACTGTTACGGGAAGCTAGAAAGAAACGAAGAGGCGATAAATGCATATTCCAAGGCGCTTGAGATAGACCCCAAGGATTCAAAGATATGGTACGGCATGGGTCTTGCACAGGAGAGTGTTCACCGCTATGAAGAGGCGATAGAATCATACGATAAAGCATTGGAACTGGACCCGCAAAACCCGAATATATGGTACAGCAAAGGTATCGCACTGGAGTGGTTAGATCGGTTTGAAGATGCCGTCGATGCATTCAGCCGGTCGTTGAAATATGATCCGTCACACCGATTCGCTTATATCCGAAAGGGCATAGCTTTGAGCGAATTGGGCCGCCACGATGAAGCTGTAAGAGCATATGACAGAGCCATAGATATGGATCCGACTGACATCAAGCTGCTTGAGAAGAAAAAGAATTCATTGAAGGAGCTTTCACGATGGAGCGATATACTCAAGACCTGCAATGCTATCCTGGACTTGGAGTCATACAATATCGATGCATGGAGAGACAAAGGAGCAGCACTGCGCAGACTTGGGGAATCCGAGGCAGCACTGAGATGTTATCAAAACGCCTTGGAAGAGGAAGAGAACATCGAAGATCTTACGGATGCCAAGGACATCCTAAAGGAACTGCACAAACCAAGAGATGTGGTGAAATACTGCGACAGGATAATCGCTCTGGATGCAGATAATCTCGATGCATGGCAGGATAAAGCCATGGGGCTAAAATTCATGAATAAGAGGGAAGATGCTTTGACCGCCTTCGACAAAACGCTGGAGATAGACCCCAAGGCAAAGAAAATGTGGGTACAGAAGGGTATGATACTCGAGCACCTTGAACAGCTGGAAAACGCTTTAAGATCATACAATGAGGCACTCAATCTAGAAGCCGATGACATCTCGGTTATCAACAGAAAGGCAGAATGTCTACGTAAGATGGAACGCAACCAAGAAGCAGCGGAGTGGTACCAGAAGGCCATAGATCTCGAACCTGAAAACGCATATTACCTCAATATGAAAGGAAGGTGTCTAATAGATACAGGCGAACTAGAGGAAGCTAAAGAGCTCTTCGATAAGTCATTGACCATAAGCGACCAGGACGGCCAGACCTGGAAATATAAAGGTCTGCTTGCTGAAAAATTCGGTGAATACGAAGAAGCTATAGGCGCTCTGGACTCCGCTATTAAGCTCGGTGCAGACGACAAAAAGGTTTGGATCACCAAAGCCGAATGTCTGGATTTCCTTGGGCGTAAGATGGATGCCGTTAAAGCCTACGAAGAGGCTATAAACAAAGATTTCAAGGATTCCAGCCTCTGGTTCGAAAGGGGAGAACTTCTTGTTGAGATGGAAAGAAAGCAGGAAGCCGTTCAGAGTTTTGACAAAGCGATATCCATAGATATAGATTATCAAGAGGCATGGTACGAGAAAGGACGTGCACTCGAAGATATGAAAAAATATCGCGAAGCCATAGAGACCTACGATAAAGCCATCGGACTGAAGGCCGACGACAAGTATGTGTGGAACAGCAAAGGCAGAGTTCTGTTAGAGATGGGTAACATGGAGAAGGCTATACGGGCATTCGAAAAAGCTTTGGAGCTGGACCCAGAATTCGAAGCGGCAAACGAAGGGCTCGGTATCTCTCAAGAAAAGGAACACAAACGCCGACTGGAGGAACATGCAAGACGTGTACTGCAGTTCGAGTGTGCAAGGAACAGGGCCATAACTAAGGAAGAAGCATTCAAAAGGTGCAATATACCATATAACCAGATAGACGAAGTATTCAATTTCCTGTCGATGAAGGAAGGGCTCGACATAAGCTCTCTGTCCAAAGAAGAGATGGACAGATTGGAGGGCGCTTCAAGGGCGGTGATATCCAGATTGGCCTCCACTTCCAGGGAAAAGCTCATGCAGAACGGTGTCAGATTATGCGATATCGGAACTCAGTACCCAGATAAGAGCATCGAAGATTGCAAGCGTGTTTTGGAGTATATCCGTGAAGTCAGTGCCATGGATGTTCCCAAAGACCAGATAGACGATAAAACCGAGAGGTTGCTGCGAAAAAGAGTCCTCGACCTTCCACAAGAAAGGAGGAATTTCTTGAATCTGGTTATCGAACTGAATATAGGGATATATCAGGCTAAGAAGGTGATGACCGCTTTAAAGAAATTCGAAGGAGCCGGATACAAGCCGCCTAGAACAGAGATAAGGTCTCTCGTGCAAGAGGAACCTGACCGCGGTCAGACGACGGTGATCAAGGAACCGGAGGAAAAAGAAGAGCCTAAGAAAGAGGAAAAACCCGCTCCTGAGAAAAAAGAAGTATCCAAGGATAAGGAATGCCACTTCTGCGGAGATCCCACACAATACAAGCACGACTGCGATAAATTATCTCTGTGTCCTCAGTGTAAGGCGGATCATGCAACAGATATATGCCCTGAATGTGGAGAGCACATCGCTGCCGCCCCTAAGAAAAGGGCTGACGACGACATGATGTTGTGATCTAAAAGAATCCCAGCTTATCTCTCTTGATCTCAGGTCGTTTACTTTCCAGATATGAATAGACAGCTCCGTGTTCTGAGCCTTCTAATATCATCTGGACTGCTTTTTTAGCTACGGCCATCTCTGTAGGCGGTCCGATTATGCATACCGTATGTCCGTAAATTGCTACGTGGGATTCACTGAGTTCTTCGATCAACTGCCTTGTACGGCCTTCACGACCGATAACTCTACCTTTCATCCTTTTGACCGCTTTGGAGCTTCTACCTACATAACGCTTGATGTCTATGATCTCAAAAAAGTAATCATCGTTGAGTATCTTAAGCGCTTTCTCGGGACTGAAGCCCCTTCCAATGGCCTTGACTACGTCAAGTATCTTCAATTCTAACAACGGATCGTCCATCTCACTCGTATCTACATCAACTTCACCGGTGTCGGAATCGATATCCAACTTACAGCCGGACCTCTTCTCTATTAGACTTTTAGTCTCTCCCTTCTCGCCGATGAGAACGCCTATCCTGTCTTTCGGTAACCTTAGTTTAGTCATCTTCAACCATCTCTTCGATACGTACCTTATCTATTATAAATTCACGGGTAGTTTCTACCCCTAAACCCGAAAAGTATCTTACTAAATTATCCACATCTCTTTCGAACAGATCCTGTGCAAGCGGATGCGTCAGTGGTACAGACTGGGAAACGTCGATCATGTAGGGCTCGTCTTCTACCATCAATATGTTGTATTCACTCAAATCGCCGTGGACCAATTTAACTTCTCGAACCAGTTTCACAAGATAATCTACTAACTTGTCATGTATCTCCTGTATCAGATCTTCTTCAAGCTTAAGACTCTTTAACATGGGAGCTGTCTCACCCTGGGATTCCAAGCATTCCATAACGATAACGTTTTTGTTCACGTTGATCGGTCTGGGTACTGGTAAACCACCTTCGTGCATACGTTTCAGGTTAGAGAATTCTTTACGTGTCCAAGTGAATACCATCTTACGGCCGCGGCCTACTTTTTTGAAGCGGTAATCCCCCTCTATATACTGCCGGTAATCCTTGAATACCGCGGTGTTGATCCTCATGACTTTTATGGCTACGGCGTCTCCGTCCCGGGTCATACCACGAAAGACCTTTGCCTCTTTTCCCGTAGATATTGGGTAATCTATGTACTCGAAGACATCCTGTGTCATAAGACGATAAAGTACCTTCAGAGTGCTTTCGTCGAACACTTCATCGATGGTCTTTCTACCGGGTATGTGGATCCTTTCGTCCCGGTCATCGTAGCCTCGTTTTGTCATTATAGGTGAAAAAATAAGTCTGGTGGGGTTAAAAACGTTTCGAGAGGTTTCATTCAACGGGATACTTCTCTTTGTTCAACTCTATCTTACTCAACACTGCCTTGCCGAGATCTATGTCGGCAACATCAGCAAGGGATAGCAGATATATCATCACATCCGCCATCTCTTCCTCCAGCCTATCCTTTTCATATCCGTCGTCTTGCCATTGGAACAACTCCAATAGTTCGGCGGCTTCGATTGAGATGGATAATGATAGGTCCTTTGGTGTATGGTATTTCCTCCAATCTCGTTCGTCTCTGAATGCTGCGACTTTTTTTTGTAAACCTTTGATGCTGTCCATGATATCATGCTCATATAATCGATGATATATAGCTGTATCTACAGCCACTATAAAATAGAAAAGGGGGTTGTTTCTACACTATCCAAATATCGTTTAGGATTTCAACTTCATCGTTATTTCTAGCGAAGATACATTTGCAGTTCCTTCTTCTCCTGTTCTAGG
Source organism: uncultured Thermoplasmata archaeon (assembly GCA_964454575.1). Lineage (GTDB taxonomy): Archaea > Thermoplasmatota > Thermoplasmata > Halarchaeoplasmatales > Halarchaeoplasmataceae > Haladaptatiplasma. Next base: position 7,574 of record CAYVTG010000038.1, read on the forward strand.
AACCTGTTCCGTATCACTTTTCATATCTATGATCTCCGCATTCTGTACGAACCGATTCTTGGTTATCTCCGCTACATCAATCGCTTTGCTCATCGCTCTGCCCCTAGCTTTGATATAGACTTCGTCTGAACCGCTGTTGAATTGAGTAACAACGGCCATCACATAGTTCATAGTTTCCTTCTTGCCGATATACACTGTATTTTCTTCAGACATGCGTTTTCCTCCTGTTATCAATATTTTGTGGTGAAGAGAATAGTATAATCGATGTATTTAATATTTTGGTGCAGCGTTACAGGCGTCGATCTGAGCAGCCAGATCTGTGAGTATTTGCTTAAAATCAAAGATTTATAAACGAACCAATCAAAAACACTACGCGTTTTTCGTAGTCTGTTTAAAACCAAATAATTTTAAACGGACCAACCAAAAACACTACGTGTTTTTCGTAGTCCGTTTTTCATAGAAAAACGGACTCGCCGGGATTTTCGCTCGTGCTGGGTTTTCCAACTCGAATTTCGAACCCGGGTTTAGGGCTCCGGAAGCCCTAATGATATCCATTGTAGCCCACCCACTGTTAGGTGGAATGAGTAGCTACATTACGAGCCCAAGAGCCGGATCACTTTTTGAATTCGGTGTAACCGCATTTACCACAGGCTACACGGTTTTTATGGACGGCTAGGAAAACACCATCTCCGCATTTGGGGCAGGTGCGCCTTTTTCTGCTGATCTTTCCGTCCTTGATCTCGTAGAGTTCTCTTTTATCCATTTCATTCACCTATGAGCCCGTTTCTTTTAAGGATGTGCTTACGTTCATATTCCAAAGCATCGTCTTTACTGTTATATAGTTTAGCAAAAATCTTTACCTCGTTCTTACCGAACTCCGTGTTTATACTATCGATGATAACTTGATCCTTGTTAAATCCAGTCAGTTCTGCCACTTGGGTTCTCACGTTCTTCCTTGTAGGTGTTGGTTCGCCTGCATGGGTTAACCTCAGTGTGAGTTCACGCCTACTCAGTAGCTTGTTTTCCTTTTCGCTCTCGATTTCGATATCTGCCATTGTCTTCACCTTATCATACTTCTTTCATTTTGTCGATTACATTCCAGCATTCTTCTTTCTTTGTGTCGTCCACAAGGTTCACGACCATGCCTTTAGATGGTATCCCGTATATTACTGTTCCCCCATCGGGACATAGTATTATGGAAGGGATAGATAGTAGATCTTCTTCTCCATCTACATCTATCAGCACGGGTTCCTGTTCGTCTATAGCCTCTCTGATGACATCCCAAGCTTCCTTGGAAATGGTACCTGTGGGGTTCTTCAATCGGAGTATTTTGAAGGGATAATCCTGCTTAGATTCGTATACTCCGCGTCTTGTCATCCCGTCTACCATCGCTACGTCGGGTATCACATTCTGGTGGACGAGTGTGTCAGTAACAACATCCCCCACGGCTATAAGAGGTCTGTCCTTTTGATATTCAAACGGAAGCTCTCCTTCTACCAGTACACCCAGTGTGTCTCGCAGGTTACCGCGCAAATCTTCAGGTAATTTAAGATCTTGAGAGGGTATTTTACGATGATTCATAACGATTTATTCCCTTACCTTCAAGGCGAACTTACCATTTGCACGGATACCCATCTTTTTGGCGATATCCGAATGGTCGTGGTCCAGTATTATCAGGAACCCCTGCCACTCACGGGCGACTTCGCCGCCGCATTTGGGGCATGCGTTTTCATCCGTCAGTGTATTACAGTCTTTACACGCCTTAAATCTCTTAGCCATTACGATGCCTCCGGTTCTTCCTGTATCCATTCCAGCTTGCCGAGTCCCTGCTGCCTCATGGTGAGACCTATCTTGCTCTCTCTGGGACTTCGCTGGTTGACACTAACGGTAACTATACGTGCGCGTACTCTATCGTTCAGACCGAGCTCCTTTTTGGAATCTTTACCTCTTAAACGCTGGTTGCCCAGGTTGATATCCACCTTGTCATTCATTATCTGGCTGATATGTAGTAAACCATCCAGCGGTCCGAATCTGATGAACGCCCCGAACTTGAGGACTTCACAAACGTATCCGTATATGAGTTCGTGCTCTTCGAGTACGAATATCATGGCATCGTATTCGATCTTCTGGAATACGGCACCGTCTCCGTGTACTACCTTACCGTCACCTATGCGCTGGATGTCGGTAGCCATTATTATCAACTTGTTCTTTCCGTCGATAGTCCCTTCCAAAGTTAATTGAGTGATCTCCTTTGTAACGTCTTCGATATCCTCGGATAAACGGTCCGGGGGTATCCGTATAGTGTCTTTCTTTTTCTCCATTATGTACATCTATTTCACCTATAGTATTGCGATGGCGTATTTAACTATGAAGCTGGCGAATACAAGAGAAACTATGGACATCAGCTTGATCAGTATGTTGAGCGATGGGCCGGAGGTATCCTTGAAGGGATCTCCTACTGTGTCTCCTACCACACCGGCTTTGTGGGCATCCGAGCCCTTTCCGCCGAAATGACCTTGTTCTATGTATTTCTTAGCGTTGTCCCAAGCACCTCCGGCGTTGGCCATCATTATCGCTAGAACGAAGCCGGTTGCGACCGCTGCCATAAGGAATCCTGCAAGCGCTGCAGGTCCGAGTACGATACCTATTATGAGTGGGGCTAGTATAGCCATCAATCCTGGTATCACCATCTCTCTTAATGCGGAATTGGTGCTCAAGTTGATCACACTCTGATAATCAGCTTCTGCCTTTCCTTCTATGAGTCCGGTTATCTCTTTGAACTGCCTTCTTACTTCTTTGACTATCTCGAAGGCGGATTTTCCCACTGCATTCATGGTTATCGAGCAGAACAAGAATGGCAGCATCGCTCCTAGGAAGATTCCTACTAGAACCGAGGGATGCATGATACTGAAATCTCTTATGTCCAGATTCACTGTTGTTGCATATGCTGCGGTCAGAGTGAGTGCCGTCAGTGCCGCTGACCCTATTGCAAATCCTTTGCCTGTGGCGGCAGTGGTGTTACCCAGGGAATCAAGTGCATCGGTCCTGCGTCTTACTTCCGGCTCTAGGCCGGCCATCTCGGCTAGGCCTCCGGAATTGTCCGCTACAGGGCCGTAGGCATCTGTTGATAGTGTGATGCCCAATGTTGAAAGCATACCCACTGCGGATATCGCTATGCCGTATAATCCTGCGAGATAGAATGATATCATTATTGTTGATGATATGATTATCACCGGGAAGAACGTGCTCTCCATGGAAGAAGCCAGGCCTTGTATTATGAAAGTGGCAGGGCCGGTCTCCGTTGACTGAGCCAGTTTTTGGGTCGGTGGGTATCTATCTGATGTATAGTATTCGGTAAAGTAACCGATCATGGCACCTGCTACAAGACCTGCAACAACAGCACCCCAAATGCCCATGTAATCAGGAGCGAGCCAATATACGATGACGAATGCGAAGATAGCTAGCATCACCGCCGCACCGTAGGTACCACGCCTCAGTGCGTTGAGCAGTGCTTCCTGGGTAGCATCTTCACGGGTACGTACAAAGAATATAGCTATCATGGATGCGAGTATACCAGCTGCGGATATCAAAATAGGTATCGCGAATATCTCTTCGCCCATGCCTTGAACGGGACTGTGAGATAATAGTTGAGTACCGCTGTAAGCCATCCAGCCGAGGGTTAAAGCGGCGATTATAGAGTTAGTATAAGATTCGTAAAGGTCGGCGCCCATACCTGCGACGTCGCCTACGTTGTCGCCTACGTTGTCAGCGATAACCGCTGGGTTCCGTGGGTCATCTTCGGGGATACCGGCTTCTACTTTACCGGCCAGGTCTGCCCCTACGTCTGCGGCCTTGGTGTATATTCCACCACCTACACGGGCAAATAGTGCTATGGAGCTGGCACCGAATCCGAATCCGGCGACGTACTCCAATGTCTTGCCTAGATCATCGGTAAAGGCTGCAGTGACCAATATAACAAAGCTCAATCCCAAAAGACCGAGACTGACTACGGAAAGGCCCATCACAGCGCCGCCTCTGAAGGCTATCCTTAAAGCACAGTCTAGGCTCTTTCGAGCTGCCTGAGTCGTGGGTGCGCTTGAACTGGTCGCAGTCATCATTCCCAAGAAGCCTGCTGCTGCAGAAAGAAATGCTCCGATAAGGAATGCAAATGTTGTAAATGGTAGTTCTCCTTCCATGACGCTCATCATAGTTAGCAAGACCGCCACTATGACCACAAAGTAGGCTATGTACTTGTACTCTGTGTTCAGGTACGTTTCCGCTCCCTTCTTGACATCGTCGGAGATCTTCTTCATCTTGTCCGTCCCTCTGTCTTGCCTTGAAATGAAGCTTGTAAAGTAGCCTGCCAGGGCAAGACCCAGCAACGATACTGCTATGGCAATAATGCCGTAATCTATTCCATTCATATAGATAACACCTAACAACTGACAATATGGTTTGGTTTATATACCTTTTCATCATCTGTTGTAAATATGGAAAAGGTTTTAATCGTAAGTTCGTTGACTTAGACAATATCATGGATAAAAAGTTAGTGGAATGGAGATGGGATAGGGAAACCAGCAAGTTCCTGCTGGAAGGACTAGTTGAAAAGGTCCGTAAAGCATCATCCATGTCTGATAGTGAGTACGTACTGGACGTAGGGGGTAATACAGGGGGATTGTCCCGTCTTGCTACGGATAAGCAGTCTGTGTGTATAGATATCGAGCCGAACAGGCGGTTCGACGACGTGCTTTACATAAAGGGAGACGTGCGAAGTATGCCCTTTGAAAATGAAACATTCGGTATGATACTTGCAAAGGCGGTACTTCACCATGTCCCTGAAGAGGTAGAGATGGCTATAGAAGAGATACACCGTACAGCTAGAAAGGGTGCATATCTCGTCATCGAAGAGCCACTGGCATCGAATCCCTTTAGTAACGTTGCCGGAAAATTCTTTACAACGGATATCCACGATGAAGACGAACATCCGCTTGAACCGGAGCTTTTGATCGAAGCGGTGAAAAAATATTTCGGCCATATAGAGATAGAATATTTCTTCCTTACCACGTACTTGATGCCCCATATCATATCGAGGTTTCCCGGCTTCATGAAGGGGGCCTTTAGAAATCTGACCCGATTGATGCAGCGATTCGATGATTGTATGATCCGTAGATGCCCCTGGCTAGCACGTCGATGCTCCTACATCTCCATAATTGCTAAGAAGTGAATATTACCCAAAATATTTTTAGCTCGTGTATTTTACCTCTTGCAGGTATAAATATGAAACTCGTGGAATGCGTGCCTAACTTCTCAGAAGGAAAGGACAAAGGAATAATAGACAATATCTCCGGTGAGATCAAGAACGTTGACGGAGTCACATTAAAAGATGTGGATATGGGTGCGGATATGAACAGAACCGTGGTCACTTTCGTCGGTTCTCCCGAAGCGGCAGTAGAGGCGGCCTTCCGAGCCATAAAGGCAGCCCACGAACTCATCGATATGAGCAAACAAACTGGCAGCCATCCCCGTATGGGGGCCACAGACGTATGCCCCTTCGTTCCCGTTGAGGGGGTAAGCATGGAGGAGTGCGTAGAGTTGGCGAACAGTCTGGGAGAGCGAGTTGCTGACGAGCTAGGAATACCAGTATATCTTTACGAAGAAGCGGCCGTTGAAGAAAAACGCAGGAACCTGGCTGTTATCAGAGCCGGTCAATACGAAGGGTTGGACAAAAAACTCACAGATCCCGATTGGAAGCCCGATTTTGGACCGGGAGAATATACTGATGTTGTGAAACGCTCCGGTGCCACAGTCATAGGTGCGCGTGAATTCCTTATAGCCTACAATATCGATCTTAATACACGACAGACCAAGATAGCATGGGACATAGCTTTCGGGTTGAGAGAAAAGGGCCGTGCTAAGAGGGACGGCGGTTCCGAAGGACATTACTGGAAGGGAGAGATAGTAAGGTACGGAGAGAACAGTTATCCCTGTGGCGAATGCGACTTTATCGCCGCCAGCTTCGAAGAAATCAACACTCACACCAAAGAAGAACACGGCTACGATCTCAAGGAATTCCTGGAAGAACACTACGACTATTATGTTAGTGAACTGAAGGGGAAAGCGGTCAAAAAAAGAGGCGCTTTTCAGCATTGTAAGGCCATCGGTTGGTTCGTCGATGAATTCGACAGGGCGCAGATATCCATCAATCTTACCAATTACAAGATAACATCGATACACGAGGTATACCAGGAGGCAAAAAAGGTCGCTCGTGATATGGGAGTAGAGGTAACCGGCAGTGAAATAGTCGGTCTGGTGCCCTATAAAGCGCTACTGGAGGCAGGCATATACTATCTGAAAAAACAAAAACAGCCCACCGGTATCCCTTATATAGACATACTAGAAACGGCAGTACAATCTCTGGGCCTCAGGGATGTGTCCGATTTTGATATACATGAAAAAGTGATCGGACTGCCGACAGTTCCCGAAGACGCATTGATATCCATGCGGACCGATGAATTCGTACACGAATTGTCCCGGGATTCGGCAACTCCGGGAGGTGGCAGCGTAGCGGCATTATCCGGAGCCATGGGCGCCGGCCTGCTTTCCATGGTTTGTAATCTGAGTACTGGAGGTAGAGATACGGAAGACAAAGATCCGATACTGATGCCCATAGCTGAAGAGTTACAGGAACTCAAGGATTCATTACTGAAGGCCGTGGACGAAGACACCGACGCATTCGACGAATACATGGCCGCTAAGAAGATGCCTAAGGGCACTCCGGAAGAGCGAAAGAGACGAAAAAAGGCCATGGATGAGGGGTTGAAGCATGCGGTTGAAATCCCTCTTCGTACCGCCGAACTATCCGGTCAAGTTATAGATACCGCACAGACCGTTGCGGAACACGGCAAATCGGGCGCAGCCAGCGATGCATTGGTAGGGGCACAGATGGCCTTCTCCGGTGTGGTTGGAGGTATAGCCAATGTACGTATCAATCTTAAAGATATGGACGATACGGATTACATATCATCCATGGAAGAACGCTGTCAGTCACTACATGATGAATACCTGGAAAAACTAAACAAAGTCATAGCCAGGGTAGAGAAAAAGGAATAAAGATGATAGATTCAAAACCTACTGAAGGAGAATTGATCTCGCTTCTAGAGAGGACCGCCGATTCTTGCAGAGAGGGTGTAATGGTCAGAAGGGACTGGGATGAATTCATGGTTGTAGGCGATACTCACGGACATCTGAATTCTACCGTTTATGCCCTGGAGATATCTGAAATACTCGACATCCCATTGGTCTTCCTTGGAGATTATATAGACAGAGGACCGCAGCAGCTCGAGAACATGATCGCTGTATTGAAGGCTAAGTTAGAGAGGCCTGATAAGATCGTACTGCTGAGGGGAAACCACGAAGATATACAGCTCAACGAATACTATGGCTTCATGAACGTCCTTATGGCTTATTATTCGCGTTTCGTCCTTGGTTACATTGAAGAACTGTACCGCTCTCTTCCTCTGGCAGCTTTGATGTCAGATGATTATTTTTTAACGCACGCTGGTATACCCAGCGAGATAGTCGATATCAGAGAAATAGAGTCTATAACCGAAGACGACCTTGCCTATCAGGAGCTGATGTGGAACGATCCCAACGAAGAAACCGACTGGTTCATCCCTAACTACTTTAGAGGATGTTATTCTTTCTTCGGTAAAGAGGCCGTGGACAACTTTTTAGAAACCAACGATCTCTCTTATATCATACGTGGGCATTCCTGTCATGAAGAAGGATATAAGTGGTACTTCAACGATAAATTACTCTCTGTTTTTTCCGCACCGGATTACTGTGAAAACAATGGTGCTTACTACGCACTCGTTATGAACCATAAACCGGAAGTTAAAAAATTGCTTAAAAAGTACTGACCAAAACGTTTTATTTTATCACCGGCAGAAGCACTGAGGTTCGACTAATCCTTCAGCATTGGCATCTGTATATCATGGTCCCTAGCAAATTTTATGGCAGCTTCGTAGCCGGCATCCGCATGACGTACGACACCCATACCCGGGTCTGTTTTGAATACTCTGAGTATGGATTCTTCGGCTTCTTTAGTTCCATCGGCTAGGACTACCATACCTGCATGTGTCGAATAGCCTATGCCAACACCACCGCCGTTGTGTATGGATACACTGGTTGCACCGGCACTGGTATTGAGTAGGGCGTTGAGTAAGGGCCAATCGGCAACGGCGTCGCTGCCGTCCTTCATACTTTCCGTTTCTCTGTTAGGGCTGGCCACGCTTCCGGCATCCAGATGGTCTCTCGTTATGGATATAGGAGCAGATATCTCTCCACTGGCAACCAAATCGTTTATGGCCTTTGCAAACCGGTGTCGTTCTCCGTAACCCAGCCAGCAAACCCTTGCGGGTAGTCCTTCCCAGAGAAGATGTTCTTCGGCAAGGTCTATCCAGTTGATCAGCTGTTCGTTATCCGGAAACATCTCTTTGACCAGTTCGTCTGTTCTCAGGATATCCTTCGGATCGCCGGAGAGAGCTATCCATCTGAATGGTCCTCTTCCTTGGCAGAACATCGGTCTGATGTATGCCGGAACGAAGCCTGGATATGCGAATGCGCTCTCGAATCCGGCTTCGTATGCCTGGCCTCTGAGATTGTTGCCGTAATCGAATGTGACCGCCCCCTTTTCCTGCATCTTAACCATGGTTTCACAGTGTAGTTTCATGGAAGCTATGCTTGATTCTTTGTATTTCTCCGGGTCGTCTTCCTTCAATCTCTGTGATCCCTGAAAACTCATACCATGGGGAACATAGCTCATGGCGTCGTGTGCGCTGGTCTGGTCAGTGAGTACGTCCGGTATGATCTCCTGTTCCAGCATGTACGGCAGTACATCTGCGGTATTACCCACAAGCCCGATGGACATGGGATTTTCATCTTTTACCGCTTTTTTTGCCATCTCGATAGCTTCGTCTACGTCGTTTATAACCACGTCACAGAAGCCGGCTTTCTGCCTACGCTTTGCCCTGGCAGGATCGACTTCGATAACAAGACCTACGCCTCCGGCCATCTTTATGGCCAGTGGCTGTGCGCCGCCCATACCTCCAAGTCCACCACTCACGCAAAGTTTACCTTTCAGCGTTCCGTCGAAGTGCTTTTTCGCCAGTGCGGCAAAGGTCTCGTAGGTTCCCTGGATTATACCCTGGGTTCCGATGTAACACCACGAACCTGCGGTCATCTGACCGTACATCATCAGTCCCAAGTCTTCCAGTTCGTAGAACTTCTCCCAGTTAGACCATTTAGGCACTAGATTTGAATTGGCTATGAGAACCCTGGGGGAGCTTTCGAACGTTTTGAAAACCGCTACGGGCTTACCGCTTTGGATCATCAGTGTTTCGTCGTTTTTGAGTTCTTTCAATGTTTCTATTATATTCTCGTAACATTCCCAATTACGTGCAGCCTTACCGGTACCACCGTAAACTATCAGTTTATCCGGCTCCTCAGCATTCTCAAGATTGTTCATCAACTGACGCAGCATGGCTTCCTGCTTCCAGCCTTTACAGGATATCTCTGTTCCCCTGGGTGCCTTT
>CAYVTG010000039.1:0-17157 GCA_964454575.1 uncultured Thermoplasmata archaeon
GTCAGATATGGGAAGCTGCTATGTTCGCAGCTCACGAGAAACTCAACAATCTCATCGTTTTTGTAGATCGTAATAATCTTCAGATAGACGGTGCAACAGAGGATGTAATATCTATAGAACCTATCATATCCAAATGGCAGGCCTTCGGATGGCATGTTCAAGAGATAAACGGTCATGACATGGAAGAGATAGTGAATTCTATAAACGAGGCAGAAAAGGTTCACGGCATGCCCTCTGTTATAATAGCACGCACCATCAAGGGTAAAGGCGTTCCATTCATGGAAGGTTCGCTTGCTTTCCACGGAAAGGCTGCAGACGACGAACAGCTAAAAATTGCCATGGAAGCCCTGGGAGGTGAGCTCTGATGTGGGAGATGGCAAAGCAGCGTGACGCTTATGGAAAAACCCTTGCACAACTCGGCAGAGAAAGAGATGACATCGTAGTTCTGGGTGCAGATCTATGCGGTTCCTGTAAACTGAAGGATTTTGGTGAAGAATTTCCGGAGAGATTCTTCAACTGCGGTATCGCCGAACAGAATGTTATGGGCATATCTGCAGGATTGGCGGCCTCGGGAAAAACTGTTTTCTCCAGCACATTTGCCGTTTTCGCCACCGGGAGGGCTTACGATCAGATCAGACAGAGCATCGCTTATCCCAATTTAAACGTCAAGATTGTTGCTACTCATGCAGGTATAACGGTTGGAGGCGACGGTGCATCCCATCAGATGCTTGAAGATATAGCACTTATGAGAGTTTTACCCAATGTGGACGTTGTGGCTCCGGCGGATTATCATGAAACCGGTAAAGCTATCAGAGCCGTATCAGAAGCTAACGGACCTTACTACGTGAGATTGGGTCGTGTCAACGTACCTATAATAACAGAAGAAGAAGATCCATTCGAGATCGGCGTTGCAACCACTTTGAAGGACGGTAGTGACGTTACGTTGATCGGAACTGGGATAATGGTATCGAGATGCTTGAAGGCCGCGAAGATACTAGAGAAACAGCATGACATAGACGCAAGAGTCATCAATATGAGTACCATCAAACCTCTGGATGAAGATACCATCGTGAAGGCCGCTAAGGAAACCGGCGGTGTTGTAACGGCAGAGGAGCATGTGGTAAGCCAGGGCATGGGTAGCGGTATATCTCAGGTCCTCTCGGAATCGTACCACGTTCCGATGAAAAGAGTGGGTATCCCTAACGTCTTCGGAGAATCCGGAGGTAGCGAGGAATTGATGGACAAGTACGGACTAACAGCCAAAGATATAGTGGAAAGTACACATGACGTGATTTCAAGAAGGTGAAAAAATGAAGATATTTGTAGATACGGCGATAATAGAAGAGATAAAAAAAGCAGAATCCTGGGGAATACTAGACGGAGTAACGACGAATCCATCGTTGATCAAAAAGGCTGTAGATAGTATGGAAGATATCAGCCTTGAAGATTATATCGGAGATATCCTCAGTACTGTCGACGGCCCTGTCAGCCTTGAAGTCGCAGGCTCGTGTTACAGTGACATGGTCAAAGAAGCGAAGATACTTTACGGTAAATTCAACGATATAAACGATAATGTAGTAATCAAGATACCTGTGAACACATATATGAAGGAAGGAGATGATAACTTCGAGGGTATCCGAGCAATAAAGACATTGAGCGAAGAAGGTATACCGGTAAACTGCACTTTGATCATGAGTTCAAATCAAGCATTGATGGCGGCCAAAGCTGGTGCGGCATACGTTAGTCCTTTCCTGGGACGTATAGATGATCATCTACGTCACGCCATGGGTTTGAAAGGCGGTAAGGACTACCCCAAAGACATCTATTATCCGGAAGATATCGCAAGAAGGGTTAGAGACTACAAACTTATGGAACTGCTGGCCGATAGAACGCCCGATGAAGTCTTATATAAAGACCAAGAAGTGATGACTATATTCGATTGGGGTAATGACAACGGGATCTACTCCGGTGTGGATCTGATCTGGTCCATACAGCAGATATACGAAAAATACGACTTTAAAACAGAGGTCATAGCTGCCAGCATACGTAATGCCAGACAGGTAAGACTATGTGCTGAGATGGGTGTGGACATATCTACTATCCCCTTCAACGTTATAGAGGATATGATGGTACACTACAAAACAAGCGAGGGTATGAAGGCCTTCTGCAATGATGTAGTCCCCGAATACAGAGCGGTTTTAGAAGATTAAGGGATCCACATCGCTTTACCCAATGGAAGGATCTCCTTCTCCGCCATGATGTTCAACAGTACCGCTGCGGCTCCGTAGAATGAGAATCCGGACACTGCTAGAAGTGCTATCCCAACGGGTACCGCTGAAGTACCTGCGAGTATATGGAATACAAGTGTGATGATAGCTATATCGATGAATAGCAGTATAGCGAACAGTGTTTTGTTGGTCATCAGTGACCCGAAGGTCAATATCAAGCTGAAGAATAAGAATCCGATCAGTCCGTATGCATAATGCGTCAGATCAAAAGATACTGGGGTGAATATGGTGATGAATAGAGTCAAAGAAACTGAATACCATAGTAACGAATAGGTAGTGAATGCGGTCGCTCCGAATATATTATTCCTTTTAAAATCCATAACGCCGGCTATCAACTGGGCCGTAGCTCCTAAGAACAACGTCCAAGGTATCATAAGAGATTTTGAAGATGCAGATGCTAAACCTAGGTCTGTTGAAGCCAATACCAATGCGGCGATGGCTAGACCGATCAATCCGAGAACAGCAGGTTCTGCTACTTTCGGGGGCATTTCTTTGATTTTGATGCCTTCTGAAGTATGTTGTTCCATAGAACCCGTTGTAAGTAACACTCATATATATTTATGGCGGTTATTCCTCTATCAATCTAACACCGCCGGGGGGCATGAGTTTCTGTATCTCGATGATAGGTACGTTGAACTTGCTGGACATCTTTTTGGAAAATTCGTTTACCGTCTCTTTACCAGGTATAAAGCATATCTCATCACGGACTGCTTTTTCAGCATAACTAGGCGCTACAGTTATCTTTCTGTGATCGTTATAAGTGGTCTCGCCGATACATGCCTTCATGGGTAGATCTTTGATAAAATTGCGCCTACCGCGTATAACAAAAGCTCCCGTGGGTAACGATTCTCCGGCTTCTGCGGTTTTGCTTACCTGGTCCGGGTATACCCAATATGCGATACCTGTTGCCACACCACGTTTCCACTCCTTGGAATGAATGACAGCGAACTGACAGGCTTCTTCAAGAGTTTTTTCACTTATCTCGTCTCCATTCGATTTGATCACTACACTCGGTGCACCTCCGGCCTCCGCATGTACGTAGATATCGTTGGATTCAAGGTATTTTTTAACTACCTCTTCGTTGGTCTTGGTATCCTTTCCTGCTACTACAAGATTGCCGTCGGTAGAGATAAACCACTTGTATCTGTCGAACCAGAAACTAGCAGTGGGTTTCTTGCTGACGGTTTTTTTATCTTTCTTCAAACCCCTTTCGATCTCTTTTTTTGTTTCTTCGATGGCTTTCTTAGCACCCTCTATCTTCTTTCTTTGTTTTTTGGAATGCAGATAATATTTTTGGGCGTTCTCGTTGACGCCCTTCCTGAAATCCAGACGGACGTTTGTTTCCATCTCCTCTTCTTCGACGACGCCTTTTAATTTCACAATCACGTATTCGTCCATATCGTTAAGCTCTACAACATGATCCTTCTCCTTGAGTTCTGCGAACACTTCATCTCTGTTTCCCTCTTCTCGAGCTTGTAGTATCGCATCAAGAACTTCCTCACAAAGGGTGTAGTTCTGATAGATCAACTCTGCATAGGCGATACTGTTCTCTACCTGCTCTTTCATATTCTCTACGGAGTCTAACTGTCTTGTTAGTTTTCTTTCCTGCTTGTTGGGAGGACGTTTAGATTCGCCCTCTGAGCTCTCTTCTGTGAATGCGATATCGAGTGCTTCCTGATATGTAGTAGTTGGCTCTGTTTTCATGTCTTCATATTTTTTAAGCTCGAATGGAACTGCATCGATCACGGTATCATCAGATGTCACGGTCATCGGTGAAAGTTCATCTTTAGATACAGATCTTTCCAAGGACTCGAGAGCATCACAGACCGCATCAGTCAGCTCGATCAGCTCTTCGGAGTTCTTATCTACACCCATCCGTGCACAGAGTTCTTCCGCATACTTGCCGCCGAGGTTGAACTTTACTGCAAGCGTACGTACGATATCACTGTTCGAAGATTCCATTATCTCTCGTACTTCATCTCTCGAAAGCTTGAAAGGTTGAGCCCTTGACGGAGGATAGAGATAGGTTTCTCCCTCCTTTAGTTTACGATGTTTCCAAGTTTCAGATTTCAGAGGGAGTAGTATGTGCTCAGGGCCCACGAGAACGAGGTTTCCTTTACCGAACAATTCGAATATCAATTTCAATTCCTGCCGTCCCTGTAATTCGAAAACAACCACTCGATCGAATTCGTGCTGTTCGATACTAGATATCCTGACATTGCCGAGATATTTACGTAGAAGCATGATGTAATGACTTGGAGTCATGGGCGTTTCGATGTCCCTTTCGGTCACAAAAAGCCCTTTTCCCAACTCAAAAAAGAGGTTCTTTTTACCTTCTCCCGAAACATGGATACGAAAGAAAAATTTACCGGAATCCAATTGATATACCTTCTGGATAAATCCGCCCAGCATCGCTTGGTACTCTCTGACCGCGGCTGCTACCTCAAGTGATTCCATCTGTTCTTTCATAAGTATCCAAATCGGTTTACAGGTATAAATCTTTTCGAAATGCAAAAACGTTATATCTTATAGCATATCTACCGATACGGAGATAATCATGAGGATAAGATGGCATGGACATGCTTGTTTTGAAATAGAGAACGAAGAAGTGGTTGTAACTGACCCCCACGATGGAAAAAGTATAGGGATAAGACCGCCCCGTGTAGAAGGAGATATAATACTGGTCAGCCATGATCATTTTGACCATAACGCTGTTAGACTTGTTAATAAATCAAACAGCAAGATAATCAGAGAACCTGGTAGACATAAAGTTCGTTCTCTTGATATATCGGGATTTCCCTCATATCACGACGATGCAAAAGGGAGTAAAAGAGGAGATAACGTCATATTTCGTTTCACAGACGAGGGGATAACATTCTGTCATCTTGGGGATCTCGGTCACGATTTAAACGATAAAACCATCGAAAAAATAAAACCCGTCGATTTTCTTTTCATACCAGTGGGGGGAACCTTTACCATAGATTATGAAGGTGCCATCGAATTGATAGAAAAGATCAAACCGAGCATCGCGGTACCGATGCATTACAAGATAGGTGGATTGTCACTGGATATACAAGGAGTGAATAAATTCTTGTCACACTATCCTGAAGAAAGGATACATAAAGTTGGTGTGGAATTGGATTTCTTGGAATCTGACCTACCCGAAGAAACAGAAGTGTGGGTCTTTTCAATCTAAATAGCCAAGGCCCTCTTCGATACGTCCCATCTCTATAGGCGTTGTCTCGTCACCGATAACGGCACCCTTAGTGTTTGCAACGATACAAGTTCCAACCCAGCCGGAGCCGTGATTTGCGGTTATCTTGGTGACCGAAATGTCGAACAGTTCTTCCATCAGATTTATCTCTTTATCTGTAGCATGGGGATGGCACAGCAATCCTTTGTTGGTGACCACAGCCAAAGAGCCGACTGTCCTCATACCGGCTATGGTACCTCTGACCACATCGATATCAAAATTTTCTTTTATACCTTTCTCGGCGTCTTTACTCAGAGAGGGGTTTATCAATGCTCCATAGTCGTTTATCAGTACGTTATTACCCAAAGCGTTGTGAGTCTCGGATATGACGGTCACATCTTCTTGTTCTAGCAAAATATCTAACTCTCGGTCTGAGATTATATCCGCCACGATCAACCCTTGAGAATTCGCGCATGCAAGTGCACCGACCAAGCGTGTACCACCGATGGTTGTTTGGAGTACCGAGGTTTCCAACGATTCTGCGAAGGTTGTTTTGGATGCTGAGGGTGGGATAACGGTGATATTTTCACTTGTTACAGAAAATGTCCCGATGAATGGTTGTGAATTTATGGCACTTTTTATGAGCATGAGGACTACTCACTGGGTATTGAAACTTCTACTATGCCGTCTTCGAACTTTATCACTTTTACCTTTATCTTTGATGGAGGTTTTTGGATCCCTCGTTTCCATATCATCTCATTGGTGGACGAATCTATCCAGATGTCTTCCGAGGGTACTTTCAGATGCCGAGAAACGTGTTCTCTTATCTCTCTCATAGCCACTGATGCCCTCTTACTTGTAGGGTCGTTTTTGGTCCTTCGCAGTGGGATATTCATTATTTTTTCTTCTTGATCGGCCATTTACTCACCATATATTTGATTCAGACCTATTCATCCAGGTCGTTTCTTCTCCAGTTCCTTCTCTTAGGATGGTGTGTGAATCGACGGTTTGTCTTCTGCATCACCCATGCTGGAACTCGCTTGTTCTGTTTACCTTTCTTTAACAACCTTCGTTTCTTCGGACCTGGCTTATTACTTGACATCTTATTATCTCCTTTCGATCTTGATATCCTTCTTTCTGCTGGTGATCTTAGCCAGCAGTTTTTTGAGGGTTTTGTCGTCTACTTTTCCTTTGATCGCGCCCCTTTGGGCTAACATAACTATCTGCTGCTCTATGCTTTCGGCCACATCTGGTCGTGCCAAACGTACCCTTGCCAGTCTTTCTCTGGCCTCAGAGGTCATCGCCGTTCTGAGGATGGATTTTATCTGAGCTTCCATCTGCTCTTCTGATTCATCTTGGGAATCCTGCGATTCCATCTGCCTTTTCAGTTGTTCGAGTTTCTTCCTTTTGATATCCTCAAGTTCGTCGTCCATAATACCTAAACCTCATCAGAGGTATTTTGAGCGTTCGGGATCTTCACTGGCCATCTCTTTTAGTATCTCGTAAGCGGTATTATCCAATAAAGACCTTCCCTTTGGTGAAACGATCCTTCCCTCCGGTGTCTTCTCCAGCATACCGGATTTTTCTAGCTGATGGATCACTTCCCGAATTATAGATCCAGATCCTTTGGCGGCATGTGAAGGTTTTGAACCTCTATTTTGTTTGCCGCCGTATTTACCTCTTAATTGGGATGTTCCTATAGGACCTTTCATATATACCGATCGGAGAACTGCCGATACACGGGTATACCACCAGTCTTTCTGAATAGGGGCCTTTTCCTTGTGAACTCCAGTTTTTACAAAGGGTGCCCACTGAGGCGGTTCGATCCCGTCGGTTTTCTTTAGAACTTCGCTAACATCTTCTATGAGCCTTTTTGGGGGCACGTCATATACAGTCGCCATAATGTACTACTCTCCAGAGTTTATAGTTAAACGAAGTTAATTATATGTGGTAATTAAAGGTTTCCCTCACTAAACCTTTTTTTCAAGGGCAATATTTATACACCGTTTGCATCATACATGAATTACATGGCACCTACCGATGTGATAAATTTACGCTCGAATGAGGATACTTTTGTTAACCGTGAAGAAGAATTAAAACTTCTTGACGGCCATATGAAAAGTGTTCTTGACGAGGAAGGACGGCTCGTACTGCTTAAAGGTGAGGCTGGTTCAGGTAAAAGCTGCCTGGCAGAGATGTTCGAGAATAGATGCAAGGAAAACGGTTACAAGATACTCAAAGGCCGATGTCTTTACTATGAAAGTGCAGATCCGTTCATCCCCTTTTTTGAGGCTCTTGGAGATTATATAGAAAGGGATGATAAGAAAGAAGACAGTGAACCCGATAATTTATCGGTGAGCAGTATCTCCATGAGTTTGGTAGGTGCCAGGCAAAAGGATGAAACCGCCCAGATATCGGTGTCCGACAAGAGGGAATTGATGTTCGAAAGAGTTACTAACGCTATCATGAAGATATCAAGGGATCAACCGATCCTTTTTTACCTGGATGATCTTCAGTGGATAGACGAAGCCTCTTCTTTGCTCTTACACCATCTCACTATGAATATATCCCGTGAGCGGGTTTTGATACTCGGTGCCTACCGAGACGAAGAATTGAGCTTGTCCGAAAAAGAAGTTCCACTCGAAAAGATTTTGAAAAAGATAAGAGATGTAAAAAATGTACATCAGATCGATGTGAACCGGTTGACTTTCAAAGCGACCTCGAAGATGATCAAGAAGTTGCTGAATTCCCAGGACCTTCCTCAATCGTTCTTACTTATGGTTTACCGAGAAACAGAAGGGAATCCGTATTACGTTGTGGAGATGCTCAACTCCATGGTGGGGGAAGGTGTGATCGACCCGTACTCTTATACGTGGGATCCGGAAAGGGAATTAGCGGATATATCTATACCAGAATCCATCAAAGATATCACCACAAGACGTATATCTCAATTATCACGGGATGAAAAGAAGGTGTTGATGTATGCATCTATCTTAGGTACGGAATTTGATTTTGAATTACTCGAACATGCGGTCAAAATGGACGTTATAGAGCTCCTTGATATAATCGAATACCTGGAATCACAAGGTCTTATAAACGAGAAAGAAGGGGCCGATGAAAAAGAGATATACCGTTTCAATCATATACAGCTGCGTATAGCTTTGTATGATAATATGGGTGCCAGCAGGCGCAGAGTTCTTCATAAGCAAGTTGGAGATACTATCGAAGAGATGCACGAAGAAGATCTTGATGAACACTACTATACGTTAAGCAGGCATTTCTACGAGGGTAAGGATTTCGAAAAGGCCTATAAATACTCGTTAAAGGCGAGTGAAAAGGCTTTGGAAAGCTACGCCATCGAGTCAGCTCTGGATTATCTTGTCAACAGAGCTAGTAGATCGCTTAAGAAAGCTACAGGTATCGAAGATGTCGATGAAAAAGAGATAGAACTGTTGAAGAAGATCGGTGAATTAGCCTACTATACCAGTGAATGGGATATGTCTATAAAAGCCTATGAAGACTTACTTAAAAAGGTCGTTGAGCTCGGTGATAAAAAACAAGAAGGAGAGACACTTCGGAAGATGGGACATCTTTATCGCGAGATACAAAGATACGGAAAGGCACTGGAAAGCTTTGAAAATGCATTAAAGATAGCTGAGGAACTGGAAGATCACGAAGGATTAGCCGATGCAAACAGGGGTCTTGGCTATATCCACTGGAGAGAAGGAGAATTAGAGGAAGCGATAGAGCATTATGAGATCGCAATCGACGAAGCAAAGAAGATTGAAAACAAACGGATACTTGCCTTTACATTCATAGAGATGGGAAACATTTACTCCATAAAAGGAGATACGGATATAGGTATACAATATTACAAACGCAGCTTACCCACTTTGAATGTACAAAGATCATACCGAGAATTAGCCCGGGCCTACAACAACATAGGTGATGGCTACATGAAGAAGGGAGAGTGGGATATGGCCATGGAGAACTTTGACAAATGTGCAGAGTACGCAAAAAAGATAGGAAATAAGGATTTTCTTGGCTGGAGCTATTTCAATAAGGCTGAGGCATTGATATACAATGGTAACATCCACGAGGCAAGAAAATATGCTCAGCGTTCCAAAGAGTTGATGAAGAAACTCGATGATAGTATAGGTATGGCCTCCGTTTACAAGGTCATCGGTATCGCCGATAGGGAGGAAAGACGATATTCAGAAGCACTTGACAACTTTAAAAAGGCTATCAACACGATCGAAACATTGGAACTGCCTTTTGAAAAGGCTGAGATCAAATTCGGTATGGGGATGGTATACGAAAAGATGCAGAGATTTGATGATGCTAAAGAGTATTACCTAGAATCAAAATCCATCCTAGAAAGTATCGGCGCGGGACAATTCATAGAGAAGATAGATAAGCGATTATCTGGCTTAGAGACTGTTTAAGTTTTGTACAATTCACCGCTCATCCTAGGTATCATAGCTGTTAGTAGTGCAGAGCGCATGCAATCTCTTTTGCCCACCTTTCTTTCGGTAAATAATTCCACTTGAGTGACATCATCGTTGAAATGTACTTTTATGGTGTCTAGCAATGTGATCCCTTCTTTTATGTTATCGGGCCATTCATTGGGTAGTAGAAAACCCGGACCGAAACCGGTACTACTTCTCCCTTTAAGATCTTCTACGACTGCGCATTCTACCATGAAATTTCCATGATCCGAATGTAAGGTTCCGCTTTCGATACCCACCCCGTAATCGTAGTCATCCGGAGGTGAGGCTTTGACCTTAGCCCTTTCCAGAACGGATGTTCCTTCTATTTCAGATGCTCTTTCTGTAGTTAATTCGATATCACCCAATAATCTGACCATAACGTCGTCGATAACAGATATCTCTTGAAGTTCTTCCGAGTAAGTATGTATTCTTACGGGTATCATCCTTTTACCGTATGGGTCGATGATACCAGTGCGTATCCTGGTGGAGCTTATAGGTAACATGTCTTCCGCTAGTACCGGGTCGACTGCTATGAGTTCCAGTGGTGGTTTGCCGGCTGCCTTCCTGCGTCTGTTTATCTCTTCTCCCCGTTCCGCGGTTTCCCATGAGACCACCAAGGCATCATGGTCTACATCGACCGCCAGGCTGTACGGATCTGAGATACCGACGATGCTCCAGTTTTTCTTCGTTGAAAGCATGTCTTCCAGGATAGCTTTTCTTTCTTCGAAGTTTTTATTGACTTCTGGTTTCCAGTCCTCTAACATCTCGTCGGTTACCAGTCCTACAGTGACTTCGTCACCACTTTCGAAGGCGATATCCAAGAGTTTTTGATGACCCAGATGGATACCGTCGAAGGTTCCACCTACTAAAACACGCTTTGTCAACGGTTCAACCTCCGTACATCTGGTAAAGAACGAGGGCTATGAAGATAGCCATCAAAGCGTAGATAAGGAAAACACGGTTCTTGCGCTTTTTCAACAATCTCTCGTACTCGTCCCTACATTTCTCCGAGCATATCTTTTCGTCTGTTGGTATCGAAGTACCGCATATATGACAATGCTTGTGAGGTTCCATATTACGAAAAAGATGGTTGGGGGATATAACCATTTTGGGACCATAAAGTTCCTTCAACCGGTCTTCTCTAGTACCCAGTCGTAGAGTTCCACAGTCATCCGGAAATCACTGTTAGCTAGTTTTTTAAGTATCTGTTGTGCTTTTTTGTTAGAAAGACTGCCCTGTTCATAGAGATAAACCAATAATCCTAAAGTCCCTGTGTAGTTCAAACCCTCTACTTTGGCCACCATCCTTGCTTCTTTTTCGTCCAATATCAGTAAAGAGTCCTGGTTTTCTTTGGCATAGTTTAGCAGGCTCCTTTCTCCTTTGTCCAATCCGCTGATGCCCGAATAATGGTCGTTTTTGGCTTGATTTACTATTTTGATCCAATCTCCTATGTATCTTTTGAGCAAGATGTTTTCCGGTCGTTCTTTATGTGTTACCTCGTCCATTATCTCTTCTGTGATGTATATGTGGGTATAATATTCCCTCAAAAAACAAAGCTCGCCGATCTTGGCTAGAGCGATCAGTGTGGAAGAATCAACTAGAACTTTCATGGTTACTAAGCCTTTGTAGGTCTTCTTCGGCTTTTTCTCTTGAATACCTCATAAAAGGTATATCCTTTTTCGATGCATATTCGGCGAATTCTGAAACAGATACATCTGCGAGCTCGGCTGCCTTACACAGAGTGATCTCTTCGTTCTGGTACTTTTTAAGGGTGTTATCCAGTAACTCTTTTTTATATCCCTCATACAACAGTCTTCTTATGACTTCCGACCTGGTAGTGTGACTGGATTTAACGATATCCTCTATCCCGTTCAAGAGATCTTTCGGTATCCTTACTTGTACATTCGCCATGCTATCACATTACATATTATTACAATCCACTACATATGTACTTTTCGGTTTGATCTATACCGCCTTCAACGATGGGCGAATGCGACTATGTTACATTCTTTGTCTATGAGACGTACGAAGCCGTATCTCTCGAACTGTACTATGTCTTCTTCTTGGACTTCGGAGAACGTGGATTCCACCAGGCCGTGTTCGTGAGTGCCGTCGGGCATATTGACGGTGCATTCCATACCATCTGGGAGCCATTGTATCTTCTGGATATCCTTGTTCTCAATGCTGGTGACCTCCGCTTTGTTCTCGGATAGTTGGATGTTGCATAGATTCTTGAGTCGTATCTCTTTCCCCATATTATCTTCGTATTCTTGGCGTGGGATGTAGATGGTTTTATCGACCTTGAGTTCCCGATTACCTCGTTTGGGATCATCCGGATGTCTGGGTATCTTGGCTACATTCTCTTCCAACTTGCCTTCGAGTTTTATCTTGACAGGATCCTTTACAAAGTAGTATCGATTGGCTCTTTCGTCGATGATCTCTCTGTTCTTCGCATACAATTTGGAAGCCGGTACTTCGATGTCGGTCAGTGACATCCCAAAGTCTAAGATGAAATCTCGGAGGGCTTCCGGCTGGATACCGCGTTTCCTCAAAGACTGTAAAGACCATGTTCTAGGGTCGTCCCATCCGCGTAGTTCTTTTCTTTTTAATTTTCTCTGGAAGTCGCTTTTACTCAGTTTGAATTCCTTTAAACGGAGCATGCCGTAATGCAGGAACTCGCAGTGCTCCCAGCCGAAGAGGTCCCAGATGTACTTCTCCATCTCGTCTTCGATTATGAGGTCTTTGCCTCTCAGTATGTGGGTCATCCCCAATAGATGGTCGTCCACGGCCCACGAGAACTCCAGTAAAGGCCAGACATGATATTTGTCGCCCACCAGAGGGTGTGGTGCTTTTGAGATACGGAAAAGAACTCGATCTCTGAATGCGGGGTTTGGATTCTGCATATCTGTCTTTATTCGTACAACGATTTCTCCTTCGTCGAATGCTCCTCTCAGCATGGCATTCCAGTGCTTCAGATTGTCTTCCGTACTTCTGTTTCTGTGTTCACACTCCGTACCTTTCTCCCGATGTGCGCGAAGTTTCTCGGCAGAGCACTCGCACACGTATGCCTCACCAGTAGTGATGAGCTTCTCGCCGTATTCGTAGTATATCTCCATCCTTTCTGATTTGTAATGGACTTCGTGCCACTCCACACCCAACCATTTTAAGCCGTCTTTGATAAGATCGTAGGCATCGACCAGCGGCTTTTTTTGCGCGGAGCCGATGGTGTCATCGTAAACTAGTATGAGTTTACCTCCGTTCCGTTTTACGTACTCGTCGTTGAGTACTGCCATGCGGGCATTCCCTATGTGCAGCGGACCGCTGGGATACGGTGCCATGCGCATGACGATGTTGTTGCCCTCTAGATCCGGTAGTCGGCTGGTATCTTCGACTTCCTGCTCCTCAAAATATTCAGGTAAGACTTCTTTCAATTCGGCGATCTGGTCTTCGAATGGTATAGCGTTTACTTCTTTGACTATCTCTTCGATCAGTTCCTTTGTTCCCCCGGGATCCTTTCTGCATTCCTCTGATTCACCCATCACTTTGCCCATGACTGCTCCGACGGTGCCCTTGCCTTCGAATTTGACTGCGTTCCTCAAGGCGTACTTACGTATCAACGCGTTCACTTGTTCGCTCATGAGGGCCTGATTGTACATTGTGGTATATGTTGTTTTTGGATAAGATAAAACATTATTTCATATACCAAGTTTTCTTAATAAAAGTTTAAATACAAATATCGCCTTCTACATTTTCGTTGATGCTATGAAACAGAATTCGAAGATATATACCATGATAATTCTAGGTTTTATTATTTTATCCTAGATAAGCATCTCATATTATGATCTGGCTGTTCAAGAAACTACAGAAGCTGCAAACGTAGGAAGTGATCCTGTTGTTGGGTTGGGTAGTTTGGGAGCCAATTTAAATTTGACAGATATCGAATGGCATCCAAGCGGAGATTTTGCCGTTATCATCGGAGACGGTGGTTATGTATATCGTTATGTTCCCGGATATGAAGTATGGTATGAGATCGATGGTGACACTGGAGTTGTAGTAGATCTACGAGCTATAACATGGAACGAATTCAATAATAATTTTGTGGTAGTTGGAGGCATATGGTCAGACAGTAAGCCTAGCGCGTGGGTAACCGATGGTTATGATCCGCTGACCGAACTCGGCGGACCAGATACATCACCGAACAACAAAGAATTCCACGATGTTGCAATCGATACAAACGGAGTGGTGATCGCTGTAGGCACTGGTGGAACTGTTTTCGTATATGACGGAGGTTGGGGTATGAAATCCATTATTTCGTCATATAACGATCTCTTTGGTATAACATATAATTCTCACAATGAAATGTTTTATTGTGTTGGATATCAAAAGGATCTAAAAAGAGGTGTGCTTTGGGAGTATAATCAAACTGGTGGTAATGTTGTTGAAATATCACCTCCCACACACGGAGGCTGGTCGGATAATCCGCTGTTCGATATAGAAACGGAGAGCAATTACGGAGATATGATAATAGTCGGCTCAAAGAATATTGATATATATAGAATTGGTACTAAAAATTTTCTTTATTCTAAGATCGTAGGAGGTTTACACGGTGATGAAGTTTTCAGAGCCGTAAATTGGGTCAAAGATAATAAGGAGGCCTATATAGTAGGCAATAACAGTGCATCGGGTATGTTCTGCCATTACACAGTTGATAATCATCGTGTATCACGATTACCGAACCCTGTTGATTCATCCAATACGCAAAATGGCATTTCAACGATATATGATCCGTCACCCGTTACTCTCTCAGCGGGAGATAACCATGTAAATAATTATTTTATGATCTCACGCACATCAGCATTCAAAGAGACCATAACAGAAAACGTAGCACCGGAGATAGAACACATCGACATGTATGATGAAGAAGGAGACCCATCATTAAGAAAACAGATCGATGTGAACTCTGAAGGGAGTATGAATTATATCTATGAAATATACGTAAGGGTTAGCCACAGCAAACCAGACATGTTAGAATATGTCGAAGTAGCTTTATGGTTTGATGAAGGTGCTGTGGGAAACGACAGTGTGTATCCTCCGGAGGATGATATGAATCGAACCAGAGCGTTCAAATTCAATGCTTCTTACGACGACGGGAGCACATCTTTCAACCAGATATACCCTGTCAGATCCGAAAATTTTGATTATGGTAATCAAACAGAAGTAGTCCTTGACGTCGGAAATTGTTTTTCTTTCTATGATAACTCGAGCACAACCGAGGTTTGGGAACTTTATTTCGCTTTTAGCCTAGGACCTCAGATGCGATATGCAAACGGAGATGGGGGCACTTTCAACGGACCACCTTACGGATCAACAAAGGAAGAAGGACTAGCAACCCCCGATACATGGGATCTACATGTCAGCGCTAATGATAAAGATAATCTTACAGACAACATGTATGGTGAATTTGGTATATACAAGTACATGTCTCTCAATATCGCAGGACTACCAGATACTTATTCCGGTATGGGTGCTCCCGGTCAAACGATAGAGCTCTCCACCTCCAGTTTGAAAGTAGTTAAGTTCAGTGCAAACTGCCCACATCGTTTGAAGGTATATGCCGAAACAGATCTTAAATCCGATACATCTGGAGATATCATCCCAGCTACTTCACTTACAGTTCAGGGTGGTTATTCTAACCAAACTCTTGATGGATATGGTGAAACACACGCAGTTTATCTACTTGGAGATGATTCCCCTATGTTTAATCCACCTCGCGGTAAATACAATTTTACAACTACACAATTCAACACTGTGAACGAGACATTTACAGACTATCCAGAGTTGCGTTGGTGGGTTTTCATACCCACGGGTATATCTAAAGGAGTTTATACAGCAAATATAATTTATGTTCTGGAACACGAAGGTTAATCAAAATTAATTTTATATACTAGCAACTGCATGTACATGAAAAAGGTGGTTGCATAAATGAAAGAGAGAGCATGGAATAAAACGATATCATGGACGCTCTGTTTTTGTATGGTGATCATGGCCTTAGGAGGCATGTCACTGTTCACAGAGGTTGGGTTAGTGGAGAATGTAGGAGCCGGGGATACCGGGGCCAGTCCGATCACGGGGATCGCTGTTGGGACTCGGTTAGATAGTGACGGTGCAGATCTGAAAGATATCGCATGGAATTCTGCAGGAACTATTGCTGTTGCTGTAGGCTATGATAATATTAATAGTACAAATGCTGCCTACAGCTACGAAGCGAGAACTGGTAAATGGTCCAGGATTATACATACAGATGGAAACCAGCTTAACGGTGTTGCTTGGGACGATATGATAAACGGAGGAACATTCATCATCGTCGGTGATGGAACCGTTTGGCCGAATAATAGCATCTGGATAACAGATGGTAATTCAGATCTACAATCATTGTATGATGGAGGACCTGCCGAAAACTTAACGGCTGTTTCCACAAATAATCAGGATGGAAATCCATTGGTGGTTGGTGACGGTTATGTAGCTCAATGGGATGGTAGTACTTGGGGCTCCATGTCGGTAGATATATATGCAACATACAACGATGTATCGTATACCTACCCGTACTATTATTTTGTAGGTGATAAATATGTGGATCCCGATTATATAGGCGTTTTCCATCGTGTTGAAGAAAACGTGTTTAGCCCAGAGATTATAAAACCACCGATATATTACGAATCATCCTCAGGTTCAGATACATTTATTAGTCCTTTGTTAGGCGTTGACGCACGAGATAATGAAATAATAATAGTTGGCGAAAATATCGTTGATGTTTATAACACTACAGGATATAAAGGCAGCCCTGTTGCCGGACTAAACGAACCTATGGAATATGTTTTCCGAGATGTAGTCCGGGCCAGCGACACTGTGGCATACGTAGTTGGGCATGATTTCAGCTATAACGGATTCTTCTATCAGTACAGACAAGACAAACACAGAGTATCACAGTTGCCAGGTTCTGAGGGTATCACTAATTCACAGTATGGTATAGCAGGTAGAAAAATTAGTCCATCTATGTTTATCTCCGTGGGAGACTGGGGAAGTGACAGTGCCAGGATGTTATCCGAAACTTCGGGCTTCGACGATATAGTGACAGATACCAGAACACCACACATACAGTACATGACCCTCTACGACTATAACGATG
>CAYVTG010000040.1:0-16806 GCA_964454575.1 uncultured Thermoplasmata archaeon
GCAAATGAGCATTCTGCCTTTTCGAATTCATGAAGATATGTGTATGCCTCACCAAGATTGAAGAGTATCCATGCAAGTCTGTTGGGCAGCCGTTCTTTACGGGCGATCTTTTCTGAGAGTCTATAATACTTAGCTGCATTTTCCCAGTCCTTTTCTATCGAGTAAACTACACCCATATTCATCAATAAAGTGGTTCTCTCTAAAAATTTTCCTTCCTCCCCGTAAAGCTCAGCACTTTTTTCATAATTCTTCAGACTCCTTTCAAATTCCTCCATCTCCCCATATATATCACCGAAGTTCTTGTAGACAATCGCTATCCCGGATTTATCATCCATCTCTTTGTAGATCTCTCCGACTTCTTCTAACTTGATCAATGCTTGTTCGAATTCTCCTTTACGCCAATGGCAGATAGCTATCCCTCTCTTACATTCTGCTAGTGTTTCATATGATTTGGATCCTTCACACAATTCAAGCCCTTTTTTAGCGGCTTCTTCTGCTTTATCCAGATGAAATCGATCGAGATGAGCCATACACATGCCTCTCTGGGCTTTGGCTTGTAGTTCCCGTCGTCCCATCTTTTTAGCTATATTCACAGCCCGTGCAAGGTATTCAAGAGCACTATCCATATCTCCAAGATTATTTAGCGTTGTAAAACCGAGGTCCAGCAACAGCTTACATTCTTTGATGCGCTTTATATCATCCGAAGCCACATCTTCCAGATCATGAAGTTGCCTTAAGAGTTTATACTTACGTATGTGAGACTTGATCTTCTGTGATTTTTCCAGTCCGGAAAGATATCTCACCGAATTGAATATCCTTTCGGATAGTTCGTCGACGTCATCTAAACTGATATCGTCGGGCATAACCCCCATCTCTTTACACTGTTTTTTAAGGATATCCTCGCCCAAAGGGCCGAATTCGTTCCGCATCAGTTCCGCTATCTGGTGACTTATCACTTCACTCATATGTTTTTAGTATGCAGCTATTATGTTATATTCTTTTTGGAGCTTTACACATCACGCCGTTTGAATATATATTCCGCCACAAGGAGTGGGATCGCTATCCATACGATAAGAACGAATATCATGATCCATGTGTCGTAATAAGACGGATGAAACTCCGGTTCTTCACCCGCAAATTCCATGGCCCATTCCCTGACGGCAGGTATATTGAGGGCAAGCAGAGTGTACCACATTATCATGGGATTGAAGAATTGGATACCGAAGTACCACCTTGGCGGCCTGCCGAGTTCCAGTTCACTCCAACCGAAGGTGAGTTCCGCTAATGCATACATGGAGAAGAGCCATATGAATGAAAAAAGAAAGAGGGTAAATATTCCACCCGCCAGAGCGGAAGAACTATCGTGAAAGATAACAGAAAGCATTATGGATAAAGAAAGATAAACACCACCTAGTAGTACGGATGCTAACATGAAGAGGTAGTATTCCTGCCACGCCACCTGTGATATATTCCTTGATATGATAACACCTCCTAGACCCAGGCCTGCGACGACACACGTTATCAGCACCATCCATAGTCCCAAAAATTTACCCGACAGTATCTCTCCCCTATCGAGTGGATAACCCAATAAAAGTTCCAAAGTTCCTTTCTCCCTTTCTCTGACGACGGAGCCATAACCGAGTATCAAAGCGATCAAAGGCACCATGTATTCCACGTAAGTGGCTAGGTATCTGATGGTATGCTCCATATCCATCCATTCCGTTGATGTTTCTGCAGATGTACCGTAATAAGAAACCGTCACGGCCAGCACTAAAAATATGGCTGCGATGGTCAGTATCCATGGATTTTTTAGATGCTGTAAGTACTCTTTCTTAGCGATACGAAAGATACGCTTCCACATCTCTTTAGAATACAAAATCTTCAACCGGTTAAAACGCTTCATCTTTCTTTCTCCATTATCCTAACGAAAACCTCTTCCAGGTCCGGTTCATTTATTTCTATATCACGTACATTCAAACCTTTTTCCACCAGATGATGTATCAAATCAGCTTTGTTTTCCCCTGTGCAATAGAGGACAAGTTTCCCTTTTTCTACCCTTGGGCGATGCACATATTCCAATGATCTAACATGTTTTAATCCATCTTTCAATGGATCTATCAAGAGTTCAATTCGCGGCTCTAGATGTAATTTATCACTTAGATTCTGAACGCTGTCCTCGGCTATCAGCTGTCCGCTGCTGAGAACCCCCACTCTATCGCAAACTTGCTGTACTTCAGAGAGAACGTGGCTCGAGAGGAATACCGTTTTCCCTCTTCTTTTCATCTCCAGTATCTTCTCCTTCACCCACTTTCTTATCTCGGGATCCAATCCGGAGGTGGGTTCATCGAGTATGAGCAACTCAGGGTCGCCTATGAGCGTCTGTGCCAATCCGAGCCGCTGCAGCATCCCCTTGGATAGAGTTTTTACCTTTGACTTTGCAGAGGCTTCTATCTTAAAATCTTCCAGAAGGGTAGGGATGATATCTTTCGAACAACCTTTTAGATCACAGAGATAACCGAGGTTTTCCTCTATACTCATATCGTCGTAGAAAGCCACCTTCTCCGGTAAATATCCGATATGCTTTCTTATATCGATGCTTGCTTCTGTTGCGTTGATACTTCTCACATCCACTGTTCCCTTGTCTGGTTTGAGAAGACCCATGATTATCTTTATAGCAGTGGTCTTACCGGCACCATTTGGTCCCAAAAAACCGAATATTTCACCCTTATCAATGGATAAATCCAGCCCCTTGAGTGCCTTGGTAGACCCGTAGCTTTTATGCAATCCTTTGATCTCTATTATCGCCATTCAAGACTAGATGCATCTTTCGGTAAAAATATCTTTGCGTCATCAAATATCTAGTCGCGTTTTGACCATTTTATCAGTACTGCTATACCGACGACGATCGTCACCGCTATCAAGATCATGGGTATGATGCCAGTAAATATATCCCTTCGCGTTGCGATATCCCTATTTACTGCATAGAATTTACCATCTCCGGAGCCCACATAGACCGTTCCGTCATCGCCTACCACGGGAGACGACATTATCGGTCCGTCGAGGTCAACAGACCAGTGTTCATCACCATCTTGGTCTAAGGCATAAAGTTGTTGATTATTGGATCCGAAGATGATAAATCCGTCCGCGCTGACCACCGGTGAAGAGCGTATCTCACTACCGGCGGAGAATTTCCAGTTCACCGTACCATCGGATCTTAAAGAATATAGATCCCCATCCCATCCGCCTACATATATATCTCCGTCTGCACCTATGGCTGGGGAGCTGTCCATGTGCGATCCGGTAGATATATTCCATCTGATATCTCCATCGTCATCTAAAGAGATGATCTCACCGGTCCATGTAGTGAATACAACACTGCCGTCGGGATGGATGGCAGGCGTTGATTGAATCTGCCCGCCCACCGATATATTCCATAACTCATCACCATCTTTAGACAGTGCATATAGACGACCGTCGTTGGATCCGATATATATAGTATCATCCGGCGCGAGAGCAGGTGATGAAATAATCGCATCTTCTGTTCTAAATCTCCATATGAGTTCTCCTTCTGGGTTGACAGCATAAAGATATCCATCTTTGGAGCCGATGTAAACCGTACCGTCGGGACCTACCAATGGAGATGAATCGATCTCATCATCAGTTTGAAATGTCCACAATTTATCGCCGGCGTTATCGAAGGCATATAGATTTGTATCGTAGCTTCCGATGTATATCGTCCCGTCGTTCGCTATTGCAGGCGAAGAGCGTGAGTTGGAAGCTCTGCCGAACATATTTCCTACATCCAGGCCTATGGATGCCCTCCACTTTACAGCGCCCGATGGTTCCAGAGCGTACAGGAAGTTTTCGTCAGAACCTATATAGATAGTACCATCTGAACCCAAAGAGGGAGATGAATAAATCCTGTACCGGTTGATGAATACATTCCACTCCACCTCTCCGGGATTATCATCTAACCGGTTGCTGCTGAGGCCGGTTCTAGCTGAATCACCTCTGAAGCAAGGCCAGGTAGATATATCTTCAGCACTGCCGATCGATGAAATGATCGAAAGAGATATCATCATAACCGTCAACAAGGTTACGATCTTTGGAAGGGTCTTCATGCAAGATTCATTACTGCAGCAGGTTTATTATCTTTGTCTATAGGAAACAATCTTATATGGCTATCTCAATCGATACAACATCAGGTGATGAAAATAGACAGAAAAACCCTTTTTGGTGTTGCGGTAATACTGCTGCTGTTCGGCGCTTGGGGCATAGGTAACCTGATGTATACCATGCCTCATATATACGGTGGAGGAGAGATAGTCGCGGAGTTTGAACGGGAAGATGCGGCACAGGGCGAAGTGATCGAGATGGATTTCCCCTATCTAAAATACATATATCAAATATTCATGGGTGCCATCATCGCGGTCAGTGTGATCGGTATAATAATCGGTATTATCCAGCGAGATAAGACCTTAGCATTCAATATGGTTGCCACAGCCATCGGCACCCTTATCGGTCTAGTGATATTCGCTAGTGCATACTGGATGTATTACAGATTGCCTCCACCCGAGGAAGCGGGTGGTACATCCACCGCCCAAGGTGCCACCGAGACCATCCCAAGGTTCTTCTTCGGTTCCGTAGGTGGGTTATTGATACTGTTCGTTTGTATAGCACTGGTAGTCCTTCTGGTTTACAGCAAGATGAAGGTTTACTTGGAGTCGAAGATAGTTGAAGAAGAGGAAAAAGATGTCAAAGGTATGGTGAGCGCGACCCTTGACAGAACGGTAGATGACCTTTACAGCGGTAAAGACATACGCTCAACGATAATACGATGTTATCAGCAGATGTGCCGTGCTCTGGAAGATACCGGTGTCGATAACGCCGAATCCATGACCCCCAGGGAATTCATACGACTATCTACACGAAAGCTAGATGTCAGCAGGAACACACTGCGTGAGATGACCGGGATGTTCGAGGAAGCGAGATACAGCGTTCACAGCCTAGGTGAAGGTATGAGGGAACGCGCACTCAAAGACCTGACGATATTGAAAAAAGAGCTGGGAGGTATCAAAGATGAAGTACATTGAGCACGACTACAGTCATGAGAAAGGTGCTTTCCTCATGGTCTTCACCTTCGTTATGTTGATACTTTTCGTGATGCTGATCTTTTTCCTTGCCTGGGTACGTTACAGTGGCATGCTGCGTTGGGCCATCAGCATATTTGCCCTTGGCATCGTGGCAACCTTCTTTGCCAGAGCACTTTATGCCGACAGCATCCCCATCAAGAGCTGGGAGCGTCACACAGATCTGGATATAACCATAGGCTCCAACCTTGAACCGTTGTTGAAAACGGTGGATCGAGCGGCCCACGGCTCGGAGACCAGTCAGGCACTTTTGGAGGAAAGATTAAAAAATCTCTTTATCGAGCGATTGAAGGATTCAAAAGAGTTATCCTCCGACGAACTAAAGAACCTCTTGAACGATCCGAGCCGATTGAAACGTGTGGTCGAAGATGACGTTTTGACCGAATTTCTGATAAAGGGAAAGGATATCAGGAAAATAGGGGGCCACCACGCACTCTACGGATCAAAGACTGAATCCAACCCCATCAAGTACAAGAAGAAGATAAACCGAATAATAAAGCATATAGAGGAATGGAAATGAATCTTCCCGTCGCAGCAAG
This sequence comes from uncultured Thermoplasmata archaeon, assembly GCA_964454575.1. Taxonomy (GTDB): domain Archaea; phylum Thermoplasmatota; class Thermoplasmata; order Halarchaeoplasmatales; family Halarchaeoplasmataceae; genus Haladaptatiplasma. Next base: position 5,690 of record CAYVTG010000040.1, read on the forward strand.
CAATGGGGTATAGGTATAAAATCAATGTCCTCGCCGTCCGTTTTGCAGATCATGTTGTGATCTACATCGGATTTTAGCGTAGGGCGGCGACAAGAGCGATGCAAAACCAGCTTCGCTCAGTGGAGTTGGTCAAGGCCCACCTGAAGCGAGAAGCTGAACAGCGCTCCGTCTATGTCTATGGTGCCCTCGTCTCCCTTTCCTCTTACGTATAGTTTCGGTAAATTCTGATGAAAAATATTATTAAATACAGACATCCTTTTAATGATCAAACATAAGAGTGAAAATATGACCACAGTTATAAGTAAACTGGACGATATCCTCATCAAGGTAGGGCGATATCATGATAGAGATGAATTGATGGAGGATGCACTTCGGGTATTGATACGCTCGAAACCTAATTTAAGGAAAGACTTTGCCGTAGAATTATATGATATAGGAGATGTATCTCTATCCGGAGGGGTGGAAATAGCTGGTTTGAACTTAGAGGATTTTAAAGAGGTACTCAAAAAAAAAGGAGTAAAGATCCGAGTGCCAGAGATATCTTCAAAGGAGCTGGGAGAGGAAGTGGATCTGATACTCGGTGTATCTTGATGATCACTTCAAAACAACTGACTCGTTTTTCGAGATATAATCCGAGATACGATTTCGCGGTTCCCCAAATGTTAGATTGGTAAAGTGATTTTTCTGTTATTCACTCACGCGACACCGTGGTTTTTGACATCTTCAAGTAGCCATCTCCAGAGCGGTTGATATCGTATGATCTTCTCGTCGAACTCTTCCGTCCCCTCATGGTCCCAGGTGATGATCGTGCCTTCTTCCATGTTGAAGTTATCCATGGCTCTCAGCAGTCCTCTGATCTCCCTTTTTTTCGTCTTCTCGTGGCTCAGGTCGTAACAGGACTGAATAAGTTGTACGATGTTATCTCCCTGTTTGAGCACGAAGTCGATCCCTGCGGTACGATCCCTCCAGTAATATACCTCTCCCTCCTTTCGCAGCTTGAGGTAAACCAGATTCTCCATCAAGTGTCCCATATCCTTGCTGAAGCTGAAACTCACTGCATTCTTCATACCGCAGTCGATACAGTACACCTTCCTAGGATACGTCAGCTGGGCTTTCAGAGAATAGGAAAAATGATTCACCAAAAAGAAGAGATATACTTCCTCCAGATGATCAAGGTATTCCTGTACCGTTTTGATATTGAGGTTTACTATCTTTGAAAGGGACTTGGCACTAACCTCACACGCCGTATTTGTGATCAGATACACGGCCAATTTTTCAAGCTTACGCTGTTCTTTCACCTCGTAACGAGTCAGTACGTCTCTAGCTAGGATGTCTAAAAAATATTCTTTCAATAAGTTGAACTTCATCTTCTCATGGTCTTCCAGTACCACTTCAGGGTAGCCACCGAACTTAAGGTAAGATTCCAAGTGATGTATTATGGCGGCTCTTTCCGACAGTATCCGGACTTCTGTGTTTATGTTCAATCCTTTGAAGGCAAGATATTCCGGAAAGGATAAAGGATTTACTTCGTACGATAGGTTTCTACCCACGAGATAGGTTCCAAATTCACGCTTCAACAATGAAGAATTGGAACCACTCACCGCTATCTTTAGATCCTTTCGTGAGTCGTACATTTTCTTGACCCATTTCTCCCAGCCCGGCTTGTTCTGTACCTCGTCCAGGAACAGATACTGTTCATCTTCCGGAGTCATCAACTCTTCATAGCCTCTGTAAATATCCCGGAGAGATACCTCCTCGAAGGAAGGGTCATCCAGATTGATGTACATTATCTGCCCGGGCTCCTTATTTTCCAGCAGTTTCTTGACGTACAGGTGCATCATGGTAGTTTTCCCACACCTTCTCACACCCGTCAATACAAGGACCTCCTTCCTCTCGAACAGTGGCTCGATATGCTGGGCGCTCTGCCTGTCCTCGATACCTTCGAACAGCTCGTCACCGTCTTCCCACCAGGGATTCCAGAACAGTAATCCTTCTTTTAGTGTATCAGATTGCACCATATTGAACGATATAGTATAGTGCATTATACCATTATAAACTTTTCTCTCATCGTATACATATGTATTATCCTGAAAAAATTTCGCCAATATTTAAGTAGCTCTCTCGAAGGGCCTATGAAGGCCAGGAGGCCAGTCAGGCACTGTTTGAAGAGAGGATAAAGACTATATTGATAGAACGGGTTAGCGAAGAAAGGAACATGAGTGTTCAGGAAGTCAGAGACCTCATAAAAGATCCTGAAAGGTTGCGGATCATCCTGAATGATGATGTACTGGTGGATTTCGTGGTGCACGGCAGAGAGTTTCGTGACACCGGCGATAAGGAAGCCCACCGGAAGACGAAAGAAGACGGAGAAAGGTACAAGCAAAAGATACGCACGATAATAAAGCATATAGAGGAATGGAAATGAAGATAGAAGAAGTTTCAAAGATAGGTACTACGCTGATAGACGAAGTTGCCAGACACATAGTCGGTAAGAGGGGTGTGCTGCAGAAGACCCTTGTGGGGATACTGGCAAACGGACACATACTCTTCGAAGACTACCCCGGTCTTGCGAAAACGATGATGTCGAACTGTTTTGCCGATGCTCTCGGCTGCGATTTCAAACGGATCCAGTTCACTCCAGATCTGCTGCCGGCTGACATCACAGGTTCCTTCATATACGACAGAAATACAGGTGAATTCAAGATGCGCAAGGGGCCCATATTCACCAACATACTGCTGGCGGACGAGATAAACCGGGCACCACCCAAGACACAGGCCGCCCTGCTGGAGGCCATGCAGGAAAAGCAGACCACCATCGAGGGAGAAACGCACAAGATGAAACCGCCCTTCATCGTGATCGCGACTCAGAACCCCATCGAATACGAAGGTACATATCCGCTGCCGGAGGCACAGGTGGACCGGTTCATGCTCAGATTGGACGTTGGATATCCTACACAGGAACATGAAGTCGAGATACTGCGCAGAAGAAAGGACAGAAAGATGGACTACGTGAAGGTTGAAAAGGTCACTGAGCCGAAAACGGTACTCGATATGCAGCGAGCAGTTGAAGACGTACATCTGGACGATGATATCAAGGATTATATCGTTCGCATCGTACAGAACACACGTAAGAATAGCCAGATAGAGGTAGGCTGCAGTCCAAGAGGCAGCCTGGCGCTGATGAAGACTTCCATGGCTAATGCGGCTGTAAAGGGCAGGGACTATGTGGTGCCGGACGACGTTAAATTCCTATCAAAAGAAGCACTGGCGCACAGACTTGTACTCAAGCCGGGGCCGGCGATCAAAGGCGTCAAACCTGAGTATATCATATCGCAGATACTGAAAAAGGTACCAGTACCAAAGTTAAAGTGAAATAGATGAAGACCCTATCCAATTTCTATCTGGCCGGCTTCGCGCTTCTCGCCGTTATCATGGGGCTACTCACACGTAGCTGGGTCCTTCTGGTACTGGCGTTACCGTCTTTATCACTGCTGGTGGTAGGACTCAACGGCGTGCCCCGGAAGGAATTGGACATAGATATCTCCCGGAATCTGGAAGAGGGCGATATACACGAAAGTGATCATTTTAATATAATCACTACGGTGAAGAACAATGGTGATACCATCCGATATATCGAGATACTCGATGAAGTATCGCCAAGGATGAACATCACCAAAGGCACCAATCATATCATCACAGAGCTAAAAGCGGGAGAAAAGGTAAGATTAAAATTCCAACTTTCCTGTCCGGTGCGAGGAGACGCTGACATAGGCCCTATCCATCTGAGATACAAAGATCCCCTAGATCTCTACTTCTCCGAGTGGGTAGAAGATAAAAAGGCCAACATAACCATACTGCCCCGAATAGAGCATATCAACAAGGTTTACATACGCCCGAAATACACCAGAAATTGGTTGGGAAATATCCAGTCCGGAAGCATGGGTTCCGGTACGGAGTTCTTCGCACTCAGAGAATATCTGCCAGGAGACACCATGAAGAGGATCAACTGGAAGGCTACTGCAAGACACATGTACCCGGTGACAAATGAATTTGAAGGGGAGAACTGCGGTGACGTGATAATCGTGGTCGAAGCGGAGAGGGATTCAAACCTTGGCACAGTCCAAGTCAATACCAACAACGTCTCGGTACGCGCTGCCGCCAGTCTGGCATCCTCCATCTTGGCAGATAGAAACAGAGTTGGACTTGTAGTATTGGGCGATTATCTGGACTGGCTTTATCCGGCCTTCGGTAGAGACCAATTCCACAAGATCATGGATCTCCTGGCTAGACCCACAGAGGGAGGCGTCTGGCACATAGAAGAAGCGAAGTGGGTTATCAACCGATTCTTTCCACGTAAAACCATGGTGATCATCATCTCTCCGTTGATAGACTCACGGATAGTCGAGACGGTGATGGACCTTTGGAGGGGGAATCATGAAGTGATGGTCGTTTCGCCTTCTCCCGTAGAGCTGGAGAAGATGGCTGAAGGTATAGAGGATGACATATCCGAATCCATACTCAACCTTGAACGTGAGAATATCATCGATCGTATATGGCACTACGCAGTGGTGGTCGATTGGGACCCCCGGGAACCACTGGATGTAGCTTTGGAAGTGGTCCGAAGATATCAAAGGAGGAGAGGCTCTTGAAGTCACTGGAAGATATCCCGGTTTCATCGGTGATGGTCGCACTAGTAGCTCTGTTTGCAGCACTCTTCACATACCCAGTTTCTGCATGGTATATACCCGCTCTAGGTGGTATAGTAGCTTTGGTCGGTGTATTGACCGGTAGAAGGACATTTAACAACGTAGGTATGTTGTTCACAGGCTTATCGTTCTATATACTCAACAGAAATCTACCTTTCTCGGATATCAACATCATCGTCATACTCGGCATGTTTTTCGCTCTTTATTCCGTATGGCATACCGGAAACCGAGAGATGCTACTTGATGAGATGGGTGGAGATGAAGATATCGATATATTGAAAAGATACTGGAAGTCCTCAAATCTATACCTTATCGGACATGTGATAACAGCATTTTCACTGTCTTTCTTAGGAATTTATGTAGCAAGATACAGCTATCTGGGAATAGAGCTAGACCCCATGTCGGCGATACCCGTGGCCGTGATATTCGGGCTGCTTGTATTATTTACCATCTACATAGTGGTGGAGGTTTTACCACGATACGCCGATTCCAACTAATCTTAAATACTCTTAATCTCTATTTGTTGACGCACAGAGGTGCCAAAATTTGGCTGTAAAAGGAAAAAGATACCGGTATATCGGGTTCGAGATAATAGACGGTGAAGAAATAGACCGCAGAGAGATGATACGAGCGGTTAGGAACTCATTCCGCGAAGATGAGTATACCGCTGTGGAGCCGTGGATCACCGTTTTTACCGGAGACAAAGGCATAGTCCGTTGCCTACATACGGGTAAGGATCGAACCATAGAGATCTTAAACAACTTGGAGATCAAAGGGGGTACGGTGAAAACCGTGGTCACCAGTGGTACCATAAAGAAGGTAAAAAAGGTGCTTCTTGAGGGATGATCATGTTAGATGCGGTTATCCTTGATGGCTATGTTGATGAACCAGCTATGCTGGGAGTCCCTCCGTATATCTCTTCTGAACCGCGATGGATCGCCGGTGTACTTGAAGAGTTTGGGTTAACATGGGATTACATCACTGTAGATGAATATCGGACAGGAGGAATACCGGATTCAAAGATATTGATAGTCCACGGCGGTGTTACCGTCCCGGGAAAATACCTCGGCGGAACGCCTCTGAGTGTACGTGAATGCCGGGAACTCGGGATCAAATTTACAGATAGAGAAACCTACCTGGGCGGACCGCTAGCTAGAACTAAAGAAACTATGCCCTTCGATCATACATCTTGTAAGGATCTTTCAGCTTATCTTTACGGATCTCTGGATGGAGAGCCCCGTGATAGATGGATGAACACGGATGAAAGAGAGAGATGGTTATCGCTGGGAGCAGCAGTGGTCTGTAAGCATCCATTATACCCGGATCCGCTACTGGCAGAGATAGGAACGTACAGGGGCTGCGTACGTTACTTCACCGGAGGCTGTTCGTTCTGTTCAGAACCGGGATACGGCAAACCAGAGTTCCGTGAACAGTCAGATGTTATAGCCGAGGTGTCGGCACTGTACGAACTCGGTATACGGCATTTTAGGATAGGTGGGCAATCATGCATCATAAGTTATAAGGCTCAAGGTATCGGGGAGCGAGAGAGACCTGTTCCTCAACCCAAGGAGTTAAAGCGGTTGTTCAAAGGCATCCGAGATGCCTGTCCCGACATCAAAGTGCTTCACGTTGATAATGCAAATCCAGCTGTGATGGCCGCCCATCCTGAAGAAACTACGGAGGTACTTGAGATACTAGTGGAACACACCACTGCGGGAAACGTACTGGCATTGGGTATGGAATCTTCGGATCCGGAAGTTATCAAAGCGAACAACCTGAACGCCAGACCCGAAGAAGTCGAAGAAGCCATCAGTATGATCAACGAAGTCGGTGCCGCGAGAGGTGATAACGGCATGCCAAAATTATCGCCAGGGATCAATTTTCTGGCTGGTTTAAAAGGAGAGCGACCGGAAACCTACGATCTCAACTTTGATTTTTTGAAGAATATACTGGACTCCGGCTTTATCTTAAGAAGGATCAACATACGTCAGGTGCTTTCAGATAGCGATGATTTCTCTCTTAAACACAAACATGAATTCAAACGGTTCAAAAACATGGTCAGAGAGAAGATAGACAGACCTATGTTGGTTAGAATGCTCCCGGAAGGGACGGTGCTTCGAGATGTTTACATGGAATTGCATAAAGGTAAGCTCACCTTCGGAAGACAGATAGGTACTTATCCGCTCCTGATCGGTATCGAGTACCCCTTAGATCTGGGTAAATATTATGATATCATGGTGACAGAGCACGGCTACCGCAGTATAACCGGTATCCACCATCCTTTTTTCATAGATCAGGCTAGTTTTTCGGAGCTGAAAGCACTTCCCGGAGTGGGTAAAAAGAGAGCGGCTAAAATATTCCGTTCCAAACCCGAAAGTAAAGAAGACTTACGTTCTCTATTGAAGAACGATGAACTAATCGATGATATCCTCAGATATGCAGACTTCTCAATCTAGCTTTTTTAGTCCTTCTTTATATCTCCCTGAAAGATCCCTATAGATCTCTTTGTACTCTGTCCACATCTTTTTGAAATCGTCGTCTACGGATTTGATCACCTTTGCAGGTATCCCAACGGCGACCCCCTCGTCGGGTATCTCACTGCCGCCTACGACCACTGCACCTTCGGCAACAACACTCCATCTACCTACCTTGGCGAAGTCGCTTACGATAGCTCCCATCCCAATAGTAGCGTAATCATCTATGAATCCCCCGTGTATGATGGCAGCGTGCCCTATGGACACATAATCGCCTATCACTGTTTTTTCATTCGGCCTTGCATGTATAACGCAGTTTTCCTGCACATTTGAATTATCGCCGATCATCACCGTGCCGTAATCGCCTTTGATCCTGGCTCCAGGTCCGATGAAACATTTTTCTCCGATCCTCACATCGCCGATGATGTCCGCGCTCTTACTGACGTATGCACTCTCGTGTACTCTCGGGGTCCGATCTTCGAATTTGTATATAGCCATGAACGGTCATCAGCTTATCAATAAATATGTTTGTGGTGGAAAAATCATATTACCCACCTTGCCTTCATGTTGAGTGATGAAATACGTTCTCGACACATCGGTGATACTTTCCGGTAAGAACATCCCGCTATCCGTAGACCTGTACGTACCTCCCGGTGTGCTGGATGAGATAAAGGAAGGAGGGCGTTGGTACAGGAAGCTACAGCTAATGCTGGCCGCAGGTCTTAAAGTTGTCAATCCACCGGGAGCGATAATGAGCGAAGTCGAAAAGCAGGCAAAAAAGACCGGCGATTATCTTAGATTATCTTCTACGGACGTTGAGGTGATCGCTCTCGCTGTACATCTTGGCGCTAAAATTTTGACGGACGATTACTCCATACAGAATTTAGCCAAGAAGATGAAAATCGATTACGGGGGGATATCCCAGGATGAGATAAAGGAAGGATATACATGGATATACCGATGTAAAAAATGCGGTCAGGTCTACAAGAAAGAATTAAAAGAGTGCCACAGATGCGGTGGAGAGGTCAGAACGGTAAGATATGGCTGAAGCTATTACAAAACTTTTTATCTTTGGACTCTTATCACTGTTGTAAATACGGAGGCTAACAAGATGGATGTAATGGACATAGAAGACTTGGTTCCCGAAGAGTTTGCTGGTATCTGCGGAATGGCAGCACCATTCATCGCGTACATTTTCATAGGTCTGGCCATCTTGATCAACCCCTGGTTCTCGTGGAGCGATAATGCTCTCAGCGACTTGGGAGCTATGACTACGCCTTACAATAACATATTCAACTTCGGACTGATCATGGCTGGCGTTGCCGGGATACTATTCACCATGGGTATATTCCGTTATGCTGAGGGAGGAGTAGGGGTAGCAGGTGTATCTGTATTCCTAGCAGGGATGATCTGCCTTGTGTTGATAGGTGTGTTCCCCATCGGAACATGGCCGCATTATTATGTTTCCGTACTATTCTTCGGCCTCTCCGCCGTCGGTATGGTTTTGATCGGTATAGACCAGTTATGGGATTTTACAGAGCCTATCTGGGGGATCTTCATCATCTCTACAGTCGTCCTTGCTGCTATCACAGTAGGATTGATATATTCCATACCTTACGAACTGGGCGTAGCGATACCAGAGTTCGTAGGTACCATCCCGATGATGTTGTTTTCGTTAGTTTGGGGTGCAAGGCTGTATTTTGATTAAAAAAGATAGACAAAAGTTCTGACAAACTTTCCGCTGTTCACTAAAAAGTTTTTTAACAGACCAATCACAAAGCTGACGCTTTCTGATAGCTCGTTTATTTTATCAAAATAGACTCACACCACAGAAAATTTACAATTTTCTATTTGCCCATGAAAAACCACGATGGGTTCATCGAATGTAATGAGATGGACCCAGCGGGATTTGAACCCGCGGCCTCTACCATGCCAAGGTAGCGATCTTCCACTGATCTATGGGCCCACGAATGAGCCGTTGCGAATGAGGGGGAAACAAGAGATTCTGTACATATCTATAAGGGTTTCGGAGTTGAAGGTTTGACGGACTACAAAGGTGCTATACATTCTCTGCGCCTAAGAAAAACACGAAATTTTTCTTAGACCCAGCGGGACGAGGGAATTTGCAAAAATTCCCGAGTTTGGGGAACCTGTTCCCCATGATTTGAACCCGCGGCCTCTACCATGCCAAGGTAGCGATCTTCCACTGATCTATGGGCCCGAATGAGCCGTTGCGAATGAGGGTACATAGAGAGGAGGAATTTTCGTAGGAAATTCCTGCGTTCTATGGGCCCTTTGTACATAGACATATTGTGCTCGTGGCTTGTTGTAATAGCTTCCGGTATTTAATACATATGTATAAGCGTTTTGTATGTTGGAGGGTTAAAACGATCAAAGTCGCACAACTATTTTATAACACCTGTTTATCACAACATACACTTTAGGAATCGTGATGTAATATGAAACTCCAGGAATATGAAGCCGCAGGAATATTCGATGAATACGGGATATCCGTAGCCAAAGGATATGTGATAAAAGACCCGAAAGAGATAAAAGAAGTGGACAAACCGATTGTCTTGAAGTCCCAGGTAACAGTGGGGAAAAGAGGTAAGTCCGGAGGGATCCTATTCGCCGAAAGCCGAGACGAGGCAATTGAGAAGTCCAAGAAACTCTTTGGGATGCAGATCCAGGGTCTAGACGTAAACGAAATACTGGTGGTAGAAAAAGCAGAGATAATCAAAGAATACTACATAGGCGTAGTTATGGACAGAGAATCCGGTCGAGCGACTTTGATAATGACCTCCGAAGGAGGTGTCAACATAGAGGAATTAGCAGCTAACAGCCCTGAGAAGATAGCTAAAAAACGCATCGATCCTTTGATAGGTATACAGCCCTTCGATGCACTGTATCTAGCAGAGAAGATAGGTTTGGAGGGCAAGGAAAAAAAAGAGATGGTCAAGATAGCCACAAAGATTTACTCCGCCTTCGAAGATTACGATTCCGAACTGGCGGAGATCAATCCGATCGTATCAACGCCTGATGGACTATTAGCAATAGATGCAGTTTTCAATATCGACAACAATGCACTTTACAGACAAAAATTCGACCGTAAGAAGAGTCAAACTGTAACTGAGAGAGAAAAATTAGCCGACGACTACGACCTGGCTTATGTAGACCTGGATGGAGATATAGGCATCATCGGAAGCGGTGCGGGACTGGTCATGGCCACCCTGGATGCTGTTGCAGAGTTCGGCGGCTCCGCCTCATGTTTCCTTGATCTCGGTGGCGGCGCCGGTACCGAAGATATGCTTCACGCTCTGGAGATAATCGGTATGAAGGAAGGTGTTCGCTCCATGTATCTGAACATCTTTGGCGGTATAACCAAGTGCGACGAGATAGCTCAAGGCATAATAGACTTCAACCCTAAGATTCCGACTGTAGTTAGAATGTTGGGCACCAATGAAGACAAAGCAAAAGAGATGCTCAGGGAAGCAGGCTACGAGACCGTTGATGATATGGAAGAAGGGGCTAAGAAAGCGGTTGAGATAAGGGAGTGAACGATGGACCCGGAACGGTTTGAAGTGGTTGAGATCGGACGGATCGAAAACGATTACACGGACGAAATACCCAGGGATTACAGAGAACGTTTATCGCATATCAAAATACATGATGAATACAGCGATGCACTCCTTGGTATCCAAGAACATTCTCATATCGTTGTTGTATCTTGGTTTCATAGGAGTGAAAGGACCGTAAAACAGGTCCACCCTATGAAGAACAAAGACAATCCTCTGACAGGTGTTTTTGCAACCCGTTCTCCCGTGCGTCCCAATCCGATAGCCATCACCGTGGGTGAATTGATAAAACGAGAAGGAAATTTACTCACAGTGAAAGGACTGGATTTTTTCAATGAAACACCGGTCATCGACATAAAATC
>CAYVTG010000041.1:0-16062 GCA_964454575.1 uncultured Thermoplasmata archaeon
ATTGTAGTAGATTTCAATACGGCATAGCCAATATGGTATTTTTGTCCCAAAGCCGCCGGTAGACAACCAAGGTTTTTATATCCTCGTGCTGCTGACCGGGTGAATGTCACTCGAATATTTCGACTACAAAGTAAAGATCAAAACGAAGATATATCCTACTGAAAGGGATAAAGTAGTTAGATACTGCTTAGAAGAGATATTCCCAGAGGCCGACTGGGAGTTAGAGGGAGAAGAACTACGAGGCGAATCAAGGTCCCTTGAAACCTTTGCGAAGATACTGTATGACATGAAGATAAGGGATACAGCCAGAGAGCATCTTCTTAGAAAGGTAAAAAACGGGGAATGTAACTTCGTTATATCTAAGCAGGCAACCTGTAACGGTAAGATCAACTTCTACATCGTAACGCAACCACTGGGCCCGGTGGAAGTCACATTTATCTGTGATAAGATAAAGCCATTGATAAGAGAATTGACGAGAACTGGGGGCAAGAGATGATATTCGCATCTAACCCTCTATACTGTATGGAGCCGTTCGAAGAAGTCCTTGATATGATCTCACCCCACTTTGAAGGCTGGGAATTCCTTGCGGAAAATAAACATTCATGGGATAATCGAGACTATCTGAAGGATGTACTAAGTACTACAGACATCCAAATACAGCTACATGCACCCTTCAACGACATAAACATAGCGAGTATGAATCCCAGGATCGCGGAAGCATCGATCTTAGAGATAGAACATACCTTTCAACTTGCAGTGATGCTCGACAGCGATATGGTAACGGTCCACCCCGGCATATATTCACCCATAGGCAAATATTGGGACGGAGCTAAGAACAGAGCCCACGATTCTCTTAAGAGGATATCCATACTGGCGAAAGAGTACGACGTCACATGCGCCTTGGAGAATATGCCAAATCTAGAAGTAACCATGGGTGTAACACCGGATGAAATAGAGCGATTCATAAACGCTTCGGGACTCTCTTTTTGCTTGGATGTCGGACATGCATACACCAGTGGGCTTCTTGACGAGTTTTTAGATATGGACATGGTTCCGGTAAACCTCCACCTACACGATAATATCGGTGGAAGGGACGAACACCGAACACTCGGGGATGGAGAGATCGAGTTTGAATCCTTGATGAAAAAGTTGGATCGTTACAAAGGGAATCACGTTCTCGAATGCAGGAGCATAGAGAGTCTCTTAGAAAGCAAAATATATCTTGAGGATCTCCTCAATAAACTTTAATATATGCCTTATATATCTCTAAGTGAAAGCTACATGAAAGAAATTCTTTCCAGGATGTGTGGTTGAAAGATGGAACCCCTGACGCTGGTAGTGTATCTATCTGCTCTAGTAATACTGTTATACCTCAGCGCAACTTTTTCAGGATCCGAAACCGCACTGACCGCTTTGAACAAGGTGGATATTGCCAATCTTAAATTGGCAGACGAGAAAAGGATCGACATAATAATCAAACTCAAATCGGATATGGACGGCACAATAATCACCATACTGATAGGAAACAATCTCGTTAACATAAGTGCTTCCGCTATCGCCACAAAGATCGCGTATGATTCATTCGGCCACCTCGGTATCTCCATCGCAGTCGGAATCCTCACAATTTTGATACTGATATTCAGTGAAATTACGCCCAAGGGTTTTGCAATAAAAAACAAGCGGCGGCTAAGCGTTAAGAATGCACCCTTTATCTACTACATGTCAGTCGCTTGCCGCCCACTGATCAAACTTTTAAGCTGGATATCTGACCATATAATACGTTTTCTGGGCGGTGAAACAAAGGACGAAAAGATGCACATCACAGAATCAGATATCAGGGACCTAGCATCGGTTCTCGAGGACGAGGGGGTAATCAAAGAAGTGGAAAAAAACATCTTACACAATGTGTTTTGGTTCGGTGACGTCAGGGTCAGGAAAGTGAAGGTGCCCAAGGAAGACAGCTTCGTTCTGGATTCGGAGATAACACATGAAGAAGGTGTCGAGTTCATCAAGGAACACGGCTTCACCAGGATCCCTGTTTCAGAGCACGGTACGGATAAGATAATCGGTATCCTCTACAGTAAAGACCTACTCGGAGAAGAAGTGGGAGATATGGACGAATTCGCACGTGAAGTTCCATATTTTGTTAAAAACGATGAAGAGATCACGGAGGTATTCCACAAGATGAAGAAGCAGCGTATCCACATGGCGATAGTAATAGATGATGATGGTAACTTCGACGGACTAATCACCCTTGAAGATATTTTAGAAGAATTGTTAGGGGAGATATACGACGAATTCGATATGCACGGTTGAACGAAAAAACTATTAACTGTTTCATTTCTAACCCAATCGAGATGATACTCAACTTGATATTCGGTCTACTGTTCATCTTCTTCCTCCCGGGGTTCGTAGTCATCAACGCACTTTTTCCCAGGAAAGGAGAGCTGGATAAGGAGTTCGATATGCTGTACAGGGTTACCCTGGGAATGGGGATGAGCATAGTGATAACCATACTTGTAGGATTTTTCCTGGGCTCCATACCGGTAGCACCGAATGAGATGGGTTATTTTGTGGAAACTAATATCTGGATGATGCTTATCTCTCTCACGGTCATATTCTTTTTCCTGGGCTGGTACAGAGGCGCATATCGATGGATGGGCTGGATACATCCCGTCTTGGACAGACCGGAACCACCTGAACCCGCTCCCAAGGGATTCGAATACGAAGACGATAAAGATATCCTGTACAAGATGCAGAAACTCGCACGCCGCCGTCAACAGCTTAAATTCAAGATCAAAGAAGCGAGAGATAAAAGCAGATCACAGGCCAAAAGTATACGGGACCACTACACTAAACAAAAAGAGATGGCCCAGGAAGAGCTGAAGGAAGTCGACGAGAAATTAAAGGAACTGGAAAAGTTGAGGGCAGAGGAGATATACTGATGGGCTTCGAATATAAGATGGCTCTTGTTGTAAGGAAGGACCTTAAACTCAGCCCCGGTAAGATGGCGGTACAGACCAGTCACGCCGCCGTTGGCTGCGCACTTGAGAGTAAAAAAAAGGGCAAATACTTCGACGGATGGTATCGCGAAGGACAGAAAAAAGTGGTTTTGAAGTGCGATGACGAAGAGCATATGGACTTCCTGAGTGATGTGGCCAAAAAAAACGGTCTAGTAGCTTACATGGTCACGGACGCCGGTTTAACAGAGGTACCTCCCGGCACCAGAACGTGTCTGGGTATAGGGCCGGGTCCGGATGATATAGTCGATAAGGTAACAGGCGAATTATCTTTGGTATGAATACACGTCGGTGAAAATATGAAAACCATGGTGAGGGCCGTAGGCATAGATGACGCACCTTTCGAGTTCAGCGACAGCCATGTCATGGTGATCGGCAGCCTGGTTAGAGCACCGAATTATCTTGAAGGCGTACTTTCTACTCGAGTTAAAGTTGACGGAACAGATGCCACAGAAAAGCTCATGAGCATGATAAACGCCTCGAGATTCTCGGAGCAGGCGAAGGTGATATTCATGGACGGTGCAGCCCTCGGTGGATTCAATGTCGTCGATCTGAGGGAATTGTGGCAAGGGACAGGGATACCGGCTATAAGCGTCTCAAGGGATGAACCGGACATGTCGAGTATCGAGAAAGCGTTGAAACTGCATATACCTGATTGGAAGGAGCGATTTAACAGAATGGGGACCGGTGACATACACAAGATATCCACCAAACACAATCCCATCTACATACGTGTGGAAGGCACCACCGTCGAAGAGGCAAAACGACTGTTACGATTATTCACCGTTAGGGGGCGTTTACCGGAACCGATACGTATCAGTCATCTCATCGCTTCAGGAGTTGTCAGAGGCGAATCCAAAGGAAGAGCTTGAGTTTCAGTTATCCGTTTGACAGCCTCTTCATCGTACCCAAGTGGCTCCAGCAGTTCTCCCGCAGTACGAAAAAGATGATCAGAATAGTATCTTTTATCGTAGTTTTCTATCCTCTCTCCCTCAACGCCGACCTTTGATGTGCCTGTTTTACCGGTTACCACGTATCTTATACGCTGTCCCGGATGTATCGATACGCCCATATCCCGATACCTGAGCAGAGCGGCCTTCATCTCGGTCATGTGTTTGTAACCCGCAGCATCCTTTCCGACGGTCTTGGTGAACATCAATTTACTGCTGTGCACATCTCCGTGCATCAACTCTTTCCAGCCCTGCTTCACTACGTTCAAACAGTCGGGTACGCATTCGATCAGTTCTTCTACGGTATCGGCAGCCCCCATAAGGTCCAGCATACTCTTTTGTATCTCTTTGAAAAAGGTCGGAGTATCGTGCCGTCTAAGATGTATGCCTCTGACCTCTATCTTACCCTCGAGCTTACCGAAGTAACGGTTTGGAACCCCCACTCCCGGATCGGTTTTCGATGAAGGAAATACTAACCAACTGTATCTACCTTCCCATTCCAGCTCTATACCCGTTCGTTCATTCACCCGTTCCATAAATTCGAGGATGCTGTTCTTGTCGCCTCTCAACCACAGTGAATCAACTATTCCGTGGACGACTTCGTACTTCATCTTCTGGGCGATATCAGCAGCTTCCAACAGTATCTCCCTACCGTAAGCGGTTATGCTTTCATGGACTTCTATGCTGCCGAATCTAGCCTTTTTGTATCCTGTGTAACCAAAGCATGTAACCAGCAGCCATTTCAAACAATCCGCACGCCGCTTGAATTTGTCGTTTCCGGATGATATGTGCTTGTAATACTGCCGTCTTTTGATAACCGGTGCTACCACAGCGGGTATGATACCTCTGATATCTCTGCACACACCGTAGTTCAAACCGGGAACGGAATCTTCGTGCGTACCGCCGTGGTCCAGGGTCTCCGGAGACAGATTGTACCTGTCGATTATCGAAGGGTACATACTGGCAAAATCGAATTTCAGGACGTCTTCGTGTATACCCACCTTTGGCTCGAAGATGTGTCCACCTCTATCAGATACGATCAATTCGGAGACCGTCTTGAACCGTTCGGTGAAGTTACGTTTCCAAGGTATCAGATAGCCCCTTTCCATAACGTGTACCATCTCCATGGAATCGATGGATGTTCCCGGCGATCTGCGGGATAAGCGCTGAAGGGGGATCTTCGACAGCCTGGAGATCTCGACGAGTCCGTCCAATCCTCCGGAGTTGTACATGAATGAGCTTTTGGAATCGATATGGATGCGTCCCTTGAGGTTGTATGACGGCGGTCTGTAGAGCACTCTGCCGTAGGAATGATATGAAGAACCCCTCTTCGTACAAAAATTGGACGGCTCGCGACCCAGTACGAGCTTGACAGAATTCAACTCGGCCCGATGGTACAGATACGGTATGACAAAGGCATCTCCACCCGATGTGATGATAACGTCCGGGTCTCTTCGGTGTATCTGCCTATCCAGCTCTTTGAGTATATGAACTTCGCCGCCGGTTATCTTTTCATTATCCAGTATGACGGCTTTCAGTACGTCGTCCTTGGACGATAAACCCTTGCCGTCACTCTCGATCTGTAAGTGCGATATCTTGATGTTTGGAAGTGAGTAGTGCACACATTCCGGAGTATCTAAAGCGGTCCACTCATCGTTCTTATCAACGTACGCCCAAGGCATTATATTTTTCTCTGTGAGAAAGCGGATGTCCATGGGTATGTCCATATCGTAGAATTCCATACCTTTGTGTCCGTTAAAAAAATTCAGCGCATCGGCGGTTGCCCGTGGGTCGAACACTTTGCCTGGAGATATCTTAAGCACCTCTTTCTCTTTGTCGCTGCATATATCCAACTTTCTGGTGACGTTCTCTGTTTTGAATCCGAGGTCTCGGTAGACTTTCTCTATCTCCGAGTATCTTCTTTCCGCCGTACGTACGTAGAAGGGTGTATCATATTCCTCCAGTACCTTGTAACACTGCCTTTCGGTCTTGAACCATATGACCATCTTTCCCTTATTCAGATCCGGATATACGTCCAGTATCCAACCCTTCATCCTTCAACCTCCTCTTCAGCCGCCGCAGCTCCAGTTCCTGCTCCAAGAGTATGGACATGAATACAGATTCCATGGGATCGGGATTTGCTTGATACTGCGCCGCGGAGGCATGTTTCTTTGCACTGAGCATCAGTTCGTCGAATGCCTTTCTTTCCTCTCCACGAAGAGCCTTTCTGAACTTAGCCCATTCAGATATTATCCTTTGGAGTTCCTGCCTGAACGTCGGAACGCTTTTTCCCATCGAACTCACCCCCGCATCTTTTAGCGTATATCTCCGGCCTTGTGTCGGCTGCTGCGCAGTATATACCGTATCTTTCCACCGTTCTGCGCATACATTCTACAGTCTGAGAGCGCAGCCAGATGCCCTCTTCATCAGCCACATCATCGTCCGAGAAGCGTTGGCTGAGAGCTATAACTCCCAGAAATGATATATCTGAATCTTTCACCATCTCTTCAGCTTTTATCATCAGATCTTTGAGTTGGTATGCGGTGAATCCCCGGGCCACATGTATATTTTTTAGCACCTTTTTTTCGTCGAAGCCGTGCTGCTTGCACACCCGGACCATCCAGTATGGATCGATAGTGGCGCTGCCGTCGACTATAACCGCCCTTGATTCGCTTTTACCAATTAGAGCTACGGCTAGAGCGGTCACCGGATGGTGTTTTCGGGTTCGGAATACCCTTATCTCCCCTTTCTTTAACGGGTAGTCCATCTCCATAGGATATCTATGTTCTACTTTATGGTATAAGAAAGATGAAGTGAGAGGGGTGAGCGAATGTGGTCATGCCCTTCGGACATCGACACCGCACAGAAAAGACATGTTTCCTTCCACAGCACGGATCTCCAGTATATAGGTGAAGTTCAACGTGGTCCCGCTGTTTGTCGTTTCCGGTACATACACTTCATACTCGGAAAGTATCCGGACGTCGTCGGTATACGGCATACTCACAGTCGGTGTGAGGCGCAGGCCGGTATCCGTCCTGATGAAGACCGACCAACGAAGTTCGTAAGACACCTCCTCGGGCCTTTCCGACACCCTCTTCACCGAATGTATGCTCATCTTCATTTCGCTGGAATGGATGTCTGTCTGGTTGTCCGCATCCGCTTCCCTCTCAACGCCCACTTCTATGGGTTGTGTGCGTTTTATCGTAGACGGGGTGTCTGCTGCCGAAACGATCTGGGTTTGGAACAAGATCAGGAGCAACAGAGTGATGTAAACAAACAAGGGCCGCAGACACCCCAATTTCATGGCCTTACCTCCTGTATCTTGTTCATGGTCAAGATACGGTTCACATATAATATATCATTAATTATAATATCGGAATTCGTTTCGAGAACCGAAATGCCTGTTAAAGAGCGTCAAAATACTTTTATACGTTGTTATACGTTATGTATAACGATGACTACAACAACTGTCCGCATAAACAAGGAAACACGAGACATGTTAAAAGAGGTCGGTTCCAAGGGCCAGACCTATGACGAGATCATCCGGGAGATGCTGGAACTGAGGAAGATGTTCATAGAAGATCTTTACAGCATCTTGCGGGAGACCAAGGAAGACCAGTGGTTGACCACCGAGGAATTGAGGAAGGAACTCGGATGACAGTTCTATGGAGTCCCCAAGCCAGAAAAGAATTGGACAAATTTTCCGGATCTGTTTGCGACAGGATGATCGACAAAGTGGTGGAATTCGACGAAAGCGATCGCGGAGATATCAAAAAGATAGCCGAGGGTTTATGGCGTTTAAGAGTGGGCGACTACAGGATATATTATCATAAGGAAGAGGAACGGATGTATGTTTTACGGGTCGTACATCGCAGCCGAGCTTATAGGGAAGACGTCATACAGGCACTCCGAGAAGGGATAGGCGGGTTGTGAATCGCCACACAAAAATTAAAAATGTAGCCGCATGTATCACCATCGAGGAACAAAAATGGTTGAAGAAATCGACAAGAAAGGGGCACTCAGCCTGTTGAGAGACCGCAAGATCACCGTCAGGAAGGCGGCTGAGATAGCCGGAGTGACCTATGCTGAAATGCTCGAACTGGCATCGCAAGAAGACATAGATATAGGATATGACCTAAAGGAATTGGAGCAAGATCTAGAGAAGATTTAAAGAAGTTATCACGACCGAATACATCTACAGGGAGGTGGTGAAAGAGGGAAAGGGTATGAAAGGCACATGGAAGATAAAAGAGAGTTATGTGAAACCGTGAGCGAACCACTGGCTTCGGGAGCCAGACAGAAAGGGCATACCGAGCGAAAGGATAATAAACGGGAATGCGATTACATAAATATGATGGTAACAAGGGTTGATGTGATTAGGAAGATAACGGCACTTTGTTTGTGCGCGATGCTGATGGCGAGTTCAACATTCGTGGCAATGATTGCGGAAGGAAAAGTAAATCTTAAAGATGAAATCGCCTATGTTTCACATGCCCCCATCTACATTGATGGAAACGCAGATTTTGCAGCGCAGGCAACAGCTGAAGGTTGGCCTGGAGATGGAACGGTTGGAAATCCATATGTGATAGAGGGGTATGAGATTGATGCTAGTTTGGGAACGAATGCGGGAATTGAGATAAGGAATACAAATGTTCACTTTATTATTCAGAATTGTATTATTTCTGAGGGGGGCAGTGCACAAAAACATGGTTTATATCTGATGAGTGCACATTATGGAAAGATTTCAAATAATGTATTGTCTAATAACAATCATGGAATTTATTTATATGGCTCTTCAAACAACAACATAATAGAAGGTTGCACCATCTCGAATAACATCGAAGATGGCATTCGTTTATCTCGTCATAGCACTACGATAAATCTCATTGATAACGTATTTATTGACAATGAAATATTCAACAACACAAACGGAGTATCATTCTCAAACTCATATGGAACTACGATTCGGAATGATTTCTACTCTAACACAATCTATGGTAACTCCCAATATGGTATTTATTTTGATTCAGTGGCTAACTTACAAAACCATTTTGCTCCAAATAACACAATCAATGGTGAACATGTACTCATTGATTACCATTCAAACAGAGACTGGGTCGGATTGAATAATCTCAATCCCGGACCAGATGTTATGAATAGAGGTGGTGTAATTACCTTATATAGTGCATCTAATGTTAACATTACAGATTGTTATATTGCAGATTCATCATATTTGGGGATTTATATTTACCATGGCTCAAATAATAGAGTGAATAATTGCGTCGTGATCAATCACACGGTGGGGATAGAAATTCATAATTCACATAATAATTATATTGGCAGTTCCACTACCATGCGAAATAACAATCATGGAATTTATTTATATGGCTCTTCAAACAACAACATAATAGAAGGTTGCACCATCTCGAATAACATCGAAGATGGCATTCGTTTATCTCGTCATAGCACTACGATAAATCTCATTGATAACGTATTTATTGACAATGAAATATTCAACAACACAAACGGAGTATCATTCTCAAACTCATATGGAACTACGATTCGGAATGATTTCTACTCTAACACAATCTATGGTAACTCCCAATATGGTATTTATTTTGATTCAGTGGCTAACTTACAAAACCATTTTGCTCCAAATAACACAATCAATGGTGAACATGTACTCATTGATTACCATTCAAACAGAGACTGGGTCGGATTGAATAATCTCAATCCCGGACCAGATGTTATGAATAGAGGTGGTGTAATTACCTTATATAGTGCATCTAATGTTAACATTACAGATTGTTATATTCAGGGATTTGTCCGGCCTGGGCTTTCTCTCTACTATGTAACAGGAATTGCAGTAACTGCTTCGACCTTTAAAAATAATAGCTATGGCATTTATACCTATTCATCTTCATCGATCAAAACATACCACTGTAATTTCTTCAACAATGTTCAACAAGTATATGATGACACTTCCAATACTTGGGACAATAACTACCCATCCGGCGGCAATTACTGGGATGACTACACAGGTTCTGATGCGTATTATGGTGCTTCTCAAAATCAATTGGGGAAGGATGGAATCGGTGATGTTCCGTATGTCATTGATTCTGACAGTCAAGACAAATATCCCTTGATGGAACCTTGGATACCGAGCGATGCTGTCGATGTGAAAGTTGATGAGATCACTGTTTCAAGGTTATACGAAGGAAATATTGAAGACCTGAATGTTTCAGTCAGAGTTTCGAACACAGGTACAGAGAATTGTAGTACAACCCTCAGGCTCGTATTTAAGAACATCTCTACGGGATTCAATTTGACATTGCCAGACATTGATGTGGAACTGGAGTCAGAAGAGAGTAAAACAGTTTCTATGATAGGGGCATTCCCAAATCAGAATTACAAGATTTCAGCCATGATTGACCCTGATGACCTCCTTGCGGAGTATGATGAATCGAATAATCTACTTGAGAAGGTTATCGATACTTCACTTATCTGGTCCACCCCATTTGCATCTATTGACTTGGATGGGCAGGTTTACTATGTATATATCGGGGTAGGGGGAGATTCAGATGATCGAAGGCTTGCAGACCAGAGATATGCCGCCAGTCAGGTTTCATTTGTTGACAATGTCCAGAGTATAAGCGTTGTTAAAGATAAAAGCTCACTTGAGGTGGTTACAGAACCAGTAATAATCTCTCAAGTTCTCTGGAATATGCTGGAAGGATTCACTTCGCATAATTATGCTTATACGTACCCCGACGCCGTGCTATCCCGATCGGCTGTTGAGTCCGGAGTGTTCCTGGATAATATGCAGGTCCCGTCTCTGAAGAAAATTCTCGGCGATTTGATACCGGATGTGCCCGATTGTGAGGACAAAGAAGCCGCTACCGCCCATGTGATCTTGAGTGCTATGGCGCATGATACCGCTGACAGGCCGATTCTTCTGAGCTTTCTGACTCTGGGTTTGGCAGCTGCCGAGGTCAGGAGCGGTTTCAGCGATGCCGCGAAGTTTGAGGATGTGCATAATGCGTATAATGAGAAGATAGCGAGCATAGAGAATATTGTTATCACAACTGAAGACGGTGCCGTGAACAAGAATTACCAGGAAGCTATGAAATCACATTATCTGCGGTCCAGTTCAAAATTCATGTGGGAAGACTCGCCTCTGAAGATATTGAGCGATGAACTCGTTTCTCAGGCTAAAAATATGGGAAAGCATGGTGTGGAAGAAATCCGGATACGAGACCTTCTGATTGCAGAAGCAGAGAGAGAATTGGAACTGTATCATCGCTTGGTATTGACAAGAGACATCATGGGGGCTTTCATCCCCGACCAGAACGACCTGACCCTAAAGGCTCTTGACTACGCCATACGCCTTCAGGATGTCAGGACTCGCCAGCATATGCACGACTATGAATTGTTGAAGATGGGGCAGAACATCGCTGCAAAGATTGCAAACAGCATGATCGAAGATTTCGCGTATGACCTGTTGAAGGAGGCGGTGATACATTATGCACCCAGCCTTGCAGCGCAATTGAAATACATTAAAACCGGACCGGTGGGTGCCGCGCTTCTCGGCGCCAAGATTGGCCTGACAGTGGCAAATGTGGACATCATGAAAGACTACAACACCAAAACGATACTTGCCGCCGGCCTTGCAAAAGACATCTTTGACCTGCCCGCGTACATCGGAAAGAACCAGAAGATAATGGATGGCCTGGGCAATTATGTCCTGCACAGATTGCAGGCCGACCTGCTCGGCTATGCCATGTACAATGCCGCAACCGCCAAATCCCAATATATTCACGGTGCCGGCGATGCAATATACAATTTCCTGGACATCTTCCCTCTGACCTCCTGGGTCCAACAGACTTCACCAAACGAGTTCAGGCAGTATGGTGCCTCTCACTATCTCGCGTCCAACACCATGCGACATGCGCGTTTCGAGGCTTTTGTAGCTCTCTCTGTCCGATACAAATGGGCTGTTGAATCAAACTCCTTTTCGCTAAAGATTCCAGTGGACCCTCCTGTTGTCAAGGAAAAGATAGGGCCGTTGGTGGAGTTCGGAGGTGGCACCTGGGAGACCGCTCATGGGTATGCGAAGGTCATCAACATGGATGGAAGAAATTATGTCGTTACAGACATGGCACACGATAGTCACGACCCTCCATTATGGCTGTTGACCGCATGGGCGCCGCCGCTCTCTCTAGCGGCATACATGTTCCTGAACGACCAGGCGACATACGACCTGATAACCAAGGAGAGCTGGCTGGAGGTGGAGATCGGGACTTCTGGTGGAGTTTTTCCATATCCTTCCAGAAAGACAGATGGTTGGAACGGAATCGGCAACGAGGCCGATGGACTGTTCAACGACCCATGGGTGTTCGACATGGGCACCTATGAAATAGAATATGTCAGGATGAAATATGACTACAATGATATTCTCAACCCGATACACGGAGACCTGACGTTTTATTTCGACTCCATGTCATGGGGGTCCGGAGCCGATGGCCTGGAAAAGACATGGCAGCGCAATGACCCGGAAAGTGAAAGTCTCCTCATCGACCCGAAGCCCATGGCCGCCGGGACTCCCTTGACATACACCCTGGAGACTATCAACTTCGACGGCATAGGTGGAGACGATTCTGCATTTTTCAACCTCACGATAGAAGGAGTTTCAAACGTGTCTAAAGCCTTTGTAGAAGTGCTGGTAAAGGACGAAAACGGTTCCACCGCCAGAAGATTCGAGCGGTTCATTGAGATAGAGAACGGCGCCCAGAGCATTCAGTCATTCCGGTTCGATTCGGAGAAGGATGGAAATTATACTTTTACCGCACACTTGATGAATGACATCCTGGGAATCATGAATTTGACAGTGACCAATAATGTTAGCTTAGAGGCAAATGTGGATTATGCAACACCGGATTTTGATTTCGAAGGCGCCGGCGGCAGCGTTACCGGAGATAATTACACGATAACATGGAACATAACCAAGGGAAACGGGACCGAAGATGTGACCGTAATGGGTTTTGTCTGGAACGAAAGCGGTAATTTCACAGGCGGTTTCAACCATACCCAGACAATAAAGAACACCACAGCCAACATCGGATTTCACAATTTATCCTTGCCCGACGGGCTGTATCAATGCGGCCTGTTATTGTTGGATTCGAACTCTACGCTTGTGGCAATCAAAACGATATCCCTGCTGGTCAACATGACGCCCACATTTTTCTTTGAAAAAGCGCCGGTCACAGAGTGGCTGCTGGACACGAACGGCATCACGGGAAACGAGACCCTCATCATATCTCTTCCTGTGAACATACCGGCCACCGGTATCTATTCGGTAAAAGGAGAACTCAGAAACGGCCATGGAGAACGATTGTTGGGTACATGGAACAACACGTATCTGGAGGCAGGGGCCCGGACAGTAGAATTGTCCTTCGATTGCAGATACATGTCCCTCAAACACACATACGGAAGCCTGTTCCTGAGCGTAATCGCCTTCGATGAGAATCATACAACGATAGAAACATTCACAGACTTATACGAAACCCAAAATTATACAACGGAAAACTTCGAAACAGTTGGCATAGTGGCCGAGGCATGGGAATGGGACGCTGCCATCGACAAGGACGTGAACGGGCTGTATGACATGCTGAGGGTCTCGATACAGGTCAATGTCACTAGGGCGGGCAATTATTCTATAACCGGCACGGTTTTTGCCAACGAAACTGCTCTGGCCTCTGCACTCAATCACACCTATCTTTCTCCCGGTGTGCAGTCCATGCAGTTTGACTTCGCGGGCTGGGCCATATGGCTGGGCGGCTTGGACGGGCCTTACCGGGTTAATATACAAGGAGCCACGGGTGAAGATGCCACCGGGTGGAGCGTGATTGGAAGTTATGATACGCTTCCCTATTCCGTGAGCAGCTTCGAACGGCCTGGGGCGTTCTTCACGTCAACATATTCAGAAACACCGTATGACAGCGATCTCGATGGGAAATACAACCAGCTCAACTTCAACGCGGAGGTGAACGTGACCGTTGAGGGAAATTATACGATAACGGCACAACTGGAAAATCAGGACAACCAGTTTGTTGGATCTGCCACATTGAGAGAATACTTGGCAGTTGGAACTCACAATTTACAACTGAACTTCTCCGGCGAAGCCATATTCAGAAGCTGGTCCAATGGAACGCTTAACATAACAAAATTATCGCTCAAGAATTCGGTAGGCGATGTGATGGATTCAGTTTCAACCCCATTAACCACGGGCCACTATGATTTCGACGACTTCGACCCGCCCCGAATATTGTTCCTGAACACGTTCTCAAAGTGGCTCCAGGATACCAACAAGGATGGAATATACGATATCATAACCGTGAACTGCACGGTGAATGTAACTGAACCCATGTGGTATCTTGTGAGAGGGCTGTTATACTCAAGCAATGGAACTTTCATAGATGCTGCCACATTCGGCGATGATTTCGACGTGGGCGTGAAAGAAGTATCGCTTCGGTTCGATAACCTGTTCTACAGCAGCGAAACCTTTGAGAATGATACAGTGGTCCTAAGATTTGTAGAGGCCTTCAACAGCTCTTTAACATTGCTAGCCATCAATCCGGCCAATTACTTCCTTACCACGGACACCACTCCGCCCGAGATAGTTCTTGTCTCACCCGAGAACAATTCAGTCATATCCCCCGGCACAATTCTGGATTTTGATATATCTGACCCCAATTTGAATGTCGTTACCTATTCTGTGAACGGCGGTACTAATGTGAGTTTCTCGGCACCTTACGACATAGACACGATAAGCTGGCCCGACGGGACCTATGAGATAAATATATCCGCGAAGGATTCCGCAGGAAATGCCGCTTTGGATTTTTATAACTTCATAATCAATTCAACCTCGCCGGAATCCAGCGTGAATTCATTTGCACATTATTGGCATACCGGTACCCAAGTGACCGTCGTTAGCGATGCGGATGATGCAAATGGCCTGACCAACATCACCCTTTGGTATCGTTACAGCGCGGACAACTTTACCTGGGGCAACTGGGCAAATTTTGGCATGGACTCGTTAGCGCCATGGTCATGGACCTTCGATTTTCCTGATGGGAACGGTTACTACGAGTTCTATTCCATCGCCAACGACACTGCTGGAAACATGGAAACGGCTCCTGCAATCGCGGATGCAGTATGCGCCTATGACAGTACTGACCCGGTAACGAATGCCGGCCCGGATAAGACGGTGAACCAAGGAGTGCTTGTGACGTTCGACGGCTCCGGCTCAACAGATAATATTGGCATTGTGAATTATACCTGGACTTTCGATGAAGGGGGGGCAGTTACGCTCTATGACATCAATCCAACACACCAATTCACCAATCCGAGTGTGTATGTTGTAATGTTGAACGTTACTGATGCTGCTGGCAACTGGAAAACAGACACTATGACAGTAACAGTGAAAGATACAGAAGAACCAGTTGCAAACGCCGGCCCGGATCAATGGATTCTGCAGAGCGAGATAACTACATTTGACGGTTCTGGCTCCACAGACAACGTGGGCATCGTCAACTATACCTGGATGTTCGACGACGACGGTCCGAAGACCCTTTATGATGTCAGCCCGACCTATACTTTCAATATGCCTGGTGTCTATAACGTGACGCTGAACGTGACCGATGCCGCTGGCAATTGGGACATTGACTGGGTAGAGATAACGGTGAACGATGCGACTTCGCCGGTGGCGGACGCTGGCCCTGATCAAATGGTGGATGAGGACTCTCTAGTCACCTTCGACGGTTCTGGCTCCACGGACAACGTGGGCATTGTCAACTATACCTGGACATTCGATGACGACGGTCCGAAGACCCTTTATGATGTCAGTCCGACTTACACTTTCAACATGCCCGGTGTCTATAACGTCACGTTGAATGTGACCGATACCGCTGGCAACTGGGACATTGACTGGGTAGTGATAACGGTGAACGACATCACAAAGCCGTTTGCGGACGCTGGGCCCGACCAAACAGTCGACCAGGGCACAATAGTCCTTTTCGACGGTTCTGGCTCCA
>CAYVTG010000042.1:0-15457 GCA_964454575.1 uncultured Thermoplasmata archaeon
ATTCCGAACAACTGGTTGGGATGGCGGTGAATGGAGATGGTGGCATAACTATGTCACAGAAGCACCTGATGGAGCAGATTACTGGGACGGCTTTGTTGTCGACGTAAGATACAGCAATGACGGCGGAGCATCGTGGAGTACATGGGAACGTGCAACACCCGATACAAATCCGACCGCAACAACCGGTTACGATGGATTAGGTACGGGTTACGACGGATTCGTCTATGCGGATTACACAGATACCCCGTTAGCCGGCGAAGAAGTATTCGGTGGCGATGGAGGAGGCTGGAAAGACGAAAGAGTCAATCTGGCACCTTGGTTACCAGCAGACTACATGCAGGTAAAGTATTACTTCGCATCCGATGCCTTCGTAGAAGAATATGGTGTTGACATAGATAACATCATGATAAAGGGATCTGCAGGTACTCCACCCGACATCACATTGACTGCACCGACAGGAGGCGAAACATTGAACTACGGTTCTACTTTCGACATAACCTGGAGCACTACTGCAGGTGATGGAACTATCACAGGTGTAGACCTATCATATTCTACAGATGGTGGTACTACATTCACAAACATAGTTTCAGGAACCGCTGATGATGGACTTTATACGTGGACTGTACCTAACGTAGACAGTGATCAATGTGTTGTCAAAGCGATTGTGAATGCAGACGACGGTCTATCTGGTACTGATTCTAGTGGCCTGTTCACCATCGTTTCTAGTGACCCACCCACTATAGATCTCACACGTCCCGATGGAGGAGAAATCTTTGAGATAGGATATGGTGAAGATATATGGTGGAATTCAACTGCCGGAACAGGTACGATCACACATTTTGATCTGTATTACAGCGTCGACGCGGGAGTCTCCTGGACAGAGATAATCTCGGGTTTAACTGACCCTGCACCCTATAATTGGACCATACCAAACGACCCAAGCACAGAGTGTTTGGTACGTGCAACGGTTTATGATGATCTAGGTGCATCCGGAGAAGATACCAGTGTAGACTATTTCACCATACAAGATTTCGTATCACCGACAGTTAATTTGACTAGACCTACCGGTGGAGAATCTTGGGTCGCAGGTAATGTAGAACAGATTACCTGGACTACAGATGCTGGTGATTTCACTAGAGAGCCTTCAACCGATCTTGATTACAGTTTAGACGGTGGAGCCTCCTGGACAGAGATCGCATATAACCTCGCACTCGGCGGTGGAGATCATTCCTATGATTGGACAGTTCCAGACCATAATACTAACACATGCACTGTGAGAGTAAATTATGGTGGAAGAGCTAGAGTAGGCCAGGATTTCGAACAGGCTACCGACATAAGTGGTGACTTCACTATAACGGGAACACCCGCAGCAGCACCGACTGATCTTACTGTTGAACATACCGGTGCAACTGGTGGAGAAACAACCATCGAAACACGCTACATGCGTTCTGACAACGTGCTGGGAACAACACAGTCCGCAACCGCTATGAGTGACACCGTACCACAAGGGGGTGGACATAATCAGCTAGCTACTTGGGGCATCAGAGTATGGGCCGGTGGAGTCGAGATAACCGGCGGAACTCCCGAAGCTACGGTTACAAGAGATGTAGAAGGAGAAGGTATTCAGTCTGCAACTTGGAACTGCCCGCAAACCACTATACTAGATACGGATACCGTAACAGTTCGTGTTTACGTACAAGTTGGCACCGGCGCAGTAACACAGCAAGCTGAGTTTACTACCGAAGCATTAGGTGCTACACAATTGGACGCAGCAACGTGGACAGTGTATTACTACACTGAACATGCTAATGCTGGTGGTGGACCTAATCAGAGAACAGACGCCACATTCCATTGGGGCGATGCAGCATACGATTCCAGGATCGAAAACTTCGCATATTCAGTTGAAGGCACAGGAGATGGTACAGAAGACAATATCGTCAACTGGACCGCAAGTCTGGATGAACCAACTGTAACAAGCTACAACATCTATCGGTCGGATTCCAGCACAGGACCTTGGACACTGATCGATACGGTTGCAGCAGATGGTGGACCATACAGCTACGTAGATTCCGGAGCAGGAACTGCTGACGGAACACTTTGGTGGTACACTGTTTACTCCGATGAATCTGGATTCGAAGGCGACGGAACCGCAGCGGTACAAGAACCTGGTGAAACAGCGGATACGTTCAACGTCAACATCTTCGCAGGTGGAGATGCAGCCGGTTGGAACTTAGTATCGTTCAACATCGAACTGGCCGACACGACACTGGAGACCGTACTAGCAGACATCGACGGCAGCTACGACAAGGTGATGTACTACGACGCATCCGCTGATCAGTGGATGAGTTATGTACCAGGCAGAGCAGCACACTACAACAACATAGCCAACTGGGACCATCACATGGGCCTATGGATACACGCAACAGCCGATGCCACACTGACAGTCGAGGGCACAGCCCCAGTCAGCACAGACATCACGCTATATCCAGGTTGGAATATGGTTGGATTACCGAGTGACACAGCTGCAATAGGATCTACACATGGATTACCAACAGAAGTGTCCAAAGTAGGTTACTTCGATGGAACAACGACATACAACATGGCATACAACTATGACCCACAGAACTTCGAGTTCAATCCGGGTCAAGGTTACATGGTATATCTCGACCACACCGAACCTGTAACGTGGACTGTGAGCTACTCTTAAAACCCAAACCCTTTTCTTTTTTTAATTTTTTAAAAATTACAAAATAAGCAGAATCCGTTATGATTGTGCGGCATCTTTCATCGTTGCGATGAAAGGTAAGTGGAACCGGTTCAGGTTGCGCGGCATTTTTTAACTTTTTTGCTTTTTTAAATTAAAAAGCATCGAAAATCTTTGATTTTGTAGCTCTTTTATTCGTTTACACACTGAATGATATCCATCAAATCATCTACGCTAACATCTTCTTCGTTCAGTAAATCCTTTTTCTTCAAAACTCTCCTGAACTCATCCTCATCTTTTATGCGCGTCTTGTAGAATCCTTCAGCTTTTTTCTCTCCTTCTGTTTCATAGAGAACATATAGTGTATAAGGCATTTTTTTGATATTGGTATAAACTTTCGTGATCGAATCGAAAGTTATACTGCTGATAACTTTA
The DNA here is from genome assembly GCA_964454575.1 of uncultured Thermoplasmata archaeon. Taxonomy (GTDB): domain Archaea; phylum Thermoplasmatota; class Thermoplasmata; order Halarchaeoplasmatales; family Halarchaeoplasmataceae; genus Haladaptatiplasma. The sequence goes on from CAYVTG010000042.1 coordinate 3,140, forward strand.
TCCCTTTTTGGATTGTATTTGACGATACTCCTCTTTTCTACACGCAATTCATCAAAATAAGAGTGATAAAGCCTCAACTTTTTCTTCAATCCGTATATGGTGATCATCGAATAACCGATCAAAACCAAGATCAGCAGGATGTTGACGTTAGATCCCTCACCAAACATGAATAGATAGACTGCAAAGATCGCCGATAGTAATAGAACACCGATATCACGGTACATACGCACCTTGCGGCGTTTTAGCTCTTTTTCTAAGTTCGTCTCATATTCTTCTAGTGATCTTTCCATGATACTCAACCGTCATATACACAATTAGTATTTTACGGAAGGTCTGTTCAATCGACACATTTTTAATCTGAGCGTATAATAGATAAGATATGAAAACGAAACTCCAAGTTGCCCTGGACTTGATGAATCTCTCTCGTACTATCCCCATAGCTAAAGCTGCACTTGAAGGCGGTGCAGATTGGCTGGAAGCCGGTACTCCTCTGATCAAGTCGGAAGGCATGGATGCAGTTCGTAAATTACGTGAAACTTTTCCCGGCATCACGATCGTCGCAGATATGAAGACCATGGACGTCGGCGGTGCAGAAGTGGAGATGGCGGCAAAAGCAGGGGCCGGTGTTGTGACCATCTTAGCAGCTGCAGATGATGAAACTTTCAAAGAAGCCATACTCTCGGCTAGAAATTACGATGTAAAGATAATGGCGGACTTGATCCGTAACGAAGACCCGCATAAAAGAACGGAAGAACTATGCAAACTGGGAGTGGATTATATCGGAGTCCACGTCGGTGTTGATGCTCAGATGCGTGGAGAAGATCCCTTGGAGATCCTTGATAAAGTAGTCGATGCTAGCTCGGTGCCCGTGGCCGTTGCCGGTGGTATCACATCCGAAACAGCAGCCAAATTACTCGACCACGGCGCACAGATAATGATCGTCGGAGGAGCTATAACCAAGGCAAAGGACGTTGCATCCGCCACGAGAGACATAAAGAAGGCCATGGAGACCGGAGCGACCATCAGATCTCAGGTGACTGGAAAGCAGGACTCAACGAGGATCCGAGAGATATTCGAAAAGGTATCCACGGCTAATATCTCGGATGCCATGCATCGGGAGCCCTGTATGCAGGGGATAACACCGCTGACAGTCATCGGTGCTAAGATGGTCGGTACCGCATACACCGTAAGAACGGTAGACGGCGACTGGGCTAAGCCGGTAGAATCCATCGACGCCGCAGGAAAGGGCGACGTGATAGTCGTGGACGCAGGTGGTGGAACTACTGCGGTTTGGGGCGAACTCGCCTCTTGGTCCTGTAAGACCAAAGGTATCTCCGGAATAGTGATAGACGGCGCCGCTAGGGATATAGACGAGATAAGGGAGATCGAGTTCCCGGTGTTCGCTAGACATCGAGCATCTAACGCAGGAGAGCCAAAGGGCTACGGAGGCACTGGTGGAGAGATAAAATGCGGGCAGCGAACCGTAAGAACCGGAGATTGGATCATAGGAGACGACAGCGGTGTCATGGTGGTACCCAAGGAAGAAGCACTACAGATCGCCAATCGTGCTCTAGATGTGATGGACAAAGAGAATAGGGTACGAGAGGAGATCAAGTCCGGCAAAACGCTTTCAGTAGTGATGGAGTTAAAAAAGTGGGAGAAAAAGGAGTAACTAAGCCAGCTCCGTAACGGTAACCATCTCTACCTCTCTAACAGAGCACCATCCCCGAAGTTTTTCACAAAGCCATTTTGGAACATCATCTGTTATGATCAACATCTCTGCTTCGGATTGCTCCAATGCACAGTCAAAACTTTCTTCATCTAAGTCTTTGAAAGCCCAGGAAGGTACTATATGTCCGATCGAAATCCGCTCTCTCCTTGCGATATCCGTGAACTTGGGAGCGTAGTGTCCGCCTCCTACACACACGGCGACGGGTTCGTGGTCGATATCCTTTGGTCGGTCGGCCATCAACGTTGATGCGATGACTTTACCTGCTCTTTCATCCGACCAGCATGCTTTATCGCTGCCGATCTCGATATAGTATGTGGGTGTTCTAAGAAAAGGACCGTGATGCGTAGCTTCGAAGGACACTTCGTATTCTCCGAGCAAACCTGCCAAGTCTGTCCCTTTTTGTAATCTCCTGAGAGCTCCCGTCATCTCATGCGGTACCGGTGGGACAATTTTACCGTCCATACCTCCGAATTTAGCAGTTCCAAAATTACCTATGGGATGTACCGTAAGCGAGTGTATGTTAGCCTTTGAAGAATGCTTAGAGATGAATACCATATGATCTATAGGTCCTAATATCTCGCTTAACTCAACGTCGATATCGTTTGCATATATGTGATGTTCGTTAACGGTAGCTATCCGATCTTCTCCTCGACTGTAAAGTGGGTTTCCATTCCATTCTCCGGTGGTATCCCATCCATAACCCAGTAGTCGTTCCAATATGTTTTCACTGGCAGCATCTGCTTTGGAAGAGACTATCAATCGCATAATAGCGGTAAATAACATCATGCATTAAAATTTTGGCCACTGAAAAATGATTTATACCGGCCTCACGATAACATCTTATGGAAGACTTGTTGGATGAAGTACTGGAAGATATACCCAAATCTCTTTCAGAATTAGAAAGGATGCCCATAGATTCCTTGTTGATAGTGATAGGCGCATACGTGGCTTTAGGTCTGGGCCTTTTCCACTTTCTGACAACGAGCTTTGTATATTCTCCCTTCGCTTTTTTGTTTCAATTTATCATCGATATCGTCTTCGGTGTAGGCTTATTGATCTGTTATGTACGGAAAGAGCGAGACATAGTATGGCCTATACTGGCACTCCTTTTTTCTTTGTTCCTGATAGCCCTGGGAGGCCCCGTCGGTGTGGTAGCTGGTTTGATAGCTCTCTTCGGTTCCATACTCTCTTTTTTAGGAAACATCGATCCCTCTTTTAAAATATGATGAAAACGAAACGATAACTTAATACAATACCATGTGTTAACAGTGGTGGAAGTGTATCATCATGGAAAAAGGCGTAGATATAATCGCGAAATTGATGTCCATAAGTGCTATCACAGCACCGAAGGCAGAAGATATATCGTTCATAGACATCCAGCCGCTCGACGAAGCAGAAAAAGAGATACTTGCAGAAGAATTGTTCCAGATGGCCGAAGAAGATGAGGAATACAGCCATATCGGCGAGATAATCATCGAATCCGATAAGGTCATACTCATGGGCTTGAATGAGCACCCGCCCTTCGGCTTGGACTGCCAAGCATGCGGCTTCAAAGATTGTGATGAATTCTCCAAGATAAAGAAAGAAGATATTTTCAAAGGTCCAAACTGTGCTTATCGGCTGCTCGACCTCGGGATCGCCATCGGCAGCGCATTAAAGACAGCCGATTATAACAACGTAGAGGCGGATATTTTGATCAAAGCCGGTTTGGCGGCCAAAAACATCGGCCTGTCCACTTCAAATATAGTTATGGCGGTACCTATATACCTTCAAGGCTCAAACATCTTTTTCTGAGGGTATGAGTTCACTACGTCGTCCCAGACATGTTCCGTCGAGCAGATACACGAGTTCTTCGGATATATCATAATTTCTAAAAAATGGTCCTAGATATCCGTGTACATTGATGCAAGTTCCTCCCAACAGTTCGTTAAAGGTAGGCATCAGTATCCCGTTTCCGTGCAGATCTTCTCGTGAAAAGTTGAATCTAACCCAGCATGGGTGCCTTTCCAACCTATCTAATCTATCCTTCAACGAAACAGCGGGATGGCTGTGTGCAGTCACTATCTTTTTTGCTTCGGTGACTTCTTTACTGGGAGATGCATGGCCGTGGAAGTAACCGATATCATCGATAACCGCACCTTCGGGACCGTGTAAGATCACTTCGGATGGTAAATATTTCTCTATGCCTCCATCGTGATTGCCCTTAAAAAGATGGATCTCTTTAACTTCCTTTAACCACTTATCCAGTGCCTCGGGGATCTCTTTGTATTCCTGCCAGCTACCTTCCGGGATATTGTGTTTCAAGTCTCCGTTGATGATCAATCTTTTTGCACCTGTCTCAACCAGCATCTCACGTATATTTTCTATTATCTTATCTGTTTGAGAAGGGATTATATATCCCTTTTTTTCAAGACCAAATTCGTAGCCGATGTGCAAGTCTGCAACGATCAGCGAGTCTTTGTACAGGAGTGCTCTGCGTTCCCAAAGTGGTTGAGGCGTTGGCATATCAGAGTCGATGAAGGTACTTTCTTATCTCCCAGTCGGTGACCTGCTGTCGGTACTCGTTCCATTCTTCTCTCTTCTTGTGTAAGTAATGTCGGAAGGTGTGTTCTCCGAGTATTTCCTTCATAAATGGACTGTCTTCCATGACCGAAAGCGCATGTCCCAGATTGGCAGGAAGCGAAGTAACACCGAGAGCCGTTCTTTCCTCTCTAGACAACGAGAACAGGTCGCAGGTCGTCTGTTCGGGCGGCTGGATATTCTCTTCGATACCCTTTAGACCGGCACCGAGAAGAACGGCGAACTGTAGGTAGGGATTACCCGCTGGATCCGGGTTTCGTATCTCGATCCTAGTCGATCTTCCTCTACCATCCGGTATCCTTGCCAGAACACTTCTGTTAAGGTGTGACCATGAGATATACACCGGTGCTTCGTAACCGGGTATGAGCCTTTTGTACGAATTTACCGTAGATGCGAGTACAGCACACATATCGGTTGCATACGTCATCAAACCTCCGAGATAATGTGTCATGATATCGCTTATACCATCGGGATCATCTTTTGCATAGAACATATTGTTCCCGTCTTCGTCGAACAGGCTTTGATGTACATGCATCCCGGTACCGTTGACTCCGGCGATTGGCTTCGGCATGAAAGTCGCGTGCAAGCCGTTGAGCATGGCCACTGTCTTAATACAGTGTTTGAGTGTGAGGATCTGGTCCGCCATGGTCATAGCATCGTTATATCTAAGGTCTATCTCGTGCTGACCGGAAGCCACTTCGTGATGGGATGCCTCCACTTGGAATCCCATGTCCTCAAAGTACAGGTTGCACTCTTTACGGACTTTTTCCGCTCTATCCAGCGGCATAAGGTCGAAGTAACCGCCGCTGTCGTCCGGTGTGATGGTGGGCTTACCGTTCTTGTCCAGTTTGAACAGGAAGAACTCGAACTCCGGGCCGATATTGTAGGTATAGCCCATGCTTTTTGCCTTGTCCATGAGCCGTTCCAGTATATATCTTGGATCTCCATCGAATCGTTCGCCCTCGGAGTCGTAGATGTCGCATATCAGCCGTCCGGTTTTGATGCTGTCATCGGTCCATGGAAATATCAAGAACGTATTCAGGTCCGGATGTGCTCTCAGATCGGATTCCTCCACCGTTGCGTATCCCACTATGGAAGAACCATCGAAGAGCACGCCTTCGTCTATCGAACGTTCCAGGTGTGATGCGGGTACGGAAACCGTCTTCACACCTCCGAAGATGTCCATGAACTGCATCTCAACGAATTTAACCTTCTCTCTCTTTACTATCTCAAGTATCTTTTTCTTGTCCATATTCCACACTCTCGCACGAGGTAACCCTGGCTTAGGTATACGGTAAATATGGTATTTAACGTTGACTGTGCTCTAAGAATTATATGGAAAGCAAAACCGATCAAGAGAATATTATATATAATAGTATTAACCTACTATAACTATAAATCTGATTTGAGGGGAAAATAGATGAAGACGGATAAGATGAGTTCCGCGATCGCCTATCTGATGGCAGTACTTTTAGTTATATCAGGACTGTCGGTCGCTGTTATCGTGGAATACGATGATATTTCGGAGGTTGCGGCTGAGGAGGAAGATCTGAAGGCACAAAGTTCGCTGCGGCCAGCCACCCGTGGTGACATCGAACGATTGAAACTGGATTGGGGTGTATATGAGCCGGGAAAAGATTACAATATCATGTTCGGCGACAAAGGCACCGGCTTGACACCGCCGACGGAAGAACAGTATGATACGATGGCGAGGGATATGAAAGTGAGCGAGAATGGCGGTGTGTTCACCGCGGGCGAAGGAGATCGTATAACAGAATTGCTCACCAAAGACAGTGACAGCCTCAGCTACGATCCACCGCTTCTCGGAGCATCAAGTTCTATCACAGATACGCCTTGGATGCCGCCCATAGGAGATCAAGGTGGTCAGGGATCCACTGGGGCTTTCAGTGCGATCTACTATTCTTTATCGATAATGACCGCGCGTGACTACGGTTATGACATCAATACATACGGAAACGAGATCGCAAAGACCGGCAGCCCACCAACACATGCAGACAAGATAATGAGTCCCGGATGGGCTTACAACATGGTGAACGGTGGAGAAGATCAAGGGTCGAACTGGTTCGGATCGTGGGATCTATCGAACTCAGTGGGAAATTCAGACTGGGAGACAAAGCCCTATGACCATAACGATTATACATCGTGGGGTGATGAAACCGCTTTTAGGAATGCCGCACAGTATAGATCAACAGGTTATGAAACTTTCAACATGGCGGACTTCGATTACGATACGGTACTGACCTACATAAAAACCTCTATCGATGGAGGTCATGCAGTTGGATTTGCTATAGATGCAAACGGCTACCCGATCACTGGTTTCTTCCCGGGGACATGGGAAGGTGACCACGTCATCGCTTCAGATGAGTGGGTCACTGAGGACGCTATCAATCATGCTCAAACTGTGATCGGCTACGACGACAACATGGCCGACACCGACGGCTCCGGTGAAGTAGGTGCTTTCCACATAGCCAATTCATGGGGGGATTGGGGTCCATTATCAGGGACTGATGATACAGGTACATACTGGATGACCTACGAGTGTTTCATAAACCATCTAATGTATCAATGGATCTACAGGTTGACTGGGAACGCGATGTACGACGATACGACTGAAAATTCACCACAGTTACTCGGTACGTGGAGGTTCAGCGATAACCAGGACCGGGACCCCGACGTTTGGCTCGGTATAGCCGATTCAGACGGAGGTGTAACCGTTGAAGAAGATCTGATCCCTAAATGGGATGGTGCGTCCAAAACACTAAGAAAATACCCGACATTCCTATCCGTTGACCTGACCGAATACGTAGATACATGGGATAACGGTGCCGGTGCTAATTACTTTGCACTTTACACCGGTGAAACCAGAGGTACTGCAAGCACCATATCTTCATGGAACGTCGAATATTATGACGGAGGCTATGTTTGGAACGACGGCGGTGCCAGTGCAATTAGAGTTTCTGTTGACTCCCCCGACGCACCCGCCACGAATCCATGTACCATGTGGACAACATTCGCACCGACTACAGGAAGGGTGACGTTTGATCAGGAAAAATACGGTGTAGAAGATACCATCGGAATCATCGTGGAGGACGAAGACCTTATCGGTGCCGAAAGTGTTAACGTAACCATCGTCAGTGATCAAACAGGAGATAGTGAGACCGTCACACTAACAGAGAACGCAAGATATCCGCACATATTCGAAGGTTCTATAGCCTGCTCCGCTACCGATGCACCCGGTGTTCTACATGTATCCGACACCGGAGATCCGGCAGATATCATCAACGTAACATATGACGATAGTGGCACATTTCGAACTACAATAGCGTATATCGATGTCACTCCACCTGTTCTCATCGGCGGACCTACCTCGTTTTCCAAGTTAGGCGCGGTGGTAGAATGGACCAGCGATGAACTTGCCACTTCAGAGGTTAATTACGGTTTATACGGTGGCCCCTTAGATATGGCTGTTTCCGCTGATACCTTTACTAGGAACCATAGTATAGTCCTGGACAGATTGGATACGAGAGGTAGAACATATCATTACGAGATAGTGACGGTGAACGAAGCGGGACTGACGACCACCAACGACGATGATGGTAATTACTACACTTTCATAACAACAGACCTCGACGATGTCGAAGCCGGTAATGTCGGCTGGACCTTCGGCGGCCCCAAGTCAAAGGACGGCAGATGGGCGCCGCGTTCTCACAATGTGTTAAGCGGTGAGTTTTCGTGGAACTACGGTAACGGACAGTACGGTAACGGCTGGTGGGATTTGATGGAATCTCCCGTAATCGCTACAGAGGGTTGGGAAAGCGGAGAATGGACCTGGTGGCATGCTTACAAGATAGAAAAGCCCGGTGGTACTGACTACTGGGACGGTTTCGTCGTAGAAGTGCGGCATCACGATGGCAGCACGTGGAGCGCCTGGGATCGAGCGTTTCCAGATACAACTGGTACTTCTGGAGGAGGCTATGATGGTGCCGTGTATTCCGATTATGACGGGAGTCCGTTCGCCGGCGAAGAGGTATTCGGCGGTTACTCCGGTCCGGATAAAGATGGCAGCTGGGTAGACGAAAGAGTCGATCTATCACCTTGGCTTCCAGCACAATACATCCAGGTCAGGTACTACTTCGCCTCCGACGACAACGTGAGGGAATACGGTCTAGATATAGATGATATACGGATAACCAGTTCGGACGGCATACCGGAGATAATGATAATTCAACCCGTCGGCGGCGAAACACTATCTGTCGGTGATACCTATGAGATCCAGTGGTCAACCGTACAGGGAAGCGGCACGATCACCCACGTTGACTTGTGGTATAGCGTTGATGCAGGAAGAAGCTGGATAACTATAGATACCGATCTTGCTGACAACGGTTCGTACACTTGGACGGTACCTGATGAAGAGAGCACAGAATGTCTGGTGCGAGGGAGAGTATATGCAGACGACAATTTCAGTGGTACGGACACCAGCGACGATTCTTTTAACATCATCGGCGCCCCCACGTATATCTACCTGTTCGCAGAGGGCCCTGCCGACGGCTGGAACTTTGTATCGTTTGATCTGATACCATTGGACACAACGTTGTCCGCAATATTGACGGACATCAACGGTAGCTACGACAGGCTGATGTACTACGACGCATCCGCCGATCAGTGGATGAGCTACGTACCTGATAGAGCAGCACATTTCAACAATCTGAACACGTGGGATCACACCATGGGTATCTGGATACGGATGACTGTCAACGACACCCTGAACGTAAACGGCACAACACCTACAAGCACAGATATCACACTGTACCCCGGCTGGAACATGGTTGGACTACCGAGTTCCACATCCGGTAACCACGGACTACCGGCAGACGTATCGAGAATAGGATATTTCAATGCAACGGCGACATACAATCTAGCCTACAACTACGAACCCGGAAGCTTCACCTTCGAACCAGGACAAGGCTACTGGTTGTATCTTGACCACACCCAACCCGTTGTGTGGACCGTGGACTACTGAAAAATTTGATCGAATACCAGTCAGGATAAAAATAGCAGTAGGTTACTGGATATTTTTTGGAACTCGTTCCAAAAATCCAAGGAATTACATGTAATTCCTGTAGATACAACGACGCATCCGAATCCGTGGTATGGACGGTTGAGTACTGACCAATCGGTGCTGACAGTAAGGTATATATACTACATACTAATAACACCGCATTAAATACCATTAAATATGGTGATATATCATGACAGACAAAAAATATACCACGGTGTCCATACCGATACCACTGGCCAAAAAAGTAAAGAAGCGCATGGAAGGAACCGGATTCACGTCTATATCGAGCTACGTAACATACGTGCTCAGACAGGTGATCTCCAGCATAGAGGAAGAGGAAAAACAGAAGGAGATCTTTTCCAAGGAAGACGAGGAAAAGGTAAAGGAAAGACTCCGAGCTCTCGGTTATCTGGATTAGGGTGATATCGATGTCAAAACCACACGGCGGAACCCTCATCAACCGGGTCGTTTCCCAAACGCGCAGAGAAGAGATGCTGGAAAATGCCAAGGAGATGCCCTCTTTCAAACTGTCGAGTGCTCTCAGGAAAGATGCACAGAATATCGCATCCGGACTATACAGTCCACTACAAGGATTTCTGTGCAGGGACGACATGGAGAATGTACTTGAACACTCGAGATTATCCAGTGATGTAGCCTGGACCATCCCCATCTTGCTCGATATGTCGGAAGAAGAGACCGCTGAATTCTCCGAAGGAGACGAGATAATACTTGAATCCGAGGACGGCGAGCCATTCTGTTTGATGGATGTAGAAGAGATCTATAATTACGATAAGGAAGAATACGCGGAAAAAGTCTACGGAACCACAGATATCGAGCATCCCGGTGTAAAGAAGACCATGGAGATGGGAAGCCACCTTCTCGGCGGAAAAATAATCCAACTCAATGAAGTTCACAACCCATTCGAACAGTACTCTTTAAAACCCATAGAAACAAGAGTGCTTTTCAAAGAAAAGGGCTGGAGAACCGTAGTCGGATTCCAGACAAGGAACGTACCACACAACGGTCACGAATACATACAGAAGACCGCACTCACCTTCGTTGACGGAATATTCATCAATCCGATAATCGGTAAGAAGAAGCCCGGAGATTTCACCGATGAAGTGATACTTGAAACCTACGACGTACTGATGAAGAATTACTATCTGAAGAACAGGGCTGTTATGAGCATACTCGAAGCCGAGATGAGATACGCAGGACCTAAGGAAGCCATATTCCACTCTATAATAAGAAAGAACTACGGATGTACACACTTTATCGTAGGGCGGGATCACGCCGGTGTAGGTGATTACTATGGTCCATACGCAGCGCAGGATATATTCGACGAATTCCCGGACATTGGTATCACACCCATATTCTTTAAATCATTCACATACTGCAAAAAATGCGGTGGTGCAGTGGACGGATTCATATGTCCACATGGAGACGAGCACCGTGAAAATTTCAGCGGCAGCAAGATGAGGGCTATGCTGGTTGAGGGAAAAGTACCGCCTCCGCGCATGATGAGACCGGAAGTCGCTAAGACCGTCATCGAAGCCGATAAGATGTTCGTCGAGTGAATGGATTGATCACAATGGACCAAATGCACGGTAAGAATGGCATCCTTATCCATCACTGGGACACCGATGGCATGTGTTCGGCGGCTCTACTGCTCAGAGAACTCGGCGATGATACCGTCGTCACAACCTTTACTCCCACCATCGGAAATTACTATCTAAACGAAGGAGATCGGGAAGAGCTCAAAACACACGCCGCAGATTTTGTAGCGGTGGTGGATATGGCACTCCCGAAAGATTCCATAGAATTTTTAAATACTCTGGGGCCGGTGTACATCTTCGACCATCATCTGCAGGATAAACACGATGTATATCTGCATCTGAATCCGATAATCGATGGCGGCTCACCGAAAAAATATCCCAGCGCCTCTTGGGTGGTGGGCGAGTACCTGGATAATACACCAGATCTACTGTTCGTCCTGGGGGCTTTCGGTGATCGGGAACGAAAACTACTCGATAATGGATACACCATGAAGGTAGTCGATGACGTACTGGACTCCCTGGATACCGATTTCGGTACGATCCTGGAATTGGTAGAGCTACTTGACTCAAATTACAAATTAGGAAATAAAAAAGAAGTCGAAAGAACGCCTTGGTTTTTGATGAATATCGAGGACCACAACAGTATACTGAACAGACGCGATCTGCATGACAATGTAATAGAATTGAATTCAGCCATCGAATGTGAAGTAAACGGCGAGAGAAATGAGATAAAACCGGGCGTGTTGTACAGAGAGATGGACTCCCCCTACAATATAATCTCTACAGTTACAAGAAAGATCGCATGGGCCAACGAGGACAAGATCGCATTCGTCGTCAACGAAAGATTCATGGACGGAAGCATCCAGATATACATACGAGGCACTATGAAGGATTCTCAATCTATAATAGAGTCTGCGAGGAAAAAAGGATACTCTGCCGGCGGTAAGAGCGACGTTGTCGGTATGGTGATACCCAAGGAAGATAAAGAATTTATACAAAAAATATTGGAGATGTTAGAATGAAACACAACGAGCATATAATCCCGAGTGAACAGCACTGGGAAAAGGAAAACATCGAAGAAGGCTTCGTACTATGGTTCACCGGTCTTTCCGGTTCAGGAAAGTCTGCTGTGGCCGAGAGAGTTGCCATAGTACTGGAAAGAGAATACGGCGAAATGGTAGAGAGATTAGACGGCGATATCGTCAGGCAGCATCTTACCTATGACTTGGGATTCTCCAAGGAAGACAGAGACATGAACATAGAACGTGTGAGTTATGTTGCGAAGTTACTATCTCGAAACGGAGTCTGCGTGCTTTCCTCCTTTATATCTCCGTACATCGAACGAAGAAATAAAACCAGAGATATGGTCA
>CAYVTG010000043.1:0-15121 GCA_964454575.1 uncultured Thermoplasmata archaeon
CATGTCTTAATCGGATTCCAATAGCAGTGACCGCCGGCAGGATCAACCGGAGTTGTTTGGGAGTTACAAAGCTATGCTTTGCTCGCTTATATTGGCGGATATATTCAAATCACCTCATTGGTGTTATTGAATCCTAACCAATCGTTTTCCGGGGATATTGGCGGATGTACTGATTGCACCTTTTCGTCATTCGTATGTCAGGTCCAAGAGATCACGGAGGGTACCGGGTTTCTTGGATCTCCACTTTCGTGTCCCCCCACACAAAGGCACATATATATAATCCTTTGGGGTTGTGGTTATATGGTTCTTAAATCCACTTTCCATTGTGGGGATATATAACATGGTCATCGGTGGTATTTAAGCCTTACTGAAACTTTTGATCAATTTGAGATCCCGTTTCATGGTTCCTTCTATGACTGAGTTTGCATTGACCCATGCTTGAACACACTCGTTCCTATAATCGGAATCCATCTTCCCGCCCCATATACCGAATAAAACTATCTCCAGTTCAGGCATCCGTATGGCACCGAATATCAGCGCAAGGTCGTGGAGCAGATTAAGAAGTATATCTGTACCAACTTCTACAGTCCTGGGAGTGCGATGTGGTATCTCAAGTACAAAGTATGGTATCTCCGCATTTTCAGCATGATTACCCATGTTCCTGTCGGCGGATATCAATGCAAGAGTTATATCTTTACTCCACGCAAAATTTTCAAGAGATTCAACTATACGGATATCGTTCTTCTCCGCATCGGTTTTGGACGAAGTCCCTTTCACCCTTACAGCATTGAGTTTTTCACGGACATAATTCAATTCCTGCGTAGCGAATTTAGCCTTCCGTGTGGCCAGCTTACCGCGATTTTTAAAATTATATCTTATGTCACCTATCTTGGTGTACATCCCCATCATCTTAAGATCGCTTTCGCCGTATTTAGCCATTATCTTATGGTCCACCTCTCCTTCAACTATGGAACTCATCACGTAGTCAAAATTCGAAGCGCTTATAGACAATTTATCATGTAAGACAGGAAAACATCTTGATAGCAGTCTAAAATACGCCATGTTCGTGTCAATGGCAAGATAAACCGATTTGCTGGATAGTGTAGGATCAGTTTCACTCTTGTACAAAAACCAGATCCATTCTATAAAATCTTTCCAGTTAGAATATTTGACTAATCCGGATGACAGCAAACAATCTCGGTAATCGTAAAATCCCGGTATATCCGAAGAATCCCAATAGTTGTTTAGAGACGACGGACGTTCAAAATCGCTCTTCGGAGATAGTGTTATCTTCACGGATGATGAATTCAGTAAAACACGGACCATCGTTGTGTTAAAATACGGTTCTTCGACAGAAAATTCATAGATGCCCTGTCTTTTAGCCTCATTCAAAACGAGTATCAGCTCCCTTTTACTGAGAACTTCGTTCATCTTACCTCACCTCCTTTTCCAATATATCTATCACCTTTATCTTACTGTGGTTCATCAATGGATAAGGTGTGGCGTGGTCTATATCTTCATCGAACTTAAGTACGAATATATGTTTGAATGGGTCGATGTTATTTTTTATCAATAATCTGGAAAGTGAGACATTATCGCCTCCCGATATGTCAAGCACGTTTTCATCATCTGATACCGGGATATTATCTTCTAAATCTGCATGTTCAAAATCGGCTTCGATATCATATGCTTTTAGTAGGTTATCCATGTCTCTTTCCAATTCATCACATCTTTCATCATCGTGAAGTAGGATTATCTTATCCGGTTTGTACAACTCTTCTTTGAGTACCGCCCATAGGCTGTTAAGGACTAAATGGTGATCCTTTCCTACTAGTGAGATGTATGTGTGCATCAGTATCTTACATAGGGGATGATGTTTTATTATAAAAACTGATTGATTGCGGTCATAGGTTAGATGCGTTAAAAGACGAAAAAAATATATTGCATCACTTTTTTAGTGAAAAGTAATAAATACTACCTATATAATATATCATTAAAAGGGGAATATACATGGCAGAAAAAAAGTTAAGTAAGAACCAGAAAGAATTGGTCGACAGACTCATGAAGACCGGTATCCCAAGACAAGTGGCTGTAACACTTGTTTATGTTGCGGGGAAAGATGAAACCAGGAGCATCGATATCCAGAATGCCACAGGATTGAAGCAGCCTGAAGTGTCTATAGCGATGCAAGACCTTGAAGGTAGAGATTGGATAACCAAGAGAAATATCAAGCAGGAGAAAAAAGGAAGGCCATTCTATGGTTATCGCCTTAACAAAGATCTCAAGGAGATAGTTGCAGAGGTCGAAAAGAAAGAGGATCAAAAGATCAAGGGAATCAAGGACAATCTCAATAAGATAAAGAAACTTGCTAAATCGATCTAGATCGGTTGTTTAAGTCATATAACATATGTATCCTGAGAGAATAGTGGGCATCGTACCCAATCTAACTACAGGTATGTTCGGTCAGCGCTCCTACGATATGATAGTTACCAACTATAGATTGATCTTTGCTATGCGGACCAAGGAAACGATACGACAAGAGCACGAAAAGGCGATGGCGGGCACACAGAATCAAGGATTACTGACGAAATGGAAGACCTCCATCGCTGCCGGGTTCAACTATCAACAGCGATACTACCAGATGCCTCCGGAGGCCATACTCAGAGAAGTACCTGATAACTACGAGATCAGGCCGGAACAGGTCAATAAGGTAAGAGTGATCGCCGGACATTGGAATGAAGATTACGGTAAGCATGATAGCAACAAATTGAAGATCAAATGGTCCGGCGGCAAGAACAAGTTCTCTTTTGAATCCATGAACTCCAATCAGGTACGAGATATGTTGACACCACTGCTTGGCGGCAGAGTCAGGTAGAACATATTAGAGCCACTGGAGGGATTCGAACCCCCGACCTATGGTTTACGAAACCATCGCTCCAACCAGCTGAGCTACAGTGGCAACGGTGAAAAATTAAAGGGTTTGAAATGGGCCTTTTCGGAAGATCCTTTTTGAACGGATCAGAGCATCGATGCCGGGCATAGATTTACCTGCAAGGAAGTTGATACATGCCCCGCCTCCGGTGGATATGTGATCGATCAATTCTTCGATATCAAGTTTCTCCAAAACTGCTACGGAATGACCACCGCCTATTATACTGAATGCATCGGAGTGAGCCGCAGCCCTGAATAGCTCTGTGGTGCCTATGGAGAAATCGTCGTATTCGAAGGCGCCGGCCGGTCCGTTTACTATGATCAGTTCGGCTTCGCGTATATATTTTGTATACTCCATGATCGTTCTCAGACCTATATCGAAGACAGGATATTCTGATGGGAGTTTATCCAATGTTACATTCTTACGTTCACCCTTGACACTCAAGGCTACGTCCGAAGGCATTTTAATTTTGTCGTCCCACTTTTCGATCATTCCCTTTGCCCTGTCCACAAGAGACTGGTGATCTGAAAATTCCCTTTCCAAAAACACATTGTTTTCAGGACCGAGATCATGGCCTGCGGCCATAAGGAAGATGTTCCCCATCAAACCACAAGTGAGTACAACATCGATACTTCTGGACTCCAACATGTGCTCTGCTATCTCCATGGAGTCGTCCACTTTAGCACCGCCGAGCATGGCTATCTTCGGATGCAGACTATTCTTGAAAGCCTTTCCAAGATTCAATAATTCTCGTTCCATCACTCTACCTGCCAACATCGGAACCACCTGAGAAAAACCGATCAATGTTGGTTGTGCTCTATGTGATGCGGCGAAGGCATCCTGCACAAAAAAATCTATCAGGGGAGAAAGATTCCTAACGATATGTGTGTTCTCGTGTTTATCTAAATCGGGATCTCCTTTGAGCGATGTTTCTTCAGAATACATACGGGTATTTTCCAGCAGTATCTTGTCTCCGCTTTTCATCTGTCTTATCTTTGTTCTGACGTGGCTGTCAAAAAGACCATCTACGTATTCAACACGTTTACCGAGTATCTGAGACATCCTTAGAGCATGCTGGTTAAGAGTGGTAAAGTCAGCTTTACCAGGACGGCTCTGATGGGCCATGATGATAACTTTTGACTTATCCAGATCTCCTATAGTATCCATATGTCGTCTTATACGATGGTCGTCCAGTATTCGACCGGATCCAGGATCTATAGGTGAGTTTATATCTACCCTTACCAGCACCGTTCTGCCCTTCAGATCGAAGTCGTCCAAGGTAAAGAAATCATACTCGGCATCCGACATGATATCGACGAAGGATTACATGTGCATGATATAAGCTTTATTATCATCAAATTCTACAAAAACAAACCAAAATTTACATATTGTACCGTAAACTTACGTTCTTCGATGGATCTAGAGAAGCGCCTTGAATATGTATTAAGAAACGTCGAAGAAACCGTGACCGAAGAAGAGCTAAGAAAGGTTATGGAAGAAAAATCCGATCCGACAGCATACATCGGTATAGAACCTTCCGGATTGATGCACATCGGTCAGGGGATGCTCACTTCGAGCAAGATAAAGGATATGCAGAAAGCGGGATTTACAGTTAAGGTACTGCTCGCCGATTGGCACGCCTATATAAATGACAAACTTGGCGGAGATATAGATTCCATCAAGATATGTGGCGATTATATAAGAGATTGTTTCCTTTCTATGGGTGTAGATAAGGCAAAAACCGAATTCATATTTGCCAGCGATATCATGGACAATATGGATTACTGGGAAAGAATGTTACGTGTGGCAAAGGCTAATTCAGTTGCCAGGATACGCCGTGCAGTGGATATCATGGGTAGGGAGATGGAGGAAACCGAAGCCGATTCGTCGAAACTAATATACCCCTCCCTTCAAGCCACAGATATTTTCGAACTAGAAGTGGATGTTGCATACGCAGGCATGGACCAGAGGAGAGCACATATGCTGGCTAGGGATACGGCGGATAAATTAGGTTGGAGAAAACCGGTGGCAATCCACACACCCATACTCACAGGTCTAAAAGGTGGGGATCGTATGGATTCTGCAGTTACCGGAAAAATGAGTAAGAGTGATCCGGATTCCTGTATATTCATACATGATCATCCTAAGGAAATAAAGAAAAAGATATCTAAGGCATATTGCCCACCTACACTGGAAGAAAATCCCATAATGGATATCTGTAAGTACATCATATTCCCAAATACATCCGAACTCAACATACCCCGAGATGAAAAATACGGAGGCCCGCTTCACTACGATACACTTGAAGAATTGCAAAATGAATACGTAGCTGGGAAACTGCACCCCGCAGATCTAAAGAACGGGACTGCCCTCCATCTTATAGATATTCTCGAACCGGTTAGGGATTACTTCGAAAAAAATCCTGAAAATTTAGAAGAGCTAAAGAAGATATTAGGATAGAGGTCGTTTAATCTCCTTTTTTCTTATCATCTCTAAAGCTTTGCTGACCACATATTCCAATGTTTCCTCTGCCTCCCCTTCACCTTGGATAACACCAGCACCGGGATGCCCACTGCCGGATAATTTTTCCGACTTTTGAGATATGTTTTTGAATATTTCACCTATATCAAAACCAGAATTCAAAAGTTCACTTTTTGCTCTTGCGGAGATCAAAAGATCATCGCCGCGCTGAGACGCTACGAATGCCGCATGGGCACCCGCATATAACAGAACGCCGCACACAGATGACTCGTATGAACCAACATATGAATAAGCCACTAAGCAGCCGTTTAGCTTTTTAAAGGAAGATCTACCAGCGCCTTTAAGTCTACATATATTCTCAGAATAAGATCGAGGATGGCTCAATACAGATAGAACGTATTCAATAGATACTTCGGATAGCGATATTATCTCACTCAGAGTTTTGAAGGTCATTTCATCTCCCCTTCGCAAATTACTGGTATCAGCTAGAATACCCGCCATCAATGCGACCGCTTCCTTCATCGTCAGATCTTTGGGTCCGATCAATTCATATATGATCTCTGCGCACGATGTTCGGTGGTGCATTATTACATCTCTATTCCAAAGATTAGTATTATGATGATCTATAACTAAAACGGTCCTTTCGGATATATCGATGGGCTCCAGCTGTCCAGGATCCGGAGTATCTACAACAACGACTTGTTTATAAGAGTCGATTTTCGGACATATCTCATATTCTAATCCAAGGTATCCTGCCAGCCTTTTACCGACGGCACTTGGATTATCAGGGAGTCCAACATGGCCCCCAAACCTTGTACTCAACAGATATAGGCATCCGATGGCATCAGGGTCTGCGTTTTGATGGGAAAGAAAGAGTGTATCTCCACCGGACTGAATATCCATCTATCTTCCGCCTAAGCTCCTTGATTTATTCCGCCGATAGACTCGCTGAGTTCTTTCTGTATGTTCTGGAAAGTTTTTCTCATCTTGTCTTCTTGTCTGCCAAGGGCCTTTACCCTAACATTCGTGGATTCGAGGTCATCTTTCAATTCTTCGATCAGTTTATCTTTTTCTTCAACCTTCACGAGAATATTCTCACCCACGTTTCTGTACACTGGAGTATCGTCCTTCAATTTTTCCAGTTCACTAAGTGCCCTTTCTATATCGTTCTCTTTTAACTGAAGCTGCTGTCTCTGTTGTACCACATTCTGAAGTTGTTGCTGTAGCTGCTGAGCTTCCATTAGCTTGTTTTGAAGTTCTTCCTGATTCATTGCCATATTTTTTTCCTCCTATTGTGGAAATTTTTTTCCTATTTGTTCGCTGATATCCATCCATCTCAGATACGAATTGAGGGCCGCCCTTAGCGAACGGCTATCTTCCGCTTCTATCTTGAGTCCGGGAAGATCGGATAGTATCTTTACTTTTACTCTTCTCATCCCCTTTTCCGCCTCGGGATAAAGGGACTTTAGTATCTTATCGGTATCATCGTTTTCCTCCAAACGGAGGACTGCGGACATCATTCTATCTTGCCTTTAGTACCTTTTTTACGTTAGGTCTTTCTTTGTAGAATATTTTAGCACCGCAATTATCACACTGGATACCGACTCTGTTTATGTTATCTTTACTCATCTTCGATTTACATATCGCACACTTAAACATCTATCTAGCCCTCCTCATGAAATCGTTTGTCCTTGATGTTGACCCGGGGTTGGTAGGCACCTCCTGCAAAGGTTAACCCACATCTTCTGCAGCTCCATACTCCAGAAAAATCCCTGACCACTCCATGATGGTTGCATTTTGGACATTCGTACTTCTTTTTAAGGTTGGATTCGATATTTTTGATAGACCTTCGTACTCTAACTCCGTAACGTGGTCCGAAGCGGCCGGTACTGCCGACCTTCTTCTTTTGAGTCTTCTTCTTTTTCTTTGCCATTTTACAACGCCTCTATGCAGTCTTTAACGATGGGAGCCTCTCAATATTTATACTTTGTCCTTAAGCTGTCTTTTTTATTAGCTTCCTGAGTTCGTCGCCTATCTTCTTGGAATTCTCTATGCAGGAAAGAGTTTCTTCGTATTCGAATACACCACTCAGTCCTTTTTGCATGGCGACTATATCTCCGTTTTCATCCGTTGCAACGGTGAGCCTTGCATCTGATATCATCTCTTCTTCAAGACGGGCATCCAACATTATCTGATCTTTTACTTTGTAGAATGTTGTGGGGACCACTATGTGATCTATAGGAAGCGGATAATCCTCTCCCAGGCCGTGTCTTTCTGCAGGAACCATTGTATTCATCAATGCTGCCATGAGTGCGATACCACATGCATCGAAAAGATTTCCGTCGAAATCGAGTATGTGCATATCTACGAAGACAAGCCACACCTTTTCGCCCTTTTTGACGCAGAGTTTAGTAACATCCATCACCTTGCCTTCACGTATTCCTCTATCAACCACTCTTGCAAGTTCGGTTGCATCTTCTCGTGGTGGTCCTGATTCATACTTTGGTGATGCCATGGGTATCAGTTCCGCAGACGTTATCATAACGCCCTTTTCCGGAGTATCCGGAAACGGCTCTCCGATATCCATTTTGATCCCTACGATCACATCCGTATCACCAAGGTGAACCCTTGCAGATCCTTCGGCGGGGCCTATCCAACCGGTCTCTATGCTTACCTCTCGGTGCTCGATCAGATCTCTACTATCAAGGCGTTTCCCGTCCTTGATGAGCCTGAACAGATAATCTTTTGTGATCTTCGAAATAAGTTCTTTCATCTTTATTCCTCCTCCATATCATCGGTTTCTTCAAAGGTTGAAAGGGAAGTCGAATATCTCCTTTTGAGAGCATCCCTTTGTATCTTGTATATCTCTTTACATGCGTTCATGGAAAGTTCCATCGCCTGTTTGTACTCTTCAACGGTTAAATTTCCGTCCATCTGAAGCAGCGTTATCTTACCCGACGTAGGCACCATACCCATGGGTACATCTGCCTCACCGAAATTATCTTCTTTCTTGCCCAGATCCAGTACCACTCGTCCGCCAATCTTTCCGGCTGCGCAAGAGGCTATCATATCAGACATGGGTATCCCGGCATCTGCAAGGGCAACCGAAGCGGCCGTTAGTGCGGCACATCTTGTTCCTGCGCTAGCCTCCAATACCTCGACGAAAACGTCGATGGACGCTCTTGGGAACTGTTCAACGAAGATTATCTCTTCAAGTGCTTCAGACATCAATTTGCTTATCTCAACAGAACGTCTGTCAGGCCCCGGTCTTTTTCTGTCGGGTACTGAGAATGCAGCCATGTTGTATCTCGCCTGGACCACGGCTCTTGAAGGGTCTTGAGCATGTCTCGGGTGCATCTCACGGGGTCCGTAAACCGCCGCCATCACTTTGTTCTCTCCCCATTCAAGAAATGCTGAACCGTCAGCCCTTTTGAGGACTCCAGCTTCTATCTTTATGGGCCTCAATTCATCAAATCGTCTGCCATCATTCCGTATTCCTTTCTCATCAATTAACTTTAGTTCTTCTTCAGCCATAACACATCTCTCCTTGATTATTCAAACTTCTTTCTTTCTAACTCTAAATCTTTACCTGTTTCCTTTTTTAGATATTCTTCAACTGCATCTGTAAGTCCGACCACTTGAGCATTTTCTTCTATCATCTGAATGGCTTTGACTGCCACGTATTGTCCCTCTAAAGGCCCGTCAACCCATATTCGGCCATTCTGACCCACAAATATTCTACAGTCTGTGTAGTTCTTCAACATGGAGATCATGGAACCTTTACGGCCGATAACTCTTGGCACCTGCGAAGGTGCTATTTCGATTATCTGACCGTTGTTCAATTTTCTTAATCCTTCTTCATCCATACTGACCTGAACCTTTTTCAGCTCGTCAACATTGGATATCTTTATCAGGATAGCATCTCCAACATCAATGTAACTTTTAGTATCCCCAAATTCAACTCTCCAGGGTACATCATTTACATGCAGCACGGCAGGGAAAGGGGAATTAACATCCACCATCCATATTGAGGAGTTCACATCGGTTACCGTACCGATTACCTTATCTCCTCTCTTGGGATCATAACGTCCGCTTTGGGCTGCTATGTTCACAAAACCTGCTCGTACGGTTTTAACGCCTAATTTCGCAGCATATATCTTGTTATCTTTCTTGAAAGTTCCTCTTCCTGGTTTTACGCCTTCGTCTTGTATGACATCTCCAGGCAAAAGGAGTTCTCTTTTGTACTTTTTCTTATCTTCCATTATAAACACCTAAATTTAATATTTAATTCAATAATTCTAACTTTACTTTTCCTTTTGTTTTATCTTTTAACTTCGCAAAAAATTCGTCCTTCATCCCGGCAGGTATCTTAACAACACCTCTCCATCTTCCATCGGGTAACCAATTTTCTTCGGTGATCGTTGCCATCTCTTTGAGATCGCCATAGATCTTTCCGTATATATCCCCGGTAACCGTTACAGACACAGATAATTTTTTGAAACTCAATGGGATCAGTGCCTTGATAGAGTCGACGATCTCGTTCATCTGTAGGCTAACCGGTTTGAATGGATCTATATGCACATTTGCTTCTTTGAGGGCATTTTCTATACGTATCGGAGGATGTGGTCCTCCTGTTTGTGGGTTCATGGAGTTTCGGACTATCCTATTGATTATATCCTTTCTTTTTTCTTCCTGACGTTTACGGCGCTGCTCTGTAGTTATCTGAACATCACCTTTTTTAAGGATGATTTTTGCTATCTCTTCTACATCGGATGTTTCGAATGCCTCCATCACATCCTCTTTTGTTGGTTCTTCACCATTCATCGCGTCAGAGAATACTTTATCCACCGGCATGTTTTCCAGAATATCTACATCTCTGCCCGACTTGAAGGTTTCCACGGCCTCGGGTTTGATCAATATCTCAAAGTCATTACCGTGAGATCTCAATCTGGCGATGACATACTCGTCAAGAAGAGTATCAGTGTGTTCTTTTTGATAGTCCTTTTTACCCACGGATCGGTCACCTCATTCGATGGAATCAAGGTATGCTTCGACTTCTTCTTTACTCAGCTTTTTAAAGTCCTCTTCCGTAGAGATGATCGCTATATCAAGAGAGCGCGACTTCAATTCCGTTTCACCTGCTCTAGCCAGTCCTTTTAAAGCTAAAGTGATGGCATCTTCAAGGGACATCCCTTCTTTGTAATCCTCTTCAAATATCTCTTCGACTTCGTCTCTAGCCATACCTATGCTTACAGCTTTATAAGCCATGAAAGCACCACTCGGGTCTGTTTCGAAAAGATGTGGACCTTCTTCGTCCATACCGGCTACTAGAAGTGCCGTACCGAAGGGTCTGACCCCGCCGTACTGCGTGTAAGTTTGTTTAAAGTCACTTATCCTTTTAACCAAAGTTGGTATATCTATCCTCTCATTATAGGATACTCTATTGATCTGTGCTACAACCCTTGCGTAATCTACAAGAACTCGGGCATCTGCTACGAGTCCGGAGGTTGCAAGGCCGATCCTCTTATCTATATGAAATATCTTTTCTATGGATTTTGTTTCGACCAATGAACTAGTGATCCTCTTATCTACTACAAGGGCCACGCCGTCCTCTGTTTTTATACCGACTGTAGTGGTACCCCTTTTGACGGCCTCTCTAGCGTACTCTACCTGAAACAATCTCCCGTCTGGAGAGAATACCGTGATTCCTCGGTCGTATCCCATTTGTCCTGGTTGCATTATCGTTTCACCTACGGGTTCCATAATACATTACAGTTATAAAGATTGCCCTCATTTTCTTTTTAACCCAGAAGCCGATATATGGCTTATTGTCGTTTCCACAAAGGGAAATAGTGCCGATGGATAAAAATACAGTACAAATTCACACAAAAACATTTAAGAAGCCCCTCATTTTAGGGACCAATCACCCTAAGGAGAGATAGAAATGAAAGAGAAAACAGAATTCCTCAAAAGGGAATACGAAAGAATGAAAAGCGAAGGCCTAACCTGGATAATACGAGATCTGGAAGGACCTTCTTCACCACACGTAGTCGTTGACGGTAAAAAATGCATAATGCTCGCATCCAACAACTATCTGGATCTTGCCAATCATCCTAAATTGATACAGGCAGGCGCTGATGCCATCAAAAAATACGGGGCTGGAGCCGGCTCGGACTGGTCCATAGCGGGTACCATGGATGTTCATGAAGAATTATGGGACAAGATAGCGGAATTCAAGGAAACCGATGCAGGTATGACATATCAGACTGGTTTCGCGGTAAACTCCGGATTGATCCCTCAGCTAGTCGGTAAAGAGGATGTGCTCATCTCCGATGAACTGAATCATGGAAGCATCATCGACGGCGTTAGGCTGTCGAAGGCAGATAAGATGGTCTTTTCTCACTCGGACATGGGCGAACTCGAAAAATGCCTTAAGGAAGCAGAGAAGAACAATTATCGTCGTGCTATTGTGATCACAGACGGTGTTTTCAGCATGGACGGAGATGTCGCAAAGATGGATAAGGTGCAGGACCTGGCAGAAGAGTACGGCGCCATGACATACGTGGACGATTCACACGGTGAGGGCGTACTTGGAGGCGGTCACGGTATAGCCCAGGAGTACGATCTTGGAGATCGTATAGATATACAGATGGGTACATTCTCAAAGGCCTTCGGAGGTTTCGGAGGTATGCTTGCCGGTAGTGAATGGCTCATAAAGTATGCCTACAATACATCCCGTACCTGGCTTCTCAGTGCTGCATTCCCACCACATGTCGCGGCCATAAACATCGCCGCATTAGATGTTGTTGAAAATGAGCCGGAGCGCGTAAAGAAGCTTTGGGATCTGACCAACTACTTCAAAAAAG
Source organism: uncultured Thermoplasmata archaeon (assembly GCA_964454575.1). GTDB lineage: Archaea > Thermoplasmatota > Thermoplasmata > Halarchaeoplasmatales > Halarchaeoplasmataceae > Haladaptatiplasma. The sequence goes on from CAYVTG010000043.1 coordinate 12,280, forward strand.
AACTCGAAAGTTTGGGTTATGATACTGGGAATAGTGAGACACCTATCGTACCTTCGATGATCGGAGACAGCATAAAGGCACAGGAACTCGCCAGTCGATTGTATGACGAAGGTATATTCGCTTTGGCTATCGTGTTCCCCATGGTTGCCAAAGGTAAAGCCCGCATAAGAAATCAGATAAACGCGGGTATGACCAGAGATGACTTGGACTACATACTCAATGCCTACGAAAAGCTGGGTAAAGAGCTAGACCTGGTCTAAAACCCCTTTCTTTTTACCTTTTTTATTTATTATTTAATCTCTGGTCGAGCATCCACTCTCAGGTATCAATCAGATCCGTATGTCTTGGCATACCGCTTTCTTTCGTTATATAAATCTATACCAATGCACCATTGAGGTTATACTTATCCGACTCTAAATTCAGAGAATCTGTCCGCCTTAGCTTTGCATATGGGACAAATTGGCGGAGGGCCTTCCCGGGCAGCCAGGTAACCGCATACTTCGCAGCGCCATACCTTGATATCTTCATCGTCTGAAGCTACCGTCTCGGGCTCTGCGTCCGCCTCCAAACCGGCTTCCAATATCTCCGGTGGGCGTCTTTCTGGTATAGGCCCGAGTTTGGTAGGATCGTCCTCTACTTCTTCGGAGACGAACAGACCGCAGTAGCACATACCGAATTCATCAACATCCGCGTCTCGGTATTCGCAGGGACAGATAATGTCCGAATCATAAGTCTTCAAACCGGACGCCTGCCTACATGGACATGAAGGATATCCGTATCGCTCTTCGTTCTCCACCAGACCATCGATCAGATCTTCGAGTAACTCAGGATCCGGACAGACATAATATCCATTTTTTTTTGCATCCTTTTCCACGTAATCGAGCATATCTTCATTCACAGTCGAGCGCCTCTTTTATGTCCTTCTCTTTGAAACCTACTATAACGGTCTCTCCGTCTATAACGATCGTCGGAAAACTGATGGAAGGATTGTAATCCTTTAATTCCTTCCTCATCTTATCTTTTTCTTCATCTTTCAGCAAGTCAAAATCGATGCATTCGTACTCCACATCGACCTCACCGAGGAGTTTCTTTGTCTTCTTGCACCAACCGCATGTGCTCAGTGCAAACAATTTCACATCGTGGTCTTTTTTTTCACCTTCTACCTTCTTGATCGCGTCCATAGCGAAGATAAAGTATAACGGGGATAATAATTTTCGGGTCTATCAGCAATCTAAATACTCTGTAAATTCCCAGTCAGTGACAGCACTGTTAAACTTTCTCCACTCGCGCCTTTTTAAAACCATGTAGTGTTCATATAGCTCGCCCATGGATTCTTTCAAAAGTGTGTCGTTTTCCAAGCAAACTAAGGCTTCTCCCAGATTTTCAGGGAGCATCTCGATGCCTAGCTTACTTATCTCTTCGGGATCCATCTCGAAAAGATCTTCTTCCATATGATGGCCCGGATCCATTTCATTATCGACTCCATCCATTCCAGCAACAAGCAGTGAATTCAGCATCAGATAAAAATTACCGGATGCATCTCCTGCTCTAAACTCTGCCCGCCCTTTTTCTTCTTCGGCATTACCATAGGAAGGCACTCTCACTAGAACGCTTCTATTATCTCCACCCCAGACGATGTAAACCGGGGCTTCGTAACCCGGGACCAATCTTTTGTAGGAATTCACAGTTGGGCAACATATCGCAGTAAGTGCTTTTGCGTGGTTTAAAAGTCCGCCTATGAAACCTCTCATCTCGTTATTTGAATCCTTCAAGGAGATAAACTTTCCATCTTTGAGCAATGTGATATGAACGTGCATGCCGCTTCCCGGTTCTGTGAATGATGGTTTAGGCATGAAGGTAGCCACTGCTCCGTGCTCCTCTGCAGTTCCTTTTACTATCTCTTTTATGAATATGTGATCATCCGCAGCCTTTAATGTATCTTCGTAAGGTCGCGGTTCTATCTCATACTGACCTCGACCTACTTCGTGATGTATCTTCTGTATGGGAATATCTAATTTGAATACCTCCCGGGATATGGCGTTGGTGATAGAGGATGCATGACTCTTTCCATCTATATATCCTGCATCATCCACAGGTTCCATCGTGCTGGAATCGAGTAGATAAAATTCGTATTCCGGTTTGATATGAAATGCAAATCCTCTTTCATCCATATCTTTGAGGGTTTTCTTTAACATACGTCTCGGATCACCCGTAAAAGGTCTTCCGTCAGGCCAATTTAAATCACATATGAACACGGCCAATTTTTCATCACCATCCTGTAAAATCCTCAGAGAATCTATATCCGGGATAGCGACCATATCGCTCTTCGATACATCTGTGTAACCTAAATTAGAAGAATCGAAACCGATCCCATCTTTTGCAGCTATATCGAGCATGTCCGTAGGTATAATGATCTCTCTAACTCTGCCGTTCATATCTAAAAATCTAAGAGATATTTTCCCGACTTCTTGGGGTAGTTCTATACAGTTTGATTTCATAGTGTGTCGAAGAGGCATCTTTATACGTGTATATAATCTTTGTACGTAAAATTCACTTCAGACGGCATATGGATGCGACTATTCGGTCATAATTGTCCGTACCCATCCACCATCCGAATACACCGCCTGTTACAGGTGAGATGTATGAAGTAAAAAAAGCGATATCTGTGTTGAACAAGGCATAGGAGATGTAAACGCCTAAGAATAAAGCCGATAAACAGCTGAATATCCATCCCGTTTTTTTACCTATCAGTATTATGCCTATGGCACCGGAAAGACTGCCGATTGCGATGGAAACACCTGAAGCAGTGATGATATCTCCCAAAGAAAGAAACGTACTCGAT
>CAYVTG010000044.1:0-10047 GCA_964454575.1 uncultured Thermoplasmata archaeon
CTTCCCATGACGGTCTTTCGAGCTTGTAGTTTTTTCCCATGGAATCATAAACCCAATTCGTCGTCGATGTCCTGCAGCGCTTCTAGAGCGAGAGTCAGGAATTCATCCCTGCTTAGGCCTAATTTTTCACAGTACATGATCCGGTCCCGGTCGATGTTTCTGGCAAAGGATGAGTCACCATATTTTTTTATTACCGATTCCCGTCGGGCTTCCTCCAATTTTCTGTTGGGCATCACTAAGGCAGTGGCTATGACCAGTCCGGAAGCTGCATCCGCTGCTATCAGTGCGTACTCCATGGGTGACTCCGGTTTCACGCCGGTGTGTTCGTGATTATGTGATTTTACTGCGCGTATCAGTTCATTGGATATCTTGCCTTCCAGCATCTCCGCAGAGCGAAGGGCGTGTTTCTCCGGTGTATCCTGGGTCTCCTCGTAATCTATATCGTGCACCAGACCGAGTATTTCCCACTTGTGTTCATCCTCTCCGAGTTCCGATGCCATGCGTTTGAGTATAGCCGCTACCGCTAACATATGTTTGCGTAGGTTCTTGTTCTTGACCTTTTCTTCGACCATAGAAACTGCTTCTTCCCGGGATATCATGGTGGTCATAGATGGTCGTTCGGATAAAATATTTACGGATACGTCTATTTCATCGGAAAATATCTTTTCTCGATCTCCCTCATCAAGTACATCAAACCGATGAATATCGCCGCACCGACCAATATTAGGGACCATTCGTTTATACCAAGTGGTACAACCTTGAAATGTTTGTTCAAAGGAGAATAAAGAACCATCATGTGCATCATCAAAGATGTTCCTATTGCAAGCCCGAGCCATCGATTGGATATAAAGGGTGTTCCGTATCTAGATCTTATGGGAAATACTTCTATCAACTCTAAAACTACCAACGATGTAAAGGCATACGTTCTAGCTTTTGCTAAGCTGTCGTTTAAACCAAACCAATACATGGATAAACATATGACCGTGACCCATATCCCTATCCAGGCTATGGAAAACATGAGTGTTTTGTCGATTATGTTTTCGTCCATACCTCTGGGACTTCTATCCATGATCTTATCTGAATGAGGGTCGGCACCCATTGCTAAGGCCGGTAAACCGTCTGTAAGGAGATTGATCCACAGCAGCATAACTGCGGTCAGTGGTAATCCAAAACCTATCAGTGCGCCGATCAGTACTATCAAAACTTCCCCTAGATTCCCCGATAGAAGAAGATTCACGAACTTTTTTATGTTGTCGAAGATGCCCCGACCTTCTTCGATCGCACCTTCGATGGTAGCAAAATTGTCGTCTAATAATATGATATCGGACGCCTGTTTTGATACGTCTGTGCCCCTTATCCCCATGGAGATACCTACATCCGATGATTTCAATGCGGGGGCGTCGTTCACACCATCACCGGTCATGGCAACTCGATGACCTTTAGCTCTTAGTGCCTTCAGTATATTGACCTTGTGGATAGGAGATACACGGGCGAATATGTCTGCCTTTAAGACGGTATCTTCAAATCGTTTTTCGGACATGGTGTCCAGTTGTTTTCCGGTTACGCCTTCACCTTCAAAACCTAACTCTCTACCTATGGCTTTGGCGGTGGTTATATTATCTCCCGTAATCATCACGGTACGTATACCCGCTTTCCTGCATTTGGCGATGGCCCCTTTGACCTCCTTCCGCGGCGGGTCGATCATACCTTGTAGTCCTAAAAATATAAGATCTTTTTCGATGGCGTTTTCTCCATTATCCTTGATAGTCGCCGGATCTATGGGTTTGTAAGCCATTGCAAGGACACGGAGTGCCTGTTCTGCATACTCAATATTTTTTTCTAATATCTCTTTTTTCTTTTTTTCAGTTAGTTTTTTTACGTCCCCTTTTTCCAGATATCTATCGCATTTATCCAGCAATACTTCAGGGGCACCTTTTGAATAAACTCTGTGATCGTCATCAGAAATGTAGTGCACAGTGGACATCATTTTCCTATCAGAAGAAAATGGGATCTCGTATATCCTTTCGTAAGTATTTTCCAGCTCTTTCTTATCATAACCCGCTTTACTAGCCGATTGGACGAGTGCTGCCTCGGTAGGATCTCCGATGATCTCTCCGTTCTGTATCTCAGAGTCATTGCACAGGGAGCCGGCGTAGAGTAATTTTTTAAGATGTTCAGTCGGCAGCGTGTTTTTACTAGTAAAATCTCCGTGATCAGAGAATCCACCGGACACATCTATGTCCTCATCATTGAGGAATATTTTTTTGACCACCATCTTTGATTCTGTGAGAGTACCGGTTTTATCAGTACAGATAACGTCGATAGAACCTAAAGATTCCACGACGGACATCCTCCTTACAAGGGCGTTTCTACCGAGCATGTTCCTTGTGCCGAGAGCCATAGTCAGTGTCACGATCGCCGGTAGACCTTCAGGTACTGCAGCTACAGCAAGGGCGATAGCAGTTAGAAAAGCAGTGACAGGTTCCATACCTCTAAAATATAGTATAGGGACTAGTATCGTACAGATCACGATGACCAAGGTACCCAGACTGGTTCCCAATTTGTTTGTTTCTTTCTGAAAAAGAGTTTCTTTATCTTCGACCTTTTGTAGTTCCGAGGCGATCTCCCCTATCTGTGTGTTCATACCCGTGCTTACAACTATCGCTTTTCCCCTGCCCTTTACGACATTGGTTTGTTGGTATACCATATTCGTCCTTTCGACAAGATCAGAAGATCGTTCGAGAGTACATTCCTTCTTGCCTACGGCTTCGCTTTCACCGGTCAGTGCAGATTCATCTACCTTCATGCCCTGCTGCTCTATGATCCTTGCATCGGCGGTAACGACATCTCCTTGAGTTAGGAATATTATATCTCCGGGTACCAGTAATTTAGAATCCACTTTCTTCTTTTTTCCCTCTCTGTTTACAACAGCTATCGGAGACGACATCTGTTTTAAGGCTTCTATGGATTTTTCTGCCTTCCAGTCCTGCATAAAACCGAACACACCGTTAGCCATAACGATGGTGAGTATAAGATAAGCATCTATACGATGTCCTATGGCCAATGAGATGACGGCTGCGATAACGAGCATCAATATAAGGGTGTCTTTAAATTGCTCGAAGAATATGTTCATCGAGGATATTTTTTTGCCCTCTGTGATCTCGTTTTTTCCATGTCGTAGTAGCCGTTTCTGGGCTTCGCTTTCACTTAAACCCTGTTTTGAAGAGTTCAGTTTATCGAATATCTGCTGAGGTTCCAACGAATGCCACTCTTGATTCATGATTTAACGTGGATTGTATGGTATGTATTAATATCTTTATACATATAAGCCATGAGTATTACATGTAAAAATCACCACAATATTGAAAAGCTGGAGTGCAATTTGGATGAACGATGGACGCTGTCAAAAAATTCCTCCGTAAAGATCCACTTCGAAACGCCTATCAGATATCCATGGTAGAGGAAGAAAACGTTGAAGTCTTAGTTGACGACGATAAAGATCCTTGTGGTGTGATACTCATACGTGAAAATACCATCTCCATGAAGGGCACCAGTGATGCACTTATAGATATATTTAAGAAAGTAGAGCCCGGAGAGTACCGATTTCACTCCATCGATGCTGAGGCTTTCAAGGCAGCAAAGGTATGTGTTCAAGATATAGACGACCAACCCACTTGGCTGCTGAAACGGGAGAGAAACAAGTTCGGAGAACCGGGTACGGAGACAGTTCCACTGAAAGAAGAAGACGCATACGAGATCAACGAATACTGGGGACTGGGAGAGCGGGATTCCACAGAATACATAAAGCGACGTATAAGAGAAGGACCTGCATACGGAGTATACAGGGATGGCGAACTGGTGGCTTGGTCACTTACGCACAGAGTCACGGACGAGGCGATGATGCTGGGATTTTTGCATGTAAAGGAGGATCGGAGGAGGATGGGATTGGCAAAGGCCATCACCGAAAGATTATGTCAAGATGCCCTGGAACTAGATGTGACTCCGGTGGTGGACATATTTCAGGATAACCGAGGATCTCTGGAGCTGGCAGAAACATTGGGGTTCGAGAGGATAGGCGAAGGCCATTGGTTCTCCGGTAGCATACAATCAAAAAATAGTTAAATACCATATCCTCATGGCAGGATATCATGTACACCCGTCAGCCCATAGTGAGCGTTCTCGGTCATGTCGACCACGGTAAGACCACATTCTTGGATAAGATCAGAGGAGGAACTGTTGCTGACAGAGAGGCGGGTAAGATAACTCAACACATCGGTGCCACCGAAGTACCGGTAGATGTTCTGAAGGAGGCATGTTCGGATCTGGGGTGTAATCTAACGTTCAGATTGCCCGGTTTACTGTTTATCGATACCCCAGGACATCATTCATTCATGACCCTGAGGTCAAGGGGCGGCGCACTGGCCGATATGGCGGTATTGATAGTCGATTTAAAAGAGGGATTCAAACCTCAGACCATAGAATCCTTGGAGATACTTCGTAAAGAAAAAACTCCATTCATCGTCGGCGCTAACAAAGTTGACCGGATAACGGGTTGGAATTCGCAGAATAAACCGTTCATCAAAAGTTTTCCCGAGCAGACAGAGAGTGCAAGGAACCGGATGACCGAAGCACTCTATGAACTTATAGGATTTTTGTATGATCACGGTTTCTCAGCGGATAGGTATGACAATATCAGCGATTTCACTAAAAATGTAGCCATAGTCCCCATGAGTGCAAAGACGGGAGAGGGGATAGAAGACATTCTTCTAACACTGATAGGACTGGCGCAAACATACCTCAAAGGAGAATTAGAGGTGGAGGAAGGTGAAGGAGAGGGGACGATACTCGAAGTAAAAGAAGTAGTTGGCTTGGGTACCACTCTAGACACCATAGTCTATGAGGGGGTCTTCCGTATGGGTGACGAAGTGGTTATCGGTACTCATGGAGATCCATTGGAGACAAGGATCAAATCGTTGTTGAAACCTAAACCATTAGACGAGATAAGGGATCCCAGGGAACGTTTCGATGAGATCGAAGAGGTGAGTGCTGCCGCCGGTATAAAGATAGTGACCCCAGAGGCGGAAGGAGTCATGGCTGGTGCACCTATAAAGGTGATAGGAAAGCGGGACAGAGATAGGCTTGTGGAGATGGTAAGAGAGGAAAGTCATCCAAGTATAGAGACCGTTGAATCCGGTGTGGTGATACGAGCCGACGCCATAGGCTCCATAGAAGGGTTGGCATCTGAGTTGACCGATAACGAGATACCGATAAACAATGCAGAGATAGGAGATGTAGCACAAAAAGATATAATCAAAGCGGCAACGCTGAACAACCCTCTTTACAGAGCGATACTTGCATTCAACGTAAATCTGCTGCCCGATGCCGAAGAATATCTGGAAAAGACCGATGTTAAAGTATTCAAGCGCAAAGTTGTGTATCAACTGGTGGACGATTATTTAGAGTGGAGAGATAAGAAGAAAGAAGAGTTGGAGGAAGATCGCAGAGAGAAGGTAACACATCCCGGAAAACTGCGTATAATGGAGGACAATATATTCCGACTCAGCAAACCAGCCGTAGTAGGGATCAGAGTTCTTGGCGGACGAGTCGAGGTCGAACAGCAGTTGCTGAAGAGCGACGGACGGGTGGTCGGTACGATCAAGAGCATACGTAAGGAGGACAAAAATGTCGACTCTGCCGTGCAGGGGGAGGAAGTAGCAGTATCCATCGCCGGTGTGACAATAGGCAGACAGCTAAAAGGTGGTGAGGATGTTTACATCAATATACCGGAAGGCGATGCAAAAAAGCTGCGTGACATACAGCTTGATTTCGATGAAAATCGTATACTCGAAGAAGTTAGAGAGATAAAGAAGGAAGAGAGTCCTTTCTGGGGCATGTAGCTATTTATTATCCACCAATATCTCTTCAAGCAGGTCTGCCTTTGTGATGATGCCTTTTATCTTACCACCTTCAGAGGTCAGTACGGAGGGGTAATAGACCAATAGTTCTTTCACCATCTCTACACTGGAATTGGTGGGTATTATAGGAAAGGGTTCCTCCATAACGTTTCGAACCGGCCTGGATCTATCTAGTTTATCGAATTTGCTCAGCAAACATCTCTCCGTGAGTCCACCTACAGAAACATTATCATCCATTACTGGGATCTGTGAAACCGCTCTTTCTTTCATCATCTTTAATGCGGTACCGATGGTATCATCGGGAGAGACGTAGACCATTTCAGAAGTGTGTATGTCTTCCGCCCGAATAGTTGTACTCCGACTCATTATCACACTATCTAAAGCATCCAGTATGGCTCTGCCTTTTTCATATGACGGCACCGCATCACCTTTCTCTATCTTTGCGATAAGAGACTGGCTGACACCTGCTTTTTCCGCAAGTTCGGTTTGGGTTAGTGAAAGACGGGTTCTGATCCTCTTTACGTCTTTTAGGTCTCTTAACATGTTGTTCATAACACGCTTCAGGTATATACTCTTTATTCCGATCGGAATAAATACGACAAAAAACTATTAATAATATTTGTTCTTCACAGACGTGTTATCCTTTTGGATGTACAAAGGAGAAATTTCAATGACAAAAAATATAGTAGCCGAGGTAATCCACGAAACACCCATCGAAAAGCAGCGAATAGAGATAGTCGAAAGAAAGGGTATAGGTCACCCTGACAGTATCGCCGATGGTATCGCCGAGCAAGTGAGTCGAAACCTGTGCCGGATGTACATAAAAGAATTCGACAGGATACTACACCACAACACAGATGAAGTACAGATAGTCGGTGGCCAAGCGGAGCCGAAGTTCGGAGGTGGGATGGTTCTGGAGCCTATATACATATTATTAGTGGGGAGAGCGGTCACTCAGGTAGGCGATAAGAGATTACCTTACAGAACAACTGCCCTTAGGACGGCAGATGATTATCTTAAAGAGATATGCCCTCATCTGGATCCGGACAACAACGTTTCTCTGGATTGTCGAATAGGCCAGGGCTCAATCGATCTGAGAGAGGTATATGATACTAGCAAAAAATTAGCGAACGATACATCTTTTGGTGTTTCATTCGCACCTTTGAGCGAAACTGAAAGTACTGCCCTTGAAGTAGAAAGATATATCAACGGTGCATTGAAGAAAAAGCTGCCTGAAGTGGGAGAAGATGTGAAGGTCATGGCCACCCGGATAGGCGATGAGATCGATCTGACCATAGCCGCTGCCATCGTAGATTCTTTGACTCCCGATGCGGACCATTATCTCAGTGTTATCGACGAACTCAAGAGTGAGGTCAGCGACTACGTGTTATCCCATACCGACAGAGATGTGAAGGTGATGGTCAACACGGCAGACGATTATGACAGAGGCGTTTACTATCTGACTGTTACAGGCCTATCCATGGAGAACGGAGACGACGGTTCTGTAGGTAGAGGTAACAGAGCAAACGGTCTGATCACTCCGTTCAGACCCATGAGTATGGAGGCTGCCGCGGGTAAAAACCCCGTTACACACGTTGGCAAGATATACAATTTGGCCGCCAATCAGATAGCACTTAAGATTTACGACGAATTACAGGAAGACATACACGATGTATTCGTAAGATTGGTTTCTCAGATCGGAAAACCCATAAGCGAACCGCAAGCAGCTAGCGTGCAGCTGGTGGTACCAAAAGAAAACCGTAATTACTCTGCAAGTCTAGATACTGCCGAAGCGATCACCGAAGACGCTCTTGACAATCTGGACAAACTAACAGAGATGATACTGAAGGACGAGATAACGGTATTCTAATCGTCCATTGCCAGGGTAGTGAATACCTTGCAATCGCGTACCATATAGTCCAGAACAGAATATTCATTGGGCTGATGAGGTACTTCATCACTGGTGGCCCAAACAGCCGCAGGGATACCACGTTCTCTGAAATGGGATGCTACAGTACCTCCCCCTATTCCACATACTTCGGCATCTATTCCCGTTACACTCTTGATTGCTGATTTGAGTTTTTTTACTACTTCGGCATCCTCAGAAGTACCTGGTGGTGTTACTTTCTCCATGGGGAATATCAATTCTATGTTCGCACCGGTTTCGTCAGATATCTCTTTGGCTTTATCCTTGAATACTTTTTTTACCTCGGAGATCGGAACTTCCGGTATCAATCTGCAATCAAAGGATTGTATCTCCTTACCAGGTATGGTATTTGTGTTAGGTACGTTTTTCTCGCGTTTGGTCGGTTCAAAAGTGCAATTAGGAGGTGAAAAAAGTTTGTTTTTTTGGTTGAATATTTTATGTAGGATCGTGTCTACTTCGTGTTGATATCTCGCCATGACTCTGTTGGCGTTTATAGCTGGACCGGGTATTGCTGCATGTCCCTGTTTCCCGTGTACGATTATCTTGATCCATGCCGCCGATTTTTCAGATATGACTATCTTTTTTCCCTTTTCTTCGCTGTGGTCGGGTACTACAACTATTTCGTCTGACGATATCACTCCTTCGTCTAATAGGTGATCTACGCCGTATTTACTACCTGTTTCTTCATCGGATACTAAGATAACTTTAAGGTTGTATTCAGGTGTAACATCAGAGATGGTCAAGGCCTTGGCTGCGTAAATAGCGGATATAAGAGCTTGACCGTTATCTTCAGCACCTCTACCGTATATCTTACCATCTTTGAAAATCGGTTCATAGGGATCTGTATCCCATTCATCCAGGTCCCCTTCCGGAACTATGTCCATATGGGCGATTATGGTCACTGTTTTATCGGTTTTACCTTTCTTTATAGCCACTATATTAGGTCTTATCCCTGAAGAAACTCTTTCGTCCTTGGCATCGTAACGTTTTATCTCGTCAAAACCGAAGTTTCTTATGTGATCCGTCAAAAATTCCGCACGTTCTGCTTCCCCGTCGCCGTCACTGTCTGGGCCGACTGCAGAAATTTTGAGCATCTCCATGAGAGAGTTCTTCATCTCATCTCTAAGTTCTTCGATCGTATGTAAAACATCTTTTTGCATTTGAGGACACCTTTATGATAATTTTATGCTGGAAGCGGGTGTTCTTCATAGTCCCGCTTTACATCTTCCCCAGTTATATCCAGATATATTTGTGTTGTGGTTAGAGATGAATGGCCGAGCATCTTCTGTACGCTTCTCAGGTTCATGCCTGCTTTAAGACAGTGGACTGCGAAGGTGTGCCTGAGCATATGAGGGTAAACGTTTTTGTTTATCCCGGCGGTCTTGGCGTAATCCTTTACCAACCTCTCAACCTGTCTCGTGGATATGGGTTCACAGCGTTCGGAAAGGATCAAAAAACCCTCTTCGGCACCGTCTTTATAAAATTCTATCATGGTCAAGGTGTCGGCATCCACTGGGACGACTCGGTCTTTACCTCCCTTTCCACCGCGGATGGTGATCATCGCTTCTGTAAAATCGATGTCTTGGATGCGAAGATTCGTCAGCTCTGAAACCCTAAGACCACATTTGTAAAGTATCCTAAGGATCACCCTGTCCCGTATCTTTTCTCTAGGCGGTGAACTAAGCAGCTTTCGTATCTCGTTCTCTTTAAGATATTTAGGTAATTTCTTCGGCATGGTGCATCCCGTCAGACATCCTGTATGACGGTTATTTTAGCGTGTTCAGAGTATAAAAACATTTGGGACCGGTAAACGTTTATATTTGACTCATCGATAACCCCATCCCGTGGGCCTGTAGCTCAGCTAGGTAGAGCGATCGGCTCTTAACGTTCTCATACGAGAACGAGAGACACCGATCGGCCGGGGGTTCGAATCCCCTCGGGCCCGTTCAACTTGCTTGAACGCGGCAGCGAAAAACTCATAAGAGTTTTTGGCCAAGCCCGTTTTTATGAGGGGGTGAGAACAAATCTTTGATTTGTGAACGCTTGGAACTCGTTCCGAGCAGAGAACCGAAGGTTCGTGAGGCAATCTTTGATTGACGAACAGTCTGAATAGCGACCGCAGTGAGCTATTGAGGCGTGAATCCCCTCAGGCCCGTTTTTATGAGGGGGTGAGAACAAATCTTTGATTTGTGAACGCTTGGAACT
>CAYVTG010000044.1:10147-14840 GCA_964454575.1 uncultured Thermoplasmata archaeon
GGTGAGGAAAAGTTCTTCAGAACTTTTGGTTTAAACCGTTCAACTTGTTTGAACGTGGCAGCGAAAAACTCGCAAGAGTTTTTGGCCAAGCCCGCTTATAATTCTTTGATTTTAAGCGGGTGAGGAAAAGTTCTTCAGAACTTTTGGTTTAAACCGTTCAACTTGTTTGAACGGGCAGCGAAAAACTCATCTGAGTTTTTAGTTTAAACCGTAAAATTCACTTTATCACGGCCCTCTATGGTAAGAACAAACTAGTATTAAATATCTGATAGTAAGAAAAATTATAAATACCTACATACTAATTGCGATTTCAAGAACAACGATAGGTGAAAAAACAATGATAAATGCAATAAACCCTACGGATGCGTTGATGCAAGTCGCAGAAGGGGCCCTCTGTGGTGGACTATTACTGTTGTGGATAGTTCCCATGATCCTCTGGATAGTTATAGCTATCTGGATGTACAAGGACGCCCAGAAGAGAGACGAAAATGCTGTTCTCTGGCTAATCATCGGATTGTTTTTAGGTATAATCGGTTTGATAATATGGTTCGTTGTCAGACCAGACATGACCGAGGTTGAACGGAAGAGGCAAGGACCCACTAAAACATGTTTATCGTGCGGTCAGCAGATAGGGGTTCAATATTCCGTATGCCCTTATTGTAACAACCAAGCCGGCTCATCTCAACAGCAGCAGTACGGTGGTCAGCAACAGTATGGTGCACCACCACAACAGCAGCAACCTCCGCAACAGCAGGGAAGACCGTGTCCCGATTGTGGCGGCAGTATGCGATACGTCAACGAATACAACCGTTGGTATTGTGATCGCTGCCAGGGCTACAAGTAAAACCCCAAACCCCTTTTTTTCATTATTTTTCTAAGTAATATTTATGAAGGTGTAATCGGATAGTAAGTCCGATGACCTACGGAATCGGCGACACATCATTGATACGTGCACACAAGCTAGAGGATATTCTGGGTACAGAACAGATCTACATGAAGCTGGAAGGTGAGAATCCAACAGGGACCCACAAAGACCGACTTGCCATACAGCATGTGGACGATGCCATAATCAGAGGTTACGATACCATAACCGTGGGGTCGTGCGGTAATTACGGCGTTGCCATGAGCTTCGTTGCCTGTAGATCAGGCTTGAACTGTAAAGTTTTCATCCCGAAAAAGTACTCGGGAGAGATGATAGAGACCATCGAAGGCTACGGTGCGGAGATGATACTGGCCGAAGGTAGTTACGAGAACGCGGTTATCGAGAGTCGTAAATACGCGGAAAAAAACGATTGGTATGACGCCAATCCGGGTAACAAGAACACGCCTACTTCGCTTGTAGCTTATGTGGATATCGCCGATGAGATACAGAGCGAACTGGACGTTCCGCCGGAGACCATCTCCGTTCCCGTGGGCAACGGAACAACACTAGCAGGCATACATCTGGGATATCGTTTGTTATGGAGAAAAAAACGATCCGAAAAAATACCGCATATACTCGGTGCGTCCAGCCTGGGAAACAACGCGATAATCGAAACTATGATGCAGGATAAAAAAGAGATATTGGAACTCTCACCACACGACATCTCGGAAACCAAGGTCAACGAACCGCTGTGTAATTGGAGATCTTACGATGGCCAGGAAGCTGTGAACGCCATCTACGACACCAAAGGTATGGCACTGGGATCAAGTGATGATGAATTACTGCACTATCAAAGCCTACTGGAAGAAACCGAGGGAGTAAAACTACTTCCGGTCTCCGCCGCACCGCTGGGCGTACTGGAAAAATACTTATATGAAAGAACAGACCATGGAGGACCACACGTGCTCATACTCACATCAGGTGTCAAAAATGTTCGGAATAGATAAAAAAATACCAGCGCTGATATATGCGGAAGGTGAATTTGGAAAACTAGACGGTAAGACAGCAAACGGCCTGGTAAGATTCTCAGAGCGATATGAGATAATCGGTGTTATCGACAGTACGAAGGATGAAGAATACGTTCATGATGTTTTACCGGATGTAAAAGAACATATATCGATATTCCCGAGTCTGGAGGAAGCCCTCGGACGTGTCGAGAAAAAACCATCTGCATTCATAAACGGAATAGCCCGAGACGGCGGGGCATTCCCCTTCGAAGTGAAACATATCTTCCTGGAGGCGATGAAACATGGTATGAGTTTGGTCACAGGAACCCACGATTACCTCTCGGAAAATCAAGAATTCGTTGATGTCGCTAGGGAATACGGCGTGGATATATGGGATACGAGAAAACCTTCGGATAGAAAGGATATGCCGTCGGGTAAACTACTGAACGATGATCTACCGCCGCGTATAGTTCTGGTGGGTACCGACTGTGCTATCGGAAAAAGGACCACCGGTATAGAGATATGCAAAGAACTGGAGCGCAGAGGATATAGGCCGGAATTCGTAGCTACTGGTCAAACAGGGATAATGCAGGGGGCTAAATTTGGGACTCCTTTGGATGCAGTAAAAGGCGATTTCCTCAGCGGGGAGGTGGAGCATGAGGTGTGGCGTGCTTCGCAGGATGCGGATATAGTGATAATCGAAGGGCAAGCTGCAATCAGTATACCTCAAGGAGGCGTCCCTCTGGCTTTGCTGAAGGGAGCAGAACCCCACGGAGCTGTTATGATCCATGCACCGGGTAGAAAAGAATTGGACGGATTCGCAAACTATCCACCACCGAACCTTGATAGAGAATGGGAGATAGTAGAATTCTTCTACCCAAAGATAATATTCGCTATGGCCATAAACCACGAAGAGGGTATAGACCCGGATGAGTGGAAGGAGAGATACGAAAAGGAATATGGTGTACCAGTAGTCGATGTTCTAGTTCACGGAGCGGACGAGATCGTAGATCGTATAGAAGAATTGTTTTTGAGGGAAAGGGAATGATAAGATATGTGTTTGACGATGAGGAGGAAAAAATAGAACGGTACACAGAATTACTTCACCGGTATCTAGGTACTTATATCTCCAAGGAAGAACTCTCTGCAGATATTAGATTCTGTTTTCATAATGGGAAGGCCATGGGAGCCTATTTGGAAGGTGAACTGATAGGTGCAGTAGTAGGGGTTTACACTCCTTTCTTCCAAAAATTCCATGTAGCACATCTTGCTGTAGAACAAAAATATAGAAGGGATGGTATAGGACGGGAATTGATGGAACGAGTTGTACCGGAAGGTATGGACGTTTCCGTTCATCTCAATAGGGAAAATCCCGAGACCTTGAGATTCTACGAAAAGATAGGTTTCTCTAAGACGCACCTGAGATTCCAAAAATTCACGGATTAGAGAGTCACTCGTTCTTAACCATCGCCGCCTGAGCAGCCGCTATCCTCGCTATGGGGACCCTGTAAGGAGAACAACTCACGTAATCCAGCCCTGCTCGGTAAGAGAATTTAACGGAAGACGGCTCACCGCCGTGCTCGCCGCATATGCCGATGCTCATATCTGTGTTAACCGAGCGACCCTTGTTTACAGCCATCTCCACCAATGGGCCTACGCCTTTCTGGTCCAGAACCTGGAATGGATCGTCGGCAAGAACACCTTGTTTTATGTATCCTGGAAGGAAAGTGCCTACATCGTCTCTACTGAAACCAAGGGTCATCTGGGTAAGATCGTTGGTACCGAATGAGAAAAATTCTGCTACCTTTGCTATCTCATCTGCGGTTATAGCTGCCCGTGGAACCTCGATCATAGTTCCGATCTTGTAATCGATACTGTTTCCATTCTCCTTGAATACCTCTTTGGCAACCGGTAGGATCACTTTTTCCTTTATCAATGATAATTCCTTAACATTTCCCACGAGTGGGACCATTATGCGCGGGTGAACATCATATCCTGCAGCAGAGGTTTCTACAGCAGCCTCGAGTATCGCTTTTACTTGCATCTTGTATATAGATGGATACGTGATACCCAGACGACATCCTCGATGACCTAGCATCGGGTTGGCTTCCTCCAAACGTTTTACGCGTTCGGAGATCTCTTCAACGGGAATTTCGAGTTTATTTGCTAGACTCTTTTGAGATTCTTTATCATTAGGGACGAATTCATGCAAAGGCGGATCAAGCAGCCTTATTATTATGGGGTGGCCGTCCATCACTTCGAACATCTCTTTGAAATCCTTTTTTTGCATGGGCAACAACTTGGCAAGAGCTTTATCGCGATCTTCTTCGTTTTCTGCGATAATCATCTCCTGAACTATATCCAATCGCTCCGGAGCGAAGAACATATGTTCCGTACGACAAAGACCTATGCCCTCGGCGCCGAATTCCAATGCCTTTCTGGCATCTCCCGGATTATCTGCGTTAGCCCATACACCCATCTCCCGCATCTCATCGGCCCAGACGAGCAATTCCTGGAATTCCGTACTGAATTCCGGCTCTATGAGTGGAGCTTCACCCATGATCACATCTCCGGTGGTACATCCCGGAAGAATCTCCTGCTTTTGCTCGGCAGTGCCCGATTCCACCACGTAAGGCACTACAATGTCTGCATGGACGCGCACGCCCGCAGCAATGCCTGTTAAAGTAGTACGGCTCAGCTCCTCTCCGACGATAACCGCATAGCTGAAATCGACGCCGGACCCTCCATATTCCTCAGGAAGACAGGGACACAGAAATCCCTGTTCTCCCATTTTATGCCAGATTTCGCGGGGGATGAGCCGCTC
>CAYVTG010000045.1:0-14734 GCA_964454575.1 uncultured Thermoplasmata archaeon
GTGGCATTCATCTCCCCCCCTGAAGGAGGGAAGCCTTCTCCCTGATTTAAGGTAAAATTTATATAAAATACCGAAAAGTCTCCTTAAAAATACTTAAATAAGCGAAATCTTTATTTCGCCGATACACATAGATTGGAGATATTCGATGAAACCTGGAAAAAGTAACAAAATGATGATGATGGCCCTTCTGGCAGTTGGTTTAATAGTGGTGATGATAGTCGGCTCTGTATTCTTATATCAACCCCCTCTACAAAGATACGAGAAGAAGAGGGATATGATGGGTACATACGTGAGGATAGTTGTTTATCACCATGACGAAGATGATGCAATGGGCGCCATAGATTCTGCATTTACAATGATCGAAGAAGTCAACTCTGTAGCTTCCAGATACAATTCTTCTTCCGAACTTTATCGATTGAATACAGAAGGCCAGATCGATAACGCATCTCCCGAATTGAAGGAATTGATAACCAAGTCGATTTACTACAACGGTATCACAAAAGGAGCCTTTGACATAACCATAACTCCTCTTTTGGATCTATGGGGCGATGAGTTAAAGTTGATGGAGATAGGTACCACGCATAGTTCAGATTTGGATGATCAAATATTCACGGAATCTTTAAGAACTGAATTCCAAAATATCGACCCCCCTATCTACGGATTGAACGAAACCCCGATCGTAACGATCACAAGTGCCGGTTGGACCGTATCGTCTTCCTGGCAGGATTACTATATCGTAGATCAAGACGACGAACTAAGTGTATCTACAAATTTTTGGTTTCTTCCCTATGATACGCAAGAGCATTACATCAACATGACAAAAAATTACGTGGGAACCCACAAGATAACCATCCAGGGAAGTTCGATAGAGATCGAAGAAGGCATGAGCCTCACACTAGATGGTATAGCCAAGGGATACGCTGTAGATAAAGCGATCGAAGAACTAGAAAACAAAGGGATCGAGAGTGCCTTCGTCGATGCAGGCGGGGACATAGCTACTCTAGGTAAAAAGCCCGAAGGAGAAGAATGGGTCATCGGCTTAAGAAACCCGGAGGATGAGAGTGAATCCATAATGGAATTCGGATTAGCTGGAGAGGCCATAGCTACGTCAGGTAATTACGAGCGTTACTTTGATCCCGAAGCAAATGTGGGACATATAATGGACCCAACCACCGGACGATCGGCTTTTAGATCTTCCAGTGCGACCATAATCGCAAAAAATTGTACCTCTGCAGATGTATTGGCTACGGCTACATTCGTACTCGGACCGGAAGCAGGCACAACTTTGATAAATACACTGCAGCAAACAGAATCTTTGATATTGGCTTATGACGACCCGGAAAGTTTGACCGAATCAGATGATCTTGAATATTATACTATAGAAGGATGATCGTGTGTTTGACCTAAAATTGTTCAACAACAAAAAAAGTAAAGGTGTCCACCCCCATGAAAACAAGCTAAGCAGCGGCAAAAGAATAGAGTCCACGAGCTTGCCGAAGAAAGTAACGCTGCCATTATGTCAACATATAGGGGCACCGGCTACAGCAATAGTTAAAAAGGGCGACGAGGTGAAAACCGGTCAGAAGATAGCCGAAGCCTCCGGTTTCGTTTCCGTACCCATCCATTCCACTATCTCGGGCAAGGTAAAGAAGGTGACGCAGACCGTCAGCGCGGTCACATCACGGGTGATGGAAGCGGTTATCATCGAATCCGACGGAAAAGACGAATGGATCGAATTACAAAAACCGAAACATCCGGATCTATTGTCGAAAGAAGAGACTCTGGAGATCATAAAAGAAGCAGGGATCGTAGGTCTTGGAGGCGCTACGTTCCCGACTCATGTTAAGCTACAACCTCCGCCGGATAAACCGATAGATTCTATAATAGTGAATGGCTGCGAATGCGAGCCTTACATCACATCCGACCACAGATTGATGCTGGAGCACGGAGAGGAGATACTCAAAGGCCTTGAGATAATGATGAAATTGATCGGATGCAGTCGTGCTTATATAGCCATCGAAGACAATAAACCGGATGCGGTAAATAATATGGATAAGTTATTGGCTAAAAATAAATATTCCGGTAAGATCACCGTTGAATCATTGGGCACTAAGTATCCTTTAGGCGCCGAAAAAACACTTTTAAAGAGGATATTGGGAAGAGAAGTACCCGTAGGAGGCTTACCCATGGAGGTAGGAGTGGTGGTGCAGAACGTCGGTACTTTGAAAGCGATCTACGATGCCGTTTATCTCGGAAAGCCACTCGTCGAAAGGGTGGTCACGGTAACAGGTATGGTGAAAGAGCCGAAGAATCTCCTTTCACGATTCGGAAGACCTGCAAAGGAACTCATCGAAATATGTGGCGGTATAGTGGGAGATGCCGACGAACTGATATTCGGTGGGCCCATGATGGGCGTAACCCAACCAAGTTTAAGCGAGCCCGTCCAAAAGGGAACTAATTCTATATTGGTAAAAAAGAGCGAGAAGGTGCCTGAAAGTAACTGTATACGGTGCGGAGCTTGTGTGGAAGCATGTCCTATGAGTTTAGTGCCTACTGCGTACGTGCAGTTTACCAAGAACGAGTGGTATGCAGAGCTGGAAGATTATTGGATACAAAATTGTGTAGAGTGCGGTTCGTGTGCATACAGCTGTCCCGCCCATATACCTATCGTACAATACATAAAAGTAGGAAAAGCAGAGTTGGCAAAATTGGGGGCTAAAAAATGAAGGATGATATGTCTGAAAAGATGCTGAAAGTCGGCACTTCTCCACATACCCACTCGCAAAAATCGACTGAAAAGATCATGTATCTGGTGTGTTTGATGCTGCTCCTTCCATCCGCCGCCGGAGTTTACTACTTCGGGGCATATGTGATCGTAATAATTCTTGTTTCCGTTTTAACTTGCATCTTGACGGAATTTGCGGCGAAAACATTGCGAAAGCGGGAGTTCAAGATGGACGGCAGCGCAGTAGTTACAGGCTTACTCTTTGCACTTATCTTACCTCCGCGTATCCCGTTATGGGCTGTTGTGATAGGAGCCGGCTTTTCTATCGCCATAATCAAAGAGGCCTTCGGCGGACTGGGATATAATATATTCAACCCTGCACTGGCGGGTAGAGCATTTTTGTCCGTTAGTTTTGCAGGTATGATGACTCGATGGATAGCTCCGGTATCTTCACCTATGGCCGAAGCGGTGACAACGGCTACTCCACTCAGTGAAACTTTCAGTTATGCAGGTACAAGATCAGAACTATACATGGAACTTTTGTTCGGTAACGTAGGCGGTAGTATAGGTGAGACTTCAGCCTTACTCATACTCATCGGTGGTATAGGCCTTCTATTGATGCGTGTTATCAAATGGCGGATACCGGCGATATATATCGGAACGGTATTCGCACTTACGTGGCTTATGCCCGGCGAAGACCCGATATTCCATATATTGGCTGGAGGTCTTTTCCTCGGCGCTTTCTTTATGGCTACGGATTACGTTACGGCACCACTCACAGCAAGGGGGCAGATGCTGTTCGCATTCTGTGCAGGTTTATTGGTGGTGATGATACGATCATACGGATCTATGGTTGAAGGAGTGGCATTTTCCATACTCATAATGAATGCATTCACACCGTTGATAGACCGTTATATACGACCGAAACCTTATGGATATGTACCTCCCGAAAAAGAAGAGAAGGAGGATAAAAAATGAACAAACAAAGTTTCAAGAATGATGTATATCCCATATTATTTCTGACCGTCGTAGTTTGTATATCTGTCGTCGGTTTAACTTTAACTAATTCTATAACGGAAGAAAAGATCGAGGATACTAGGATCGAAGCACTAAATAGGGTATTGTCCCAACAATTTTCAGAGATGGATCGTTTTGAGTACCACGATGATATCGATGTTTACACGATATTCGGTTCGGAACAAGAAGTGATCGGATACGCCTTCAATGCGAAAGCCCAGGGATACGGTGGAGATATAGAATTACTTGTGGCTTTGGAGAACACAGATCTCTCAGAAGACAATATAGTCATAAAAGGTATCTCGGTCTTAAGTCACACAGAAACGCCCGGTCTAGGCGCAAAGATAGAGGAGGGATCATTCCTACAACAATTCGAAAAAACTGAGGTGCAAAATGTGAGACTGGCCGCCAACGGAGGAGAAATAGATGCCATATCCGGTGCTACTGTAAGTTCTGAAGCAGTGGTCGATGCAGTTCATGATCTAGCGTTAGAAAAGGCAGAATTGATCAGGGAAAAGGAATATATGGGGGGTTCAGCATGAGCAAGATATACGACAATTTAAAAAAAGGGATATTGAATTCTAATCCAGTCCTTGTTCTATTACTCGGTCTTTGCCCCGCTCTGGCGGTGAGCACATCGCTCGATAACGCTCTGGGTATGACCGCAGCAGTTCTATTTGTTTTACTCTGCGCGAACATAATAGTATCATTGATACGAAACTTCATCCCCGCCCGGGTTCGTATCCCCGTATTCATCGTGATCATCGCGAGTTTGGTCACGATAGTCGATCTAACGATGCAGGCATTTTTACCGGACCTGAGTGCTTCACTCGGGATTTACATCCCTCTGATCGTTGTCAATTGTATAATACTCGGAAGAGCAGAGGCATTTGCATCCAAACACGCGTTAAGCGATTCTATCGCTGATGCAACAGGGATGGTGATCGGTTTTGGTATCGCCATCATGATGATCTCGTTTTTCAGACAGTTACTGGGTACAGGCGAATTATCTGTCGCAGGAGTAAGTTTGTTTGAAATACCCGGTCTATCGGATAATCCCATGGCGATATTCATATTACCCATGGGTGCCTTTTTGGTGCTGGGCGTTCTGCTAGCGGCATTCCGATATATGGGGGTGATCGCCAATGAATGATCTATTCACTATATTCATCGGGATGGCGCTGATAAACAACTTTATACTTACAAAGTTCTTGGGACTATGCCCATTCTTCGGAGTATCTAAAAAACTCTCAAGTGCAGTTAGCATGGGCATGGCAGTAGTCCTCGTGATGTCCGCCGCATCGGCCATCACATGGATACTTTACTTCCAAGTTCTCATACCCTATGGTGTAGATTACATGTCCACGGTGATATTCATACTCGTTATCGCATCTCTTGTACAGATAATAGAGCTCACCATACGGAGAACGAACATAACTCTGTACAATTCACTGGGGATATATCTCCCACTCATAACCACCAACTGCGCGGTACTCGGTGTTACCTTCATAAACGCACGTGCGAACTTCACGTTCATCGAAACACTGGTTAGTGCATTAGGAGCCGGAATGGGTTTCACGCTCGTACTAGCCATAATGTCCGGGATCCGAGAAAGACTTGAACTTGCCGATGTACCGGAATCCTTCGAAGGTGTCCCGGTCGCTTTCTTAGTAGCGATGATGCTAGGTATCGCTTTTATCGCATTCGGAGGCATGGTATAGATGGATACGACCACTATGATAGTGATAATCACATTGACCTTGGTCGGTCTCGGATGCGGGATAGCCATATATCTGGCCAACCGATTTTTACCTGAAGAGGATGAGACACTGAAAGCGGCCGAGGACGTAAACCAATATCTGCCGGGTATGGACTGTGGAGCTTGTGGTCGCCCCGGCTGCTTTGCATACGCTCAGCAGGTTGCTAAAGATGTTGATACATTGAAGATTTCTCCCTGCATGACACTGATGAACGATGATGAGAGCATATCTCAGCTGGGACAAGCTCTTGGAATAGACCTGGTTGCAGGCGATAAAAAGGTAGCGATCATCCACTGCACCGGCGATTCTGAGATAATAACAGATTACAAAGGTGTTCAAACATGCAAGTCTGCTATGCAGATATCTGCAGGATTTAAAAAATGTCCTTACGGTTGTTTGGGTCTCGGAGACTGTGCAGAAGTTTGCCCTGTTGATGCCATATCCATAGATCAAGAAAAGAAGATAGCCGTTGTTGACCCGGACAGATGTATAGGGTGCGGTCTTTGTGTTAAAGAATGTCCCAACGATCTGATAGAATTGGTTCCCGGTGCCATGCCCCAATATCTGGGCTGTAATTACATCTCGAAAAGGGATATACCTGGCAGGGAAAAATGTGATGTAGGATGCATACACTGCAGGTTATGCTTAAAGGTGGCAAAAGGCGATGAAGTGCAGTGGGACAACGAAAAGGACTTACCTTTCTTCGATCCGGAGAAATGTTTACCCGCACCCGATTCCATCGAAAAGTGTCCTAGAGATATAATCATACCTCGAAAGGTAGGATAACGAATTATATCAGTGTGATATCTATAGCTTCGGCACTCTGGATACCCTCTATTTCACGGAGGTCAACTTCCATATCATCGACGATCCCACCTGCATCGGGTATAACTATAGAGGATATGACTGCTTTCAAACCAAATGCTATCTTCTCTTCTGACGAGCCTCTGTAGGTACCGTACTTTTCCGCCACCTTTTTTATATCCTTCTTTATGGCTTCCATGTCTACATTCGGGTCCTCCGGCATGATCCGGTACACCAATAGTACGTCACCCATCTTCAAGGCCCCCTAAAGCCGCATTCCGTGCACATATACGTCTCGCCTTGATCTCGGCAGTTCTTACATCTACCGATGGTTGTTTTTCCGCACTCCGGGCATAGGAAAGTCGTATTTCTCAACCCGATCAGAGTTATTCCGCATGATGTACACCTGTTATCTTCCTTCATTGTAATCACTCTTTGAGATTTGAAACGGTATTTAAGTTTGTCGTTTCGATGTGCTATCCTTCGACCTCGAAATACTTAAATATCTTCATGAAATCTGTTATTCGTTATGTATCTGAAAAAGGTGGGGATCCTTTCGAACTTTTGCCATCCCTTTTGACCATCATCATACTTAGATAAATAGGAGAGATTCTATGAAGAACAGCAAAGAATTTCCGGCAACCTTCCTGCTGGCACTGTTAACCTATCTATTCCTTACACTGGCTTCCGGTGAACCGATAGTAGAGGGTACCATTTTGTGGAGTTTGGAAGAGATAATATTCGGCATATCCGTATCGCTCATTGTCGCGGCGGTCACCTGCCATATACTATGTCGTTCACGAGATTACAGGATGCTCAACCCGGTAAGATGGTTCATCATGCTCTTGTATACGATCCCCTTGTTTGTGGAGATGGTGAAGGCCAATTTTGACGTGGCTTACCGTGTGATCACCGGCAGGATAGAACCTGCCATCGTCAAGATCACTCCTGACCTTAAAACGGACCTCGGTATCACCTTTCTGGCAAATTCCATAACATTGACTCCGGGGACATTGACCGTGGAAGTGGACAACGATAAAAGCGAGCTTTACATCCACTGGATAAAGATGGGGAAGAACCCTACCGAGAACATCTCCGGCCGATTTGTCAAATGGAT
This sequence comes from uncultured Thermoplasmata archaeon, assembly GCA_964454575.1. Taxonomy (GTDB): domain Archaea; phylum Thermoplasmatota; class Thermoplasmata; order Halarchaeoplasmatales; family Halarchaeoplasmataceae; genus Haladaptatiplasma. The sequence goes on from CAYVTG010000045.1 coordinate 7,424, forward strand.
TAGGAGGTTTGCCGAATGAACTTTTCAGAGCCTCTTTTAATCGCCACCGCGATCTTCGCTGTTTACATCATCATCTCCGTCTTCAGGCTATTCATGGGTCCCACGGCGGCCGATAGAACGGTGGCACTGGACACCATAAACACCTTGGTTGTAGCAGGGATGGTCGCCTTGGGCGCCGCAACATGGGAGATACTGTTCATAGACATTGCGATAGTTTATGCCATACTGTCGTTCATCACCACTCTCTATATCGCCAAGTATCTTGAAGGGGGTGAGCCGGCATGATAGTTTTGACGGTGATATCGATATTGCTTGCCATATCTCTGGTGTTCAACGGCCTGGGGGTATTGGGCTTGCACAGGTTCCCGGATGTTTATACCCGGTTACACGCGGCGACCAAATGCACCACCTTCGGAACCATATTCACCACATTTACCGTTATAATATACAGCGGTGCCATGTACTACTGGTCCGAAGATGCGAAGTATCTGAACCTAGTGATACACACCATCGCCGTACTGATAGCCATACTCGTGACCAACCCTACAGGTGCCCACGCCATCGCCAGGGCCGCCCATCGTATGGGAGTTCTACCGAAATACGCTGCCAAAGACGAATTGAAGGAGGCGAAATAGATGTTTTTATTCGAGATAATATTCGTTATTGTGCTTTTCGGGCTTGTGATAACCGCTTTGGCGGTGGTATGGTTCAAGGATCTGATCTCGGCCGCCATCGCACTGGGTGCCAGTAGTCTTCTGCTGTCCCTACAGTTCTACATGCTCAGGGCACCCGATGTTGCCATAGCGGAGGCCGCAGTGGGTGCGGCACTCACCACTGCCATATACATATTTGCGATAAGGTCCACGGATAGACAGGAGGGATTCTCGTGAGAAAGCCCATAGCCGCCCTGGCATTGTTGTTGATAGTCGCCTTCATGATGGTCGGTCTTTCACAGCTGAGACCTTTCGGAGAACCTGAGAATACGGATATGGATGATCATTTCCTGGAAGACAGTCAATCCCACAATCAGGTCAACAACGTGGTGACCGCCATACTTTTCGATTACAGAGGCCTGGATACCCTGGGTGAAGCAACGGTGCTGTTCTCAGCCGTCAGCGGTGTGGTCACCGTATTACGAAAGGTTAAGAAATCCCGGAAGGAGGTGTACGGATGAACTGGGAGATGTCCAGGGTCGTAAGAACGGTTACCGATGTGATGATAGTGCCTATCATCGTGTTCGGCATATATATTGTACTTCACGGACACCTGACACCCGGAGGGGGTTTCCAGGGTGGTGCGGTCATCGCCTCTTCTACCGCTTTACTGATAATCGCTTACGGAAGCATGGGCAAAAACAAAGATGCCCTGTCGTCGCTGGAATCGACCGGTTTGACCATATTCATACTGATCGCCTTCCTTGGTCTGGGTTATACCATGTTCTATAACTTCCTGGCGGCAGGCGGCATGTTCTTCGGCAGTACGGTACCCACAGGCATAAATCCCGGTAGATTGGACAGCGGCGGTACGATCCCCCTTATGAACGTGATGGTGGGCATCGAGGTGGCAGCCGCGTTGAGTCTTATATTGTGGATGATGGCGAAGGGAAGCGATTCCATGGATGTAACTGAGGAGATACAATGAACGGGTGGATATTCACTCAGATTCCGTTTCTGATGGTGGGTCTGCTCATCGTCATCGGTCTCTACACGGTGATATTCAAGAAGAACCTCATCAAGATGATAATGGGGATCACCATCATGGAGAACGGGGTCAACCTGTTCCTGATCTCGCTGGCTTACCGAAAGGGCGGCGCGGCGCCCATATGGACGAGCGCACCGAGTACGGATATGGTGATGCCGACGGCCCACGCTTTGACGCTTACCAGTATAGTCATCGGTCTGGCCACAACGGCCCTCATGCTCGCATTCGTCATGATGATAAAGAAGCATTACGGTACCATAGATTCGGATAAGGTAAGGAGGTGCAGAGAATGAACCTGGTGGAGCACGCACCGACTTTCATACTCGGTTTGCCTCTGTTGTTCGCTTTTCTCATACCCCTTGCGCACAGGGTGTCAAAGGAACTCAGGGACGCACTGTTCCTTATGGGGCTGCTGCTCACCGGCCTTTTCGTTGCGGTCATGGCCTACCAGGTGCTTACCGTCGGCGGATGGATCTATGTATTCGGTGCAAGGTCTCCACAGCCCACAGATCCCATCGTATCTTACTTCAGGATCACCTTCGTAGCCGATGGTTTCAGTGTGCTAGCCACCTTGACCATCGCGATGGTGGCCATCGGAGCGGGTATATATTCATTCGGATACATGGCCGGACACGATGCACTGGACAAGTTCTTCTGTTTGTTCCTGCTTACCTTTGCGGGTGTGAACGGCATGGTGCTCACCGGAGATATGTTCAACCTGTTCGTATGGTTCGAGGTGACTTCCATCGCATCATGCGGGCTTATAGCGTTCACCAATTACAGAGGCCGAAGCGTGGAAGCAGCCATCAAGTATATGTTCCTCAGCGTACTGGGCGGGATATTTTTACTGTTCTCCATAGGATTGCTTTACGGTCAGTACGGGGTGCTGAATTACAAACTCATATCCGACGGTATATCCGCCGAACCGGGTCTTTTCATCAATAAACTCGCCTTCGGTATGTTGATACTTGTATTCGGGATGAAGGCAAGCAGTGTGCCAATGCATATGTGGGCACCCGATGTATACGGTGAATCGCCGGGGCCGGCAACACCCTTGATCGCTATCACCAGTCTCGGCTCTTTGTTCGTACTGTTCCGCCTGATATTCTCCGTTTTCGGTCTTAACATGGACCCTGCGGCCATGGGGGTAATACTCGTGGTACTGGGAGTGCTTTCCATGTTCATAGGCGTATCCATGGCACTCGTGCAGAGCGATATAAAGAGATTGATCGCATATCTGTCTGTATCTCAAGTGGGTTACATGATGATGGCTGTGGGAGTGGCCATGACCACATGGACCGGAGACGGTTTGAACGGATACGGCATGATGGCCATGGAAGGTGGGCTGTTCCATATGATCAACGACGGTGTTTACAAGGCACTGCTCTTCCTTGCGGCCATCGCGGTGGTTCACGCGACCGGCAAGAGGGACCTCAACGAGCTGGGCGGACTCGCACACAGGATGCCTTACACCACAATGTTCTTCCTGCTGGGCGCACTATCCATCGCAGGCGTACCGCCCCTTTCCGGTTTCAGTTCCAAATTGCTGATCTACGAATCCGTTTACCTCTATCATCCGATACTCACCATCATCGCACTGGTGGTAAGCATAATCACATTCGCCGTTGTCGGTAAACTATTTTTCAATGCCTTCCTGGGGCCTGATCTCGGCCAGACCAAAGGCGAAGTACCGGCCAGCATGCTCCTGGCCATGGGATTTCTTACGGTGATCCTTGTGATCTTCACACTCTTTCCCGGTTACGTGATCGCGGAGGTCGTCGTACCTGCCATAAGAGGACTGGGGGTGCTGTCATGATAGACCTTGTCATGAAAAATATGTGGAGCCCCCTGGTACTAGTCCTGGTTATACTGATCATGACCATGATCTCATACCTCATATACAGGATGGGTAATCCGACGTACAACCGTACAGAACTTAAGGGCCAGCCATTCATATCCGGTAACGCACCACCGAAAGATGCAAGCGGAGTCCACGTGGGCGGAGATAATCTATTCTGGGGCTTTACCAATGCCCTACGAGTTTACTTCGATCCATTGGTGAAGGGGCATACAGGCATCGTCAACGATTACATATACTGGTTCATCGTGACCATGGCGGTAGTATTGATGTATATTTACATAACATTATGAAGTAGGTGAACAAATGAAACTCTCTAAAACCTTTGATAAAGCGCTCTGGGTATTCCACCTGAACAGCGGCTCGTGCAACGGCTGCGACATAGAGATAGTTGCGGCGATAACTCCTCGTTACGATGTGGAACGATTCGGCATAAAACTGGTGGGCTCTCCCCGCCATGCGGATGTCCTGCTTTTCACGGGCCCCGTCACAAAAAAGATGAAGGACAGGGTGATGCGCGTATACGAGCAGACCCCGGATCCGAAGGTGGTCATGGTGATAGGTAACTGCGGAAGCACTACCGGTGTGTTCTATGACAGTTACGCCATCGAGGGCCCCATAGACACGCTTTTACCGAAGAACACTCATATAGTGTACGTGACCGGCTGTCCTGTCAGGCCGGAGAACATAATCAACGGTGTGAAGGAGGCATGGCTGTATCTGGAAAAGCTGAGAGGTGACAACAAATGATCAGCGAGATCAAACTATCTTTATCCATGGACGATATCGAAAATTATTTCAAGGAACAACTGGGCGACTATCTACCGGAATTCAGGAAAGAGGAATTCAAGAAAGGGCTGAAGGGCAGGGCGATGAAGGTCATCTGGATGCGTGTGGAGCGCGAAAAATTTTTGGACGCCGTAAGGGCCCTATCTAGGATCCAGATACCCCATCTCTCGGTTACCTCCGGTTCGGATATGGGAGATATAATAGAGTTGATCTACCATTTTCACGTGAATTACGGTCACCCAGGGGAAGAAACCACCATCAACCTCAAGGTACATCTTCCCAAGGACGATCCCACCATACCGACCATCACGGATATCGTCCCCGGTGCCATCACCACCGAACGGGAGAAGCAGGAATTTCTGGGGATCACCGTCATTGACATACCGGATTCCAGACGGCTTTGGCTGGATGAGAACTTCCCGAAGGATCGCTACCCGTGGAGGTGGGACGAAACGGGCATGGAGGACACATCGAGATATGTACACGATCCGGAAGAAGCAACCCAAAAACCCACTTCCGTCAATCGACGAAGAGGTGATGAAGATGAAAAGTGAAGGTAAAAAAGAGACCACCTACGAAGTACCCATAGGCCCCATACATCCTGCTCTCAAGGAACCGTTTTTGATAAAATTCCGGATAGACGGGGAACGGATAGTGGGTGCGGAGGCGCATCCGGGCATGAATCACAGAGGTATAGAGTTCATGGGTATGCACAGGAATCCGTTCAAGGTCATCCCTCTTTCCGAGAGGATCTGCGGGATATGCTCGATAGTTCACCAGCACATGTATGTAACCGCGGTGGAGCACGCCACCGGTATCGAGCCCACCAACAGGGCGCGTTACATACGTACGATAATGGCGGAATTGGAGAGGATACATTCCCACGTTCTGTGGGCCGGTGTGGCCGCCCACGAGATCGGTTTCGACACTCACCTGCACTTCACGTGGATGATACGCGAGAAGGTGATGGACCTGTTGGAGTACATAAGCGGCAACCGTGTCAATTACTCCATGTGGACCATAGGCGGGGTGAACCGAGACATACCCAAGAAGATGTATCCCAAGATAGAATCGACTTTGAAATACTATGAAGATCTCTACGAAAAACTGGAAGACATATTCCTGGGAGATCCAAGCATACGTTTGAGGACGAAGAACATAGGGGTGCTCACAAAGGAGGCCGCACTGAGATTGTGCGGCGTCGGGCCGACGGTAAGAGCCTCCGGCGTACGCAAGGACGTGAGGATAGATCAGCCGTATGCTGCCTACGGTGACCTTGATATCGAGTATCAATTACCGTCACTCTACGGTTACGAGGATACTGGCGACGTGTTCTCGAAAACGCTGGTGAGATTGAAGGAACTAGTCCAATCGATAGATATAATAAGACAGTGCATCGACCAGATGCCCCAGGATGGTATCAACAGCGAACCCAAGATGGCGGCAACCTTGAATAAGTTGAAGAAAGCCCACGGGGAGGGCATCGGTCGTTTAGAGGCACCCCGCGGAGAGGCCTTCCACTATGTACGTTTGAAGGGGGGAAAGGAGGAACTTGACTGCTGGAAGATAAGGGCATCCACCTACAACAATCTGGCGACCTACGCCCCCATGTTTATGGACGAACAGATCGCGGACATACCCATAATAGCGGCCTGCATAGACCCTTGCATAGGCTGTATGGACCGGGCGGAGATAGTGGACGTGAACACCGGCAAGCAGTGGGGATATGACCATGAAGAACTGCACCGTATGTCGGTCAAAAAAACAAAGGACATATTAGGAGGTAGGATAGAATGAAATTAGATGGCTTTGCTCTGCGGATGATCTTTACCGTCCTTATACCCTTCGCGGGAATATTCCTGGGATTGCTCTACAAGGGCTTCGACAGGAAGGTAACGGCGATGATGCAGTCTCGTATAGGGCCACCTTTACGCCAGCCTTTCAGAGACGTTAAAAAATTGTTCATGAAAGAAAACATCGTTCCCGATAACGCCATACCGTGGATATTCAACGGTGCCCCCATAGCGGCCCTTGCAGCGGCCCTGATCGCTCTGGTCTATCTGCCATTCGGCCCCTTTGAGCCTATAATGGAGGGATACGGCGATCTGATACTGATACTATATCTTCTGGCGATACCTGCCGTTGCCATGGCATTCGGTGGATTCGCATCAGGCTCTCCGTACGCCACGGTGGGCGCACAGCGCGAACTCGTACTGATGATGAGCTATGAATTCCCCTTGGCGATAGCGGCGGTCACCATCGCGTGGAAGTACGGCAGTTTTTCGCTGGGAGTCATCTCATCGGAACCAGTATGGGGCCATGTCGGTATCATGGGCACCATCGGTATGTTCTTCATCCTCGCGGCCATGATATCCGTACTTCCGGGAGAATTATCCAAGATACCCTTCGATCAGGCCGAGGCCGAGACCGAGCTGGCGGGAGGTATATTCGTAGAATACAGCGGCAGAAATCTCGGTGTTTTCTACCTTGCGGAAGCGGTCAAAATGGTCGTTGTCGGTACTCTGATGATAGCGCTGTTCTTCCCGCACAACATCTCGGCGTGGTATTCATTCGGCGGCCCGGAATTTGCAGGTATGACCATAGTCGATGTAACAGCGGACATTTTGTTCTTTTTGGTTAAATTGCTGGTGATCATATTTGCAGCGGTATCTTTGATACGGGTTGCCTTCTCAAGGTTCCAGATAGACAAGGCCAGTTACTTCTACTGGGTGCCCATGACGGTGATCGGTCTGTTGGGCACGTTCCTGATAGTATTCGAAGGTGCTATATGAGGTGATAAGATATGCCAACAACCACTATTTACACACTGATAAAACAGCTCTTCACCAGAAAAGCAACTAACCCGTTCCCGGTAAAGTACGCACCGAACAACATGCACGCCGCCGCCGCTCTGATAGCTTCGGGCGAGCTTGAGATAAACCCCTTCGTCGAAGTGCCGCCGG
>CAYVTG010000046.1:0-14730 GCA_964454575.1 uncultured Thermoplasmata archaeon
GAGGTTCTTCTCCCTTCTCAATAGAGGGGTGACATATCTCTCTAGGTTGTACATACAGAGCACTTTGTTTATGGGACAAAACACATTTATACTTTGATTAATATTGCTTTTCATCTCAAAAATTGATAGAGGGAAATAATGCGAATATTTCTAGATTACCTAAAACATGAGATAAAAAAGAACAAAGTTCCATATATTATACTTCTAGTCATTTTAATATCTACACTCGGAAGTTTAGTTATTTCGATCCATAATTTTCACTGCTTGGCTTGTTGGTTTGTAACGTTCGGTTTTATTATAATAATTTTCCTGATTATATATCAAAGATATAGATCCATCAGTTGGGAAGAGATGAATAAAAGTTTCGCCCATAGGTTAAAGGATGATTTGGGAGCGTTTATCGTTTTTTCTATCATTATATTGCTAGTGCTATTGTACGGGATCACAAGTAAAATCCCGATGATTTATATGTTATTCCTTATCTCACTGATAGCTTTTTTGATATTATCTGCCTTCACGATAAGATATGGTTTAATAAATATCAAATATTACAAAATCAAAAAAAACAGACGGAAATACATAGGTTCTATAATCGTAGTCATCCTGATTCTGATGGGTGCTGTTTTTGCAATATATATTGAAGCTGACTACATCTTTTCACCTGAAGGTGAACAGATATATTATATTGAAATAACGCAAAATACCTCTGCGGAATACGAGATCATCCTACCAAACCTGGTTCATAGACGCAAAGAAAATGTTACTCTAGATCCAGATGAATATAAGATATTGAACGGTGAAGCTAAAATAGAGCGAATAGATGAAGGTAGATTCTTAAAGATCGAATCAACATCTCTTAACCTGACAATTCAGTTTAAACTAGAAACGTATTTCATGCATAAGAGGGATTTGATATGGGATTATCAATGGGACCTGATCAAAAAGTATGAAGGTGATCGTTATATGAACATAACTTATAATTCATCGAATAACCAGGAGTGTCTTCTTACCTTGGAATGGACAGATAATATGAGTCCATTTTTTGGAGGCCATTGGTACAGCCTTCAGATTGAGGAAAGATTAACTGATGGGGTTAACAAGGTTTATCCTAACATTTCTAAAGACATAGTTTGAAAATGGAGGATATTTCATATAATGGGCTGGATTATGATGTGAAGTTTTCGTTTGGAGGGAAAGCGTTCGGGCGGAACGGAAACCCGTAGCACATATACTGTTAGCTATACGTTCCGAACATCGGCGGAGCGAGGGTTTTCACTCGTTGAATCTAGGTTCGTTGTTAAAGATGAAAACTCCGTAGAGATGTGTGTTTGATGATTTTATTTATTATACCGTCTCCAAGTTTGTTCAAAATAAGCATTTACCCTCGTTTTAAATCTTAAATATACCAAAATAGAAAATATAAAACTTCCTCCTATAAGCCATAATTGTGGAGATCATAAAACATTAGATATATTATCAATAAACCAATGGTTATGATATAAACTAAAAACAAAATGTTATACACACCCTTCCAATTTTTTTAAGGAAATTTTTGTGTTTTGCCACCATATATGTCATCCTTTTAAACAAATATGAGTTTATATTTTTTATGGTTTTTAGTGCTTCTGAATGAAAATTTTCCTCTACGTAGAAGAAACCATTGCAAAAACGATTAATATCTCATCTCGGTTAAGCTATCGATAACATGAGTGAACGGATAATAGTCATCGGAAGCGGGCCCGGAGGGTACAAGAGTGCTGTGATAGGTGCTAAAAGGGGTTTTAACGTCACGCTGGTCGAAAAGGATACCATCGGTGGTGTGTGTACCAACACCGGCTGTATACCCTCAAAAGCGCTGTTATCGGCTGCCGAATTGGTCGATTCGATTAAGGGAGCCGGCCGTAAAGGGATCGATGTTACACTTGACCAGATCAACTTTTCCAAAGTGATGAAAAACAAAGACCGGGCGGTGAAGATCTCCCGAAAGGGTGTGGAGAAAGAATTGAGTGACAGCGGTGTTGAAATCATAGAAGGCGAAGCAAAACTCACCGGAAGCAAAGAAGTTGAGGTTAACGGAGAAACTCTGGAAGCGGAGCACATGATCATCGCTACGGGCTCTCAGCCGGTAGTGCTTCCTTTTTTAGAGGTTGACGAAGAGGATATTCTCACCAACAAGGGTGCACTTACCCTGGATAATATCCCGGGATCCATGCTGGTCATCGGCGGAGGCTACGTCGGTGTTGAGATGGCATTTTTCTATTCTTCCATGGGGACATCCGTGACGGTTGTGGAGTTGATGGAAAGCTTACTGCCGGGGATGGATAGTTCGCTGGGGAAAGAAGCCGAGAGTCTGCTGAAGCGTAAAGGGGTCGATATCATAACGCAAGCTAAGGTATCTTCGGTACACGGTAAAAAACCGTTCAAAGCGGTCATCGAAGGGGACAAAAACGAAGAGTTAGAATTCGAAAAGATACTGTGTTCCGTTGGCCGCAAACCATCGCCACCGGAGATGGATTTAGACATAATTTCAGAAAACGGAAGCGTAGTAACCGACGACTATATGCGAACTCCAGTAGAAGGTGTATACGCAGTCGGTGACGTTACCGGTAAGGGCATGTTGGCACATACTGCATACAAACATGCAGAAATCGTGATCGATACCATAGGGGGTAAAAACAACAAAGGGTTCTCAGACCACCTCATACCTGCAGGAATATTCACCCATCCTGAGATAGCCAGTGTTGGTCTATCTGAAGAGGGGGCAAAAGAGAGATACGATGATATCCGAACTGCATCGTTTCCTATATCCGCACTGGGCAGAGGTTATTCCACAGGGGAAAGAGCCGGTCTGGCAAAACTCGTTTGTAAAGGTGATGAAGTGATCGGTATGCATCTGGTATGCCCGGGTGCTACGGATATAATAATGGAAGGTACTATCGCCATGGAAAAAGGTCTAACGGTGAAAGATATTTTAGATACTATCCATCCGCATCCTACATATTCAGAGGCGATAAAAGAGGCTGCAGAGAAGTTGGATGATAGTTAACGCGCTATCTGTGAACCCTGGTGTTCCAGCTTGATCAGAGCCTGTGATTTATTCATGCTGGCATCTCTGTAATTGGAATTTATTTCGAGAGCTTTGTCGTAGCAGTCGAGTGCTTTGGAATAATCGCCCGAACGATAGAGTGCGTTACCCAAGTTGTTCCATGATATCTCATATTTAGGATCGGTATTCAATGCATGTTTAAAACTTGTGATAGCTTTATTTTGATCTCCCATCCTACTGTAAGCTGTACCAAGATTGTTCCAAGCACATACATTATCGGGATTGGATCTCAGGACATCTTTGAAGGTTTCAACGGCTTCTTGGTATTGACCCATACTGCACAGTGCGAGCCCTTTACTGTAGAGTGGTGATGTATCTGTATCGATGTCTTTTTTATTCTTTCCAGATACCATGTTTGCCTTCTCTAAATTGATGAGCGCATCTTCGTAGTCGCCCAATACAAGATGTTTATGACCGATCTTCATGTTCTCGTAGGCTTGAGTGTCACCACTGACTTGTCTGTACCAGCTCAATGTGCCTCCAAATACTAGAATACCGCCTAAACCCATGGACATGATGATGGGGTATCCCAGGTCTCCATAAGATGTAATATCGGATATCAGAGAACTGCTGAGAACTATGAACATGAGTAATATTCCAAAGAACCACAACATATAGTAACGATATTCCGGATGTATCTTGAAGTCCAGGATCCAGAAAATTCCAAGAGCGATGCCCAGCATACCTGCGTTCGCGATAAGCGGTAGAGATAGATTTAAGAAACATATATTCAAAGGAACGAAGGCTGCAATACCTAGAGCTAGAGAGTAGCCGATCAATCCATACGATGATTCATTCAAATATTTTTGTCTTAGAAGTATGAGTGTGAACAAACCGATGCCCATGAAGATACCTACGAGTGCCAAACCGATGATCATAAGATATCTGAGACCGTAATCGCCGTAAGAATACATGGAGATGCCGCCAAAGGCAAGAAGAGATATACCGGAAACAGGTACTTCATATTCCTTTATTTTGTCAAGTGTTCCTTTCACCATACTAGGAGGTTGATGTCGCTCCGGTTTTGAAGTGGCCTTGATCTTTCCTGTTTCGTTCATCACTTCATCTATCCAATCAACATCAACTTTGTCATAACGGGGTTTCGAAACCGTTAACTGTTCAGTTGTAGAGATTGTTTCTTCCTCTTTGTTTATCGTTTCTAAGAATGAATGATCGCAAACTCCACAAACATCGCTATCGGTATCTACATACGAATCACAAGATGGGCATCGCACCCATTCATCTTCCTCATGTATCTCTGGCTTTTCAGATGTTGTATCGCTCGGATATTCTTCAGCTACATCTTTGCTTATCTCATCTAGTACAGCACCAACATCAAAATCCTCTAGGCCATCATCGTCTTCGTATGCAACGGCGGGGGATGTGTCTGAAAGATTGTTAAGGATCTCTGTAAGATCTTCATCTTCTTCCACCTCTGTAAGATCATCGTCTAAATGAAGTTCTTTCTCAACTAATTCATCTATAATATCGGGTTCAGATGCAGATACATCAACCACGTCTTCTTCAACTTTGACTTCATCGGCAGCGTCGTCGATATCGAGTTCCTTTTCTACTAGTTCATCGATGATTTCCGATCCATCGATTTGGAATTCACTATCAAACTCTTCGTCTGGGACCTCGTCTTGACTTTCGATGAGTTTCGTGATCGAGTCCAATTCCTCAAAATCTTGATCGTCAAGTTGGGATAGTAGATCATCGATGTCCTCGTCGTCATCTTCGAATTCTACTTCGATTTCATCTTCGATTTCATCTTCGATCTGCGAAATATCTTCGTCTGTTATTTCATCTAAACCAAAATAAAACTCTGCACCCTGAATTTCCTCCTTTGGCTCATCGGTGATCTGGGTTTGACATACTGGACATTTAGCTGCGTCCTGTACTACAAGTGCACCGCAGACGTCACAGAAGGAGATATTGTCATCTTTCGTTTTTTCAGTTAATTTTAAACCTTTGTAATCTCCAAAGAATGCTGATATTATGTCTTCTGTGTTATCCTCTGCTTCATCAATGGATTCCTCTTTTATCTTTCTTCTGGCTAAATCCAGGTCGCTCCCGCATATAGAGCAAGCTTTCTGCTCACCCCCAACGATCGCACCACATGCATCGCACATATACAGTGTATCGTCTGAGTACATACCCCCTTCGATATCCTCGTCGATTTCGATGTCGGGCATCTCAGAAGACAGACTACCACAGATGGGACACCTATCGGTACCTTCTCTACGGAAGGCTCCGCAAACAGAACATACGTTAACACCCTGTTCCGACTCTGAGGCCTCTTGGTCTCCCAATTCGCTTATCCCTAGGGCCTTAAGCATCGTGTCCGTTACTCTGGACATGTCTTCTTCGTGTGTATCGATCTCGGGTTCGACCTCTACTTCAGGTGAATCTTCAAATTCGTGTCCGCACAACGAACAAATGCTTTCCTTCTCTTCACATATGCGTCCGCAGTTACCACACAATTTGATGTCTCCGCCAAGGGATAGTGCCTTTATGGTGTCTGCGGAAATACCGTACTCACTCTCAAGAGCACTTTCTATCTCTCTATCAAGTTCTTTAAGATCCGAGTCATCTACCTCTAAGGTATCTATCACCCAATTATCTTCAATATCTGAATCGTCTACCTTTCCTAATTCTATATCGTCGGTCAGCCAATCCTCTTCTAGATCCGTACTATCTTCTTCAGATTCCTTTAATAGAAGATCAGCTTCAATGTCTATTTCATCAACGTCAAGTTCATCTAAAGATAATTCTTGGTCTATATACGACTCGTCGATTTCGTCTAAAGATAATTCTTGGTCTATATACGACTCGTCGATTTCGTCTAAAGACAATTCTTCTTCGGCTTCAGACGATGGAGATTCAGGTTCGATTTCTTTTTCGGATTCTTTTATGAGATCGTCGATTATATCGTCTGCAAGTTCCTCACGAGGTGATGCTTGTTGCACCTCATCTTCAGAAAATGAAAAACCACACAGGGTACATACATCAGATGAAGCACTGACGAAAGAACCACAGTTAGTACATAGATAGAGACCTCCTTCATCGTCCTCAGTTTCTTCTAACGTTGTCTCATCTCTCTCGATCAATGATCCGTCTATAAAGTCATCGTTCAAATCTTCTAATTCTTCATCGTCTTCGATAGCTGCATTACAGTAAGGACATCTGATATTGTTATCGGATATGAAAGAACCACAATTTCCGCATAGATAGAGCGAACCCTCCTCTTCATCAAGGTTTTCAGGTTTCTCTTCCACATATTCTTCTTCATCTATTTCATCCTCGACCTCATCGTCGAAGTCGTCGTCCATCTTCGTACCGCAGTTGTAACAGGTAGATGCCATCTTCCCCACAAAGGCACCACATTCACCGCAGAGGTAAAGCCCTCCTTCATCCTTCTTCGAACCCTCGATAGCCTCCATTATCTCTTTTGCCGTCGATTCTCCTATGCCTTCAACTTTAAGAAAACTGTTGAGGTCGGCGTTTTCAAGTTCATCTAGTGAGGTTATGCCGGAATCGACTATTTTTTTGGCCTTATAGCTACCGACTCCGGAGATATGCTGTAGTGCTTTTAGTATACTTTTATCCTGTGGATCCATCACCTCAAGTGAGCTGCCGCATATCTTGCAGCGGGTTCTATCATGCGGGTTTTTCTGTCCGCATATAGGGCACACCAAGGATTCTTCATTCAAATTCCAGCACCCCTTTTTATTATGAAAGTGCTCCCAGCGGTATATTTATTTTTTGTAGTCACCACTAGATTCACGTGACCACCTCTTTTTGAGGTATTCTGTTATCTGCTTGTTGTCTATTATCGGATCCAGTATCATCTTTGACTTTTCCGTTTTTATCTAGTACAAACCTACGGTGGAAGAACCAGCCGAAGAAAAGGATGAATACAAATCCTATGGGGAGCATCATGTCTGTGAACTCCGAGATGCTGGTGGTGTCCGTTGCGTAATCTGAAACAGAACCATCTCTGAGCGATGTAGCAGTTACGGTTGTCTCATCAACGAGTCCGCTCTCTGCATCTCCCGGTATCTCTATCCTGACAGTTATATTGATAGACTCGCCCATCTTAAGGATCCCTGTATCCGTGATAACGTTTCCCTGTTCATCGAGTAAGGTAACATTGAATCCAAGTGAGGAAGATACACTCAGCTCGAAATTGTCGTTACCTCTTCCGAGATTAGTCACAGTGTGCTGATATTCAACTATGGTGCCTGCTTGAGCATCACCTTCGTTGTCCGGTTCGACCTCTACGCCGGCCGGTACCTGGAAAAGAGTGTCCCCCTCGTCTTCGAGCCCCTGCTGGTCGGTGGCTGTTACCTCGACGGTGTAATCCCCCACAACAGCGTCGTCCGTCAGTTGATGATCACCTTCGAACCATGTGCCCGCGGAGGTGGCTGTCAGTCCGTCTTCCATGGCTGTCAGAGTCATATTGGAAACGAGCACCACCCCATCGGGATCGTAGATGGTGGTGACAGCACCGGCTATGTTGTATTCACCAAATGGATCCGATATCCTTGCCCGTATGGTAACTGTATCACCTGCACTGAACGTGTCGATCTCCGTGTCATTTTTGTAAGTTGTAACTTCCTCCACACGGATGAAAGTGTCCGTATTGAACTCCACTCGGGAAGGGTATGTTTCCGAGTCGTAATATACATCTATGCTTCTCGTACCTGAATATACTTCTACTTCCAGCCGGTTTCCCTCTTTAAGGAGGACATTGGTATCAACAGGGAATTCATACCATCCCTCCGTGTCTATTCCATGTATTGTGAACGAATTGATAAATGAACCGGATTCGCTCAGTGATACAGTGACATCCGGTTTCCAGTGACCCTGAAGACTGGGGACGATGTATAGATGAACCGTTGCATGGTCGATGAGATTGAGATCACGTTCCAGAGGTGGTTCCTGAGTCCACGTATTACTACCGTCCTCAGGTATCGTTGTAGAGATGGTCGAGGTCCCCATCATCGTATCCATTGTGAAACCATCATGAATATAAAGTGCCTTGGAGGTGGAAGGATAAGGAGTACTTGTAGTGAAGACCGCGGTATCGTAAACATCGTCGAATGTTTGTGAATGTGCGAAGAGTGATGTCGTGTCTTGCTGTCCCTCCGCCCCTTCGGGAGCATATTTTGATACGGTAAAAGTCATCTTTTCTTCCGGAACCAACGAGATGATCGGTGCCCCGGTTCCATCGGCATCCCAGTCCGTATCTACCCAGTCCCATGTACCATCGCCGTTATCATCCGAGGCGATCATATCTCCCCCATACCTTAACTCGGTGACCCATCCTTGTGTGGACTCCGAAACCGTCAAACGATAATCGTCGTCCACGTTACCTATGTTCTGTACGTTAACATCATAACTTGCCCAAGTCCCCGGATCGATGGTTTCGGTACCATCCGGATACACTGCAACTCCGGGATCGACGGGTATGATGAAGGTTGTTTCATTGGTCGATGATATCCCTTGGACATCGGTAGCCGTTACTTTAACATTATATATACCTCTGGGTGAATCATCTTCCAATCTAAAAGAGGCGTTGAATAAACTCCAGTAAGGAGGTATCGAAGTATCTTCGTCCTTGAACGACATCTCCAGATCCTGGATCATGGGTGTTTCGTCGGGATAATATACTGACATGGTCACCTCGGATACGAGTTCTGCTGTGAGGGGATGTGTAACATCGGCGTTAACATCGACCAGGTCTCCGGGTTCAAAGAAATTCTGTTCTCCGCCTGAATCGTTAAGAGTGTAAACTTCGCCAACGGATATATATGTGGATGTAGGTACGGACATGCGCGAATTTACTGTTTCCGAGTTGTAGTCAATGTTCATGCTCAAGCTTCCATCCACACCTGTTATCGTGCTTACCAAAGAGAAGGTATTTCCACCGGGAACGATGCTTCCTCCGGCTGGTATCGAGATCGTGTACCACCCTGAACTGCTTATAGGCTGCAACTCACCTGTACCCAAAGTACCGCCTTCATGCGATAATTCTACTTGTAATCCAGGATGATTATTTCCCGAGGATCCGGGACGTAGATACAGATGGACATGTACTGTATCGGATATCTCCGTATCTCCCGCTAGTACAGGAGAACTCCATGTGTGAGAAAAAGGTCCTCCTCTGTTATTCAATGTGACCGTCTGCATCGTACTTCCTTCTTCGTACAACAGCTCGTCACCTTCACGCAGATAGAACCGGTACCTTTCGGAGGACGAACGGGTCCGCCAATCACCTATATTGTTTTCGTTGATTACAGCGGTATCTAGATCGTTCTGCCAATCGGTAGCCACGAAGGTAACCTCAAAATCATCGGGTATCCCCAGAGCACCGATATCCAGTGCGGTCTCGAGGCTGGTGGCGTTCAGTGCGACCGTTACATCTCCGAGAGATTCCCAGGACCAATCTGTTCGAGTACCAATATAACGATAATACTCCGCACTTGTGACCCCCATATTGCGGCCAGTTATCTCTATCATGTACTCTGCACCCATGTTAAGCCATGATGCGGTGTAGCCCGATGATCCGTCGCTGTCTGCGTCTATGAATATTCGAACGTAATCCTCACCTGTACGCACCGGTAATACCACAGGGCCTATGTATCTGCTGACTTCACGGCCCCAGTGTTCTCCCGGGATATCCGGATGCTCCGGAATGGTGGTGTTCAACCATTTATCAGGGCCGTAAGGCCAGTCGGCCACACCATCTCCGTCAACATCGGGAAGTCCTCCTGGTGTGACCATCTCGCTGTCCGGAGTACCGTCGTTGGTAAAATCGTTTGGAAGCGGATCGTAGATATCCGTGATACCATCTCCATCACTGTCGACCGATTCAGGTGGACGTCCACGCATATAAGGTACATCGGCGCCTCCGAGCATGTTTCCTTCCACGGAAACCAAGAAACTGGCTGCCCCCACTGCGGAGTATTGTTTTATATCGATGTTAGGATTCCATGTGCCTACAGGAGAAAGATCATCCACGGGGTCATCCCATACTGGTTGGTGTATCCAATCTATAAAAGCCCCGTTAACACGAGGTTGGTCCGGTATCCCTCCGATATACACATTGTCTACTCTTGTCTTCTGTACGGATGCTATACCGTCCCCTGCAGTCATATCTGATATCTGAAGACCGACAACGCTTTGTAGAACAGCTTCTGAGCTTACACGTGCGGCAATGATATGATCGCTTATGGTTTCGTTCACATGCTCATCTAACTCTATGGTGACAGAGCCGTTGAAATCCTCCACACGGAAAAGGTAAGGGTCTGTTGATATATCTACTGACCCTATATCTCCCCTGTAGATGATTATCTCTTCTATGTAATATTCAGAATGATCGTTATATTCTATGGTTAGATTTTCGATGGTGGCATCTCCAGAAAGAGAAAAGGAAGATAGTTGTAGCATAGGAACTGTCTCTCCGGGAGGTACAACATCAGGACCTATCTTTTCCACCCGAGAAACTATAGAGTCCATCTCGGGGATCACCCGGCCCTCGCTGGAATCACTGTGTTGATCAGTCATCATATGTATGAACACTTTAGGTGCAACATCGTTATTTTGCTGTCCGATCCATATCCTAGTTTCCAATTCGTTATTTCTGTACTGTACACGGGCACCACCGCGTTGTACATAGCCGTTCCAGTCATCAGTGTCTCGAGAGCGGTTAAAATCATATAGTGAAGTTCCTTTTAGTTCGCCTTCCCAACCGTATATCTCAAGCATATGGTCTGCTCGGAGTCCACCTATACTGTAGCCGTACTCCTCTTCTATATCTATAAAGAAGCGTATGGAGTTCACTCTTCCGCCGGTCATGAAAAGATCGCCAGCCGTTTGTAGGTATATGTACAGAAATCCATCACTTTCCACAAGTCTGTATTCACGGATATCGATACTTTCGATATCATGGTCTGCCGGTGGGTCGAAATATGCCCTGACCGCCCTCCAGTCATCGAAATCTCCGTCGACGGATATCCTTTCTTCAACCGGGATATATAGTATGTTAAGCATCACTGGGAGAAATAGTAAGAATAACATTATAGCTACGACGCCAACTCCCTTTTTGAACCATTGAGTGCCTCCTCCCCTAGGTTTCAGACGCCTTTCTTCTTCAAGTAGTTCTCCCATGTCGAAGGTATCTTTGATAGTATCTCCCTGTAAATAGGTGATTTCGCCGCCCCCTGCAAGACCGTTTATCAATCCTTCGTCATCGGGTAAGCTGATATCGTCTATGGTGGAGGTCCCGGAAAAATCCATGGTTGGGCCGCTTACTCCTCCTAGACCATTGATCAGACCGTCGGCTGCAGCAAGGCTGGTTGAATCCGCTCCGGCAGCACCATGAAATTCATTTTCGTCTAACAGCGGATCCTCGTTCTCCTCTCCGTTGATCCTACCATTTGTCTTACCGTTGATCCTACCGTTTGTCTTGCCGTTCACCCTGCCGTTTGTCTTGCCGTTCACCCTGCCGTTTGTCTTACCGTTGATCCTACCATTTGTCTTACCGTTGATCCTACCATTTGTCTTACCGTTGATCCTACCGTTTGTCTTACCGTTCACCAGGCCATTGATCTTCCCGACTATCCCTCCATTGACTTTACCTTTAGTCCCATCTCCATTTTGTTTATTCTTATTCCCGTTAGAGCGGCTGATAAACCCTTTGGCAGTTTGACCTAACTTCTCGACTGCGTTTCCCGAGAATAAGCCGCTGAGTGTGTTAAATGAGATGATCCCGTCGTCCACTTTAAGATCAAAATGTTCCGTATCTTCATATTCCAGACCCAGAGACTCGAGATAAACAGTTACATTGTCGTCGTCCTTATCCAGATCGATGACCGCATCGGATATAGTTTGAAGTGACCTGTGGATCTCATCCTCGAGATTATCACTGGCTAACAATAGAGATGTAACATCATCTTTACGAAGGGTTTCCATTATCTTACGAACATATTCATGAACGGTATCCCAGCCAAAGGTATCTATCGCAGTATCAAGAAAATCGATAACCGCGATCTTGTTACCAGCCGCAGGGAGTGAATCCAGAGCCTTGTTCACACTGATACTGAGATTTAAGATGTCTCGGCTAGACCTGATCACACCGATGTCCTGCTGGATACCGATTATGACCCTCCTTGTGTATGAGTACCAATCGACCAATAATAGTCTATTTTCAGAGATACATCTCTTAACGTCGACCCCGTATCTTTCTAAGTGTGTGAGATACTTGTCAGGCGACACCTTAGATACGACAACAAGGGCCGCACCACCTTTAGACAGATGTGAAGCTAAAAATTGGAGTGCCAGCCCATCCTGTATTTTACCCGGAGGTCCCCGAAGTAACAATGAAGTGTTGGGGACGGACTCCCCTATCAACGTCTTTATAACATCGTCGTAGTGGTCGTTCATTACCGGTTTCACCTTAGTACTTCTTCAACTGATATATCGATACCTCCATCTAATATCAAGAAGGGATGTTTATACGGGTCGTGCCTTGTGAATCGCATCTTAGTTATCTTGATGCTTCTTCGGAATTCACCTTTAAAGTCCTCGTAACCCATATTGATAAAAGAATCCGAAACGAAGCCTTCCACATTCAATCGAGAATCTTCACTTTCGGATATCAATACAGATATCAGATCTTTATCTTTAAGGAATCGTGAGAATTCAAAAAGACTTCGCCTGAGTTTTTCCGGAGAAGTGTAATACAGAGATACCGCACTGATGGAGTCTATCACCAAGCGTTGTATCTTCTCGCCCTCCAGAAAATTATCCAAAAAGTCCTGTATCTCACTAAAGCTTATCAGAGAATTTTGAAGATCGCCCCTTCTCAACTCACCATAGTCTATCAGATATGCCTTTCCTGTCTCATAGGGCTCCCAATCGAGTGAAAACGATTCAACGGCTCTCCGCATGTTTTCCCTGCTCTCTTCGAGAGATAAAAACAGACCTTTTTCACCGCGCTCTATGCCGCCTTGGATGAACTGTAGACCGAAGAGTGTCTTTGCGCTGCCTGCAGGACCCTTCAAAAGGTTAACAGTTCCCTCGGGGAATCCCCCTTCCATCATTTCATCCATACCCTTGATTCCACTTTTTACTCGTTTGATCGTAATTCCTCCATTAGTTTCTCGAAGTATTTGACCGGTAGATCTTGAAATAGTTCATAGCTGGTCAATGAGCGTTTGTCGTTATCTAGGATAGGTTTACACGCACTGCATATCAATCTCTGTGTGGTAAAAAGTCCTAACTTATCTTCATTATACTTACATAGCTGTCGAAGGGCTTCTTTCATAGTTTCGTTATCTGTAGGATCTTTCCCTTCATGATCAGGAATATCCGTCGGCTTTAAACCATACACCTTCTCGGTCCTATCAAGTATAGAGTTGTATATATCAGTGTAAAAGCCTTGAAGTTGTCCTTCGTGGGTACGTTTTTTTGAGATATCGTAAGTAAGTTCAATCTTCGGATCCTTTATCCTGTACTCTATCACTTGTCTGGTCTTACCCTTGGCTTCTCTGGATTCCAGAACATCGATCTCCTCTAACTCCGCTAGGTATTTCGATGCTGTAGCAACATGTAGATCCAATTCTTTGGCGATATCGCTGGCCTTGCTCCATCCACAAGAATGTATCGATTCTAGTATGTCTAGAGAATGATCTTTTCCAAGGACATACGAACATCTGCGGAACTTTTCTCCTTTCATATAAACACCAGATAAACTTCACGTGGCGTGAAGCTTATTGTTATAACTATATATGACATATACCTTTACAGGTATAAATAGTTTTACCACAGAACACCAGTTCTTAGCTGCAGGATCATAGATCGTATATATCGCCGTATTTACCTTTTACATAATCATGGAAATACTTGAAATCCAAAGATTCTCCTGTAAGTTTCCTTGTCATCTCTTCCGGTTGATATCTCTTACCGTGTAAGTGTATGTTTTCCTTCAACCATACCCTGAGGTTTGAAAATTCACCTTTGCTGATATCCTGGTAGAAGGAAGGCATTTCATCTAATATCGTAGAGAATATCTGAGCGGCATAAAGGTTACCTAAAGCATAGCTCGGGAAATAACCAAAAGCACCCGACGACCAATGTATGTCTTGGAGTACACCCATAGCAGGATCATCGGGCCTCAATCCAAGGTATTCCTCCATCTTGTTCTGCCATACCACCTCGGTCTCATCAGCAGATATCTCGTCACGGAATAAAGCCAATTCGATGTCGAATCTTAGAGCGATATGAAGGTTATATGTTATCTCATCCGCCTCTACCCTGATATAGGATGGCTGCACGCGATTTACGGTTCTGTAAAGTTCGTCGGGCTGTACATCCGTCATATTTGGAAATTCCTCTTTGATCATCGGATATAGGTAGTCCATGAAATTTCGGTCACGCCCCACAAAATTTTCCCACAGCCTAGACTGTGATTCGTGATAACTCATGGAAAGTGCTTTTCCCAAAGGAGTGCCGAACAAAGCTCGGTCGATACCGAGTTCGTACATTCCATGCCCAGATTCGTGAAGTAAACTGAATATGGAACTGAGGTCGTTCTCGTCGTACCTGTTGGTTATCCT